>JAPORU010000047.1 GCA_026710045.1 Aestuariivita sp. | reverse complement strand
CATCCGAAAAATACCAAAATCCGACGGTGTTTAAAGAAATTTTGTTAAAGATGGGTGAAGCACAAGTTTCAAATTTGACCGCTTGCTCATCATCCGGTAATTACCAAAATTTGAAACAAATCGTTCAAGCCTTATTTTGACCGAGAAGACGACCGAAGTCATCCGCTATATATCCCCTGCTATATAGCCCTCGTCACCCATTATTACTTACGGTGCTGTAGCAATAATGGCGCAGCATCTGGAAAACCGTGAACATCACTCACGTACAATGCTGATGTTAGCCATTCTCCGGAACTGTAAATGACGTGGCCGGGATATCACCGCATGGCCGTTGCTGTACGCAGTGCATTGATCCCAGAATCCATGCCATAACAAAGAACCGGAGTTGCATCTCGGAAAAAATACGCTCAAGCCTCATCCACTCTGCGTAGACTGACGACCGATGTTGTCACCAAATCAAAAACGACAACCATTAGTGCGACAATCCTCTATGCAAAGTCGGAATATCCAGTGCGGAAAAGCCGTAATGCCGCAACCAACGTAGGTCACTGTCAAAAAAGGCACGCAAATCTGGAATTCCGTACTTAAGCATCGCAATACGGTCAATTCCAAGTCCAAAAGCAAATCCTTGGTATTTGTCTGGATCAATCCCACCCGCTTGAATGACTTTAGGGTGCACCATTCCACTTCCAAGAATTTCCAACCAATCATCACCTTCGCCAAGCTTCAATTGTCCATTCTCCCAGGAGCAACGAATGTCAACTTCCGCGGATGGTTCGGTAAATGGAAAATGAGATGCACGAAAGCGAAGATCAATGTTATTGATCTCAAAGAAACTCCGCGCAAATTCTTCAAGCACCCATTTCAAGTTGGCCATTGATGTGTCTGTATCAAGACACAAACCTTCAACTTGATGAAACATAGGGGTGTGCGTCTGGTCATAATCCGCTCGATAGACGCCTCCGGGACATATCACCCGTAAAGGCGCTCCCAAAGTCTCCATCGCCCGGATTTGCACAGGAGATGTATGCGTTCGCAAGACTCGCGGTGGCTCTTCCGCCCCTTCAGCACGACGAATATAAAATGTATCCATCTCGGTTCGCGCAGGATGATGTTCAGGAATATTCAAAGCATCAAAATTGTACCAATCCGTCTCGATACGGGGACCGTGCGCAACGGAAAAGCCCATATCAGAAAATATTGCCGTCACTTCCTCGGTCGCTTGAGAAACAGGATGCAAACTGCCCCGTGGCCTCCAACGACTCGGAAGAGTCACATCCAACCATTCATTGCGCAAGCGTTCATCGAGCGCCTTATTCTTCAGGGCGGTCTTCTTCGCCACCAAAGCTGCATGAATCTCATCCTTAAGTGCATTTAAAGCAGGACCTTGCTCTCTGCGTTCCTCAGGTGTCATTTGCCCAAGTTGCCGCATGCGCAGACTCACTTCCCCCTTTTTTCCCAGTGCTTGCACACGGAGAACTTCGAGCGCCTCCTCGCTTTCAGTTTTAGAAATCAAATCCAAAAATTTGAGTCTCAAATCATCCATAACGAAACCCTAACACGAACGGATGGGAAGTCTCATATCGGATTCATTCAAATCAAAACACGAAACCAATACGGGGAGCATACCACGAGACAAAGACAACGCTTCCCAACACTGAGTACGTTGTTCAAGAGCTCTTCGAAGAAGCAAACGATCAACTAAACCTTAAGTACATTTTGAACTCGGTCGACAATCACCTGAAAGGCCTCCGGGTCTCTAACCGCTAAGTCCGCCAAGATTTTCCGATCAACCGCAATCTCGGCCAAACCTAACCCATATATAAAACGAGAATAAGTCAAACTTTCATCATGGGCACGCACCGCTGCATTAATACGCTGGATCCAAAGGGCACGAAAATTACGCTTACGGTTACGTCGATCACGTGTCGCATATTGGTTTGCCTTATCAACGGCCTGCTTAGCAACCTTATAGGTATTCTTACGACGGCCATAATACCCTCTTGCGGCCTTAATGATTTTCTTGTGACGCGAATGCGTTAAGGTCCCACCTCTTACTCGAGACATATTTCAAAATTCCTTCAACGGTCGTAAGGCATAAAGCTTTTGATGATCTTGGCATCAGGGTCTGACATCACACTGGTACCCCGACCATTGCGAATAAATTTATTTGATCGTTTGATCATGCCATGCCGCTTTCCGGATTGTGTCCGAATGACTTTTCCGGTCGCGGAAATCTTAAACCGTTTCTTGGCACTCGATTTCGTTTTCATTTTTGGCATTTCCGTCTCCATTGATGATGCATGCGGTGCGCGCACGACTCGGCATGCCAATGGCCGGACGTACGATCTAAATCGGTGCTTCTATGCGATACAGAGCAATCTAGCAAGCGCTTTGTGGGATTCGTCGAGAAGAGAATTAACGACCGCCTGAATCTCTTGCTATCACTTATGCATCAATATGGGAACGTGATCTTGAACGTGGAGGGTTTATTCCAACAATCAAATTAGAGCATTAACCGTCATTTTCACATTTGAAAGGTCCCGCCAACGCCCCAAATATATCCAAAAGTCGCTGTGGACAGTCTCGCGCCGTGCGCGGTCTCTTCAAACCGAAAATCACTGTCGGACGCGGATTCTGGAGAAGATGAAGGGGATGCATACCACCGCTCGTCGCTGGTCTTCTTGCAGAAAGAGAATGGGGTCTTGCGGACGGAGATCATGCACTCACAGGATCAGGGGACGGCATTGGCGGCGACCAATGCGAGTTGCGGTCGCAGAGGGTCCGATCGGCAAAGGCGTGGTTTGGATAAAAGTCAGAGAAACAGGAGACGCTGCCAACAGCCCGGCATCCGCGCAAACAGCAAAAACATTATTCGCAAGTCGCAACTTCTGCGAAGGGACAGCATTCTATGTCCATCCAGAGCATGCACAAGATCATGATGATGTATCAAGGCATATCCTGCCAGCAGCCTCGAACGAGCGCAACGTGTTTTGCGAACGGAAAACATGATTACGGTTGAGGTCGGCTTTCACGTTCAGGTCTCGCATTAAGAAATCAGCATCCGATTCTCTTGAATTCCACCACGTGGCAGGATAAAAATAGGCTGCTTTCACCCATACACTCACAGGGTCCTTCATCTTCTATCACGATGGACTGATGGATCAAAGAAAACCAATAGAGAAAGTAAACACATTGACTATTCAAGTCTTTGGACACAAGTCTCCCGATACCGATACCACAGGTTCCTGCATTCTATGGTCCTGGTATCTGAATACGATCAAAGGCGAGTCCGCAAAACCTGTCCTGCTCGGTGAACCGAACACCGAAACGCAATTTCTGTTAAGTCGTTGGGACATCGAAAAACCCGAGATAATCTCGGACATAGAGAATGATGCATCCGTTGTAATCGTCGATACGAATAATCCAACCGAACTACCCGATAACATCAACAACGCACAAATACGCGCCATCATTGACCATCATAGATTGGTTGGCGGACTCGAAACCAAGGAACCCATCGACATCACAATCCGTTCATTGGCCTGCACGGCAACAGTCCTCATTGACTTAATGGGTTCGGACAGCAAACAGATGCCGAACTGGGCCAAAGCGGTAGCGCTCACCTGTATTCTCTCAGACACGTTAGAGTTTCGATCGCCAACAACCACGGAACATGACGAACATCTGGCCAAACAGCTTGCAGCGGATCTCGATCTCGACATCCCAACATACGCCGCCGAAATGTTTGCAGCCAAATCCGATATTTCGTCTTTCTCAGATGCTGAATTGCTACGCATGGACTCCAAGATCTATGAACTTGAAGGAACCAAACTCCGCGTAAGCGTCCTTGAAACCACATCGGCAAACACGGTTCTGGACCGTAAAACGGGACTCACGCAAACAATGGACTCCGTGGCGGCCGAAGACAACATTGATCAAGTCCTGTTGTTTGTCGTCGACATTTTGAACGAAGAGGCTACTCTTCTTGTTCCCAATCCTCTCGTCAAGAATATTGCGATCAAGAGTTTTGGAGTATCTGTTGACGCGGACACCGTGGTGCTGCCGGGAATTGTCAGTCGAAAAAAACAAATTATCCCGAATCTGACATGTTGACCACGCCATTCCTCGAAATAGCGCATGATCAACTGACGCCATCAATTTCGAATTCACCTTTTGCTTTATCAAGAATATCCGAGGTGTATCATTCGATCTTATCAAGCTCACAGACAGACTTACTCACGCACATTCATGCTCTTGAGGCCTCACAATATGCGTACGGTAAGTTCAGAACACTGAACCGTTGACAGAAATCATCAATCACATCGCGGAAATCTCGGACCACTACAATGCTCTCTTTGTTGATCTTTGGGGATGTGTCCATAATGGGCGTCACGCACTTCCCGAAGCCGTCGCGGCACTTGAAACATACAGACAAACCGGCGGTACAGTCATATTGGTGACCAACTCACCACGAACACGGCATGATGTCACGAAACAACTCGCTTACTTTGGTGTGCCGCCTTCAACTTGGGATAGCATCGCAACAAGTGGTGATAGCGCACGAGCCGCAATGTTTCGTGGGGTTGTTGGCGAAAAAGTTTGGTTTATCGGCACGCCCGAGGATGCCGCTTTCTTTAAGCCACTCCAGATCATTGCAGATCCCGTTCAGATTACTCGGGTCGATCCCCAAGACGCCCAAGGCATCGTCTGCACCGGCCCCTTATGCCCGCAGGCAGATCCATTTTTAATGGAACCGGATCTTAAAAATGCACAGGAAAGAGGACTCAAATTTTTGTGTGCCAATCCGGACATCGTCGTTGATCGCGGAAGCGTTCGAGAATGGTGCGCGGGTGCATTGGCGCAAATTTATTCAGATTTAGGAGGACAAAGTCTCTACTTCGGTAAACCATTTGCACCAATCTACGATCTTGCACGTCGGCGCTTGGCCTCCATCCGACCGAATGTTTCAAACAGATCAATTCTGGCAATTGGAGACGGCATTTCGACCGATATTCTAGGTGCAATTAATGAAGGGATCGACTGTCTCTTTGTAGCAGGTGGATTGGCGGCTACCGAAACCAAGACCGTCCACCAACCCGACAACGAAGCTCTCCGATTCTTTTTGAACAAGAACCAGATAACACCCACCTATACCATTGGACACTTAAGATAGATTTCCCACGACGCGCGCGATAAAAAACACATCGGAAGATCGATAACCGACATCAGTAGTACAGACAGGGGAGTATTAATTCTGACAATTTTGCGCAAAGGAACAATCTGCATCGAAGATCTTGAAATCGGCCTGTCACGTTCTCTCGATAAACAGATCACTGACGAAGACATTCGGATGTTTGCTGAAGTTTCAACAGATCACAATCCCGTACATGTCGATGACAATTATGCCCGCGATACGATTTTTGCCGGCCGAATTGCGCATGGCATGCTCACCGCCGGATTGATTTCAGCCGTTATCGGCGAACAACTTCCGGGTCATGGAACAGTATACTTGGAACAGTCGCTCCGGTTTCTCGCTCCCGTACGTCCCAATGATATCGTTCATGCGGAGGTCAAAGTCATCGACATTGACTTTTCCAGACGCAGGGTCCGGCTGGACTGTCATTGTTCTGTAAAGGACAAAAAAGTTTTGGTTGGTGAAGCCACAGTGCTCGCACCCAGCCGAAAATTTGATTAAGGTGCATTCTCACGTTACAAGTTTCAATCCACCATCCCATGAATATCCAGTTCCGGATTCTACGTTTGCCATTTCTTGATTTGCCATTTCTTGATATTGTGTAAAACCTCGGAACGTTACGTATGATGCGAATATGAGTTATTGGTGATACATGATTCCGTATTCTGCTATTGATTCTTTCAGTGAACCCCAATTCAAGAGATCGTCAAACGGTAAACTGTGGTGATTTTACTCAATTCGTCGAAGTCCATCCGATGTTAACAAACGCTTCAATAAAAGATTAGGAAATCGCCGCTCCATTGTAACAGCAAAGAATGTTTCTGTAATGGGAGGCCGTTCAATCGCCTCAACAAGCCGGCCCGACGCCAATTCATCTTGGACCACTATTCTTGGGACAAGCGCAAGCCCGATATCTTCCACAGCCAACAATCGCATCATAGCCATATCGTCGACTTCAGCGATCACCCGGGGTTGAATATCTTGTCGATTGACCAATGAATCAAAGGCCACGCGAACAGCACTTGCTGTCGTTGGCAATATCATCGGTTGTTCCCGAAGCAATGATACCAAGGGCTGATCGGGATCAAGACGGGATAACGTTCCTACCAAACCAATTGCTTGTTCATCGACATGGTGAATAACATAAGGCACCAAGGTATCACTTGATGGTTCTCTGTTCATCAACGCAACGTCAAGACGTAAGGTCTCCAAGCCGTCCATCAATTCCGCAAGACTCCCTGACTTCAACGAAACTTCAACATCCTGCAGCCCAAGAATAGGACGTAAAAAATTGATCTGAAAATTCCGGGACAACGTCGATAATGCCCCGACCCGCAGGATTTGCCGTGTTGATTCAACTCCTTCCAAGGTCGCCAACATTTCCTGACCGGTCGCAAAAATCGAATCAGCATGATCAAGTGCAACCCGGCCTGCTTCCGTTAAATGAAGTTGACGTCCCTGGCGTACAAAAAGCGCGTGCCCCAACCGTTCTTCGAGTAACTTGATTTGAACAGAGAGAGCCGATTGAGACAGGTTCAGCCGAGCCGCGGTACGGGTTAAATGCCCATCATGAGCGACCGCCCAGAAATAATAAAGATGACGGTAATTCAAACGCATTTGTTTCATTTAATCGAATGAAATTGATGAAACAATGTATTTTATTTTAATTTATACACACCATAAGGTTCCGCACGAATGAATGCCATTAATAACTCAATCGATAAGAGGAATCCGCAATCGTGACTCCGATCTACGTGTTCTTACCGTTGCTCGCACCGCTTCTTCTGACCGGCTTTGCGGGCCTAGCTTCCTCCGGCCTCATTCGCAATCAAGGCAAACAATCCAAACTCGCTGAGCTTATCATGTTGTTTGTAATTGCAATACACGTCGCATCTGCCGTTGTACTTATAGTGGACGGACCGAGCACGTCGGCCTTGCTTGGCATCGCAGGTGTGGGTCTTTCCGTTCGCCTGGATGTCGTCAGTACAGTCATGGGCAACTTGGTCAGCTTCGTTGGCTGGATCGTTCTACGTTACTCAACGACTTCTATGGATCGGGAAATGCGTCAAGGCTATTTTTCTACATGGATGTCACTGGTTCTGGCCGCAGTCTTAACATTGGTTATGTCTGCCAATGTCGTCCAACTTCTCGGAGCATGGATACTGACAAGCATCGCCTTGAACCGACTGCTCTTGTTTTTTCCGAATCGTGCAGCGGCCATTCGAGCCGCCCAAAAAAAAGCGATCACATCGCGACTAAGCGAAATATCTCTATCATTGGCGGTCGGTTGCTTGATCTATGCCTATGGCACGACAGATATCGCGACAATACTCGACCATTCCAATGCAAACCTGTTAACCGCATGCGCCGCCGTACTGATCGCACTCTCAGCCGTTCTCGCGTCCGCTCAGTTTCCCCTTCATGGCTGGTTAACCGAAGTCATGGAAGCGCCAACCCCGGTGTCGGCCCTTCTTCACGCAGGCATCATCAATGCCGGTGGTTTCCTGATGATTCGTTTTGCGGATGTACTGCTGATCGCACCTGGAATCATGGCATTGCTGGTTATGCTGGGTGGCTTTACCGCTCTGTTTGGAGGCTTGGTTATGCTCACACAACCTTCGGTAAAGACGTCATTGGCCTGGTCAACAATCGCACAGATGGGATTTATGGTGCTGCAATGCGGTCTCGCACTCTTTTCCCTCGCCTTGTTGCATATCGTGGCACATTCACTGTACAAGGCGCATGCATTTCTGAGTTCAGGCGAGACCGTCAAGCTGGTTACCGCAAACAAACGTCCGGGCCCAGTAGCCGTGCCAAGTTGGGGAAACGTCCTTCGAGCCTTCGCAGTCGCAATCATCATCTATTGCCTCATCGGGTTTGCTATAGGATTTGACACTAAATCCGTCCAAGCGATTACATTGGGTATGATTCTGGTGTTTGGAGTGGCCTATCTTTTGGCACAAGGATTTGCGGATGCAGCCCCTGCGGCCTTAACGCGTCGAACAGCGATTTATGCAACAGCGACATCCATCAGCTATTTTCTCTTGCAATCATTCGCAGAGTTCTTGACGGAAGGAACGCTTCCGTCTGCCCCGATACCGGGTCCACTTGAATGGGCGCTGATCACCCTGGCACTGATGAGTTTCGGCGCAATCGCTGTTGCACAGGCCACATTTCCTCTCTGGGCAGCACATCCCGCCGCGGCTGGGCTAAGGGTTCATCTGACAAATGGACTTTACGCTAACGCTCTCTTTGATCGGTTTCTGGGTAGCTGGAAAAAACCGTCTCTTCATTCCTAATTGTGGAACTATCCTATGTCGAGAGAACCGAACACACCATCTGACTCTGAAACAGATTTGACAACCGAAGCCCACGAAGCGAGCCGGGCGATCCCTCCGCTATTCCCATTGGCTTGTAGTGTTGCTGTCAATCCGTTCCTCGGACAACAGAATGAACCTCTAGACGTCACAATTGCCCGATACGCCCGAATCGCCGGTACCCGGATTGTCCCGAAACGAGACGTTTGGGCAAAAAAATATGAATCAGGTGACATAACAAAGAAGGATATAGCCAACGCCCTCAAGCGATTGACAGAAAATCCCTATCAACTGTCGATTGAATCTGTCACAGAAGCCCTAAACATCCCACCCGAAGCTCCACACGCCTTGCCTACTATTGCCGATCTTGCCTCGGACGTTTCAGGTATCGCATGGCCGGACATTATTGAAGATCGTATCGGACAATGGGCCGCCAGTCATTTTGATCAAGGCCAGGCCCTTTGGCAACCAAGCCGATCCGAAGGAGCCTATATTCGATGGAGAAGTTTTGCCACACGTGATCTGACTCCCGAGATTCATGGCCTCACTGGCTTTGGTTCCTTTGTTGAACAAACATCACGTTCGCACTGGAGAGCCTTGGGACGATCTTCAGACGTACTTTCGCTCACACCACAAACGGCCATGAGCGTGTTTCACAGACTGTTCATTTCTCTCGGCGGTTGGGCGCAATATGCGCGGTACCTGTTGTGGCAAAGCGAATTGCTCGGACATCATGACAGCACGACAACAGAACTACTCGCGATTCGCATAGTCTGGGAAGAAGCCTTGTTCCATCTCTATCATAATGAACTAGCAGATTACTGGACGGACGTCCTGTCAATGCACGCCAATCCCTTACATTCAACAAAAGACAACAAAATTGACGCTGTCTTTCAGATGGCCTCAGAATATTCCGAGCAAAGAAATCTTGGAAAGATTCTTACGGGTGCGACACCGCGTAACATTGATGAACGGCCGATTCTACAAGCCGCGTTCTGCATTGATGTGCGCTCGGAAGTTTTTCGACGTGCGTTAGAGAGTCTGGATACACGTATAGAGACAATGGGTTTCGCCGGATTCTTTGGGTTAGCCACGGCACATCGGACCGCAGGGTCCGATATTGTCGAAGCACGAGGACCCGCTCTCATGAAAACGGCAATAACTTCGACAACTCAGGAATCCGCGACAGATGATCTCTCACGCCGCTACGCGGCACGGGCAAAAAGAGCCTGGGGACGCTTCAAACTCGCCGCTGTCTCCTCCTTTGCCTACGTAGAGGCAACCGGACCAATATATGCCGCAAAACTCATCCAAGATGGAATGAAGACACGAACGATAACATCTGATTTCGACCCGGTGCCGCGGTTTGATCCCACCGTCGATCTTGCACACCGCGTTCAAATGGCAAAAGGCATATTGGAAGCAATGTCCTTAACGTCAAACTTTGGACACATCGTCATGCTTGCCGGGCATGGTGCGAGTGTGACAAACAATCCGCACGAGAGCAGTTTACACTGTGGTGCATGCGGTGGTTATGCGGGCGACGTGAATGCCCGGTTACTCGTCGGGCTTCTCAACGACACGGAGGTGCGAACCGGTCTCGCCGAAAACGGAATTACAGTGCCCACCGACACCAAATTTATCGCCGCCTTACATGATACAACGACGGATCAAATGACCATCTTCGATCACGATCACACGGCTCTCTTTTCTTCCACCGAATTGAATCAACTCAAGCACTGGCTGACAGAGGCCGGTCGTCTGGCACGAACTGAACGGGCAACCCATTTACCTCGAGCGACCCAAGAAAACGATGTCATAAGACGTGCCAACGACTGGGCAGAATTGCGTCCAGAGTGGGGACTGGCGGGGTGTCGCGCCTTCATTGCCGCTCCGCGAAGCCGGACAGACGGGGCCACACTTGATGGACAATGCTTCTTGCACAGTTACGACTGGAAAGCCGACGATGGATTTTCCGTTCTTGAATTGATTCTCACAGCGCCAGTCGTCGTGGCGAGCTGGATCAGCTTACAGTACTATGGCTCTACCGTCGCCCCAGATATTTTTGGAGGCGGAAATAAATTACTTCACAATGTGACTGGTGGGATCGGTGTCTTAGAAGGCAATGGTGGAAACCTAAAACCTGGCTTACCATTACAATCTGTGCATGATGGAGAAAACTTCTATCATGACGCACTTCGATTAACCGTCATTATTGAAGCTCCGCGCTCTGCAATAACAGATATTTTGCAACGCCATCCGGACATACGCGCTTTATTTGACAACAGTTGGCTTCATCTCATTATTATGAATGATGAAGGACAACTCGCTTGGCGCTACATCGGCGATCTAAAGTGGACATCATTCGAGGTATCGTAACTGAACAAATTAAAATTTTCTGCAGGATTGACGCGACGTTCGCTCCCGAATTTCACATTCTACTACCCGGCGATTGCCAAGATGGATTTTCATCGCGAACCTTGCGCAGCAGGTCGACAAAACCAGCAACTTGATGGGAACAAACCGCCCGCCCTTTCTCGGCTGTTGCCAAATGCGCCTCGCCAACAACACCGTCTGGGCCAAGATCCGATGCAACCCACCCGTAACTTATCGAACCCGTCGGGGCAATTGCAGCCGTTTCCGCACTTGAACGAAAGTCTCGTGCCGACATCATATCAACCGTATGAGGCTGAAAGGCAAGCATGAGAGATGTCTCAAAATCTCCTCCGTGAATTCCGTAGATTTTCTCTTGTTCCGAAAACAAACCATCCGGATAACCGAAGGAACCCCACTGGCATTTAACAGCGAACATCTCGAATCGAACACGCAACTCACGTACCAAGATGTCAATCGTCGACAAATTACCGCCATGAGAATTGACAATAACAACTTTCCTCAAACCCGCTCGTGCGATCGAATGACCAATATCGATCCACGCAGCCAAAGCGGTCTGCGCTGTCAAACTCAACGTTCCGCACGCATGAATATGCTCATTGGATTTGCCAATCGATTGAACCGGAAGAATGCGTATATCGACATCATCAGGACATTGCCGGCACAGTTCATCCAACATTCCTTGAGCAATATACATATCGGTCCCCACGGGAAGATGAGGCCCGTGTTGCTCAATGGCAGCGGTTGGCAAGACCGCAATCGTTCGCTCAGGATCCGCTTCACGAAACTCATTCGAACGAAAGGCAGACCATTCATAGCGTCGTATCATCATCAATTCCCGTTCGACATACGTCCTTCAAAAAGGTGATTAAGTCTATAAATATTGCCACTATAAAGGCCGGGAAAGACCTAGCCGTTCTTCATCTGAACCATAAGACCGGTGGTGAATATGATCTTCATCTTCACTTTAACAGCAACGGAGACCGCTCTCGTGTCATGGGTAGAATTTCTACCACGCCGTTGACTGCGATGTCGGTGCCGGCGCTTGAGAAACGAATTTCATTCGCCCTCTCGGGATGGACGTCTTCAACATTCAAGAAACAGTGAAATCCAATCCTGAAAAAACGTCAATAAAATTCTTAATCATTTTTGCAGGTGTAATTGCATAAGTAACGATGCGATTACCACGCAGACTGCGACAAAGGTCAATTCGTTGAACACAAAAGCTTACTGATTTCCCTGAATGCGTCTCTAAAATTCTTTTTGCACTTTTTGATATTTCCGCCATACCATGTCTTCATCCGTTCAATTTCTTTATCAATCTGATTGCGTTCGTAGTTAATCGAAATGTCCATGATTGCCGGACAGAATATCGGATCATTGCACCATTCTTCAAAGCGGGCAACCGCTGTATCTTTTCGGGCCATCATATGTCGTTCCGCATCCGCAATTATTTGGGCTCCTTTCACCGAACATTGCTCGACCATTTCTTTCATGTGCACTCGAAGTTCCTTTTTTGTCGCGAAACTTTCGTTTGTTCCGACAATTCCGCCAACCTCCCAACGTTCAGAGTCCGAATTCGGACCTGGTCCGTTCCAATTACCAAGTACATACTGTCCAAGAAAGACCGAATCGAAACATCCTGCAGAATGAGCGACAATCGGGAATGTTCCAGGCACAGTCAGAAAAATCAACAGCGCTATAATTTTTCTTGTTTTCCACATCATATTTTTCCACATCATATATAGTTTCTCACAGATATCGAAAGTGTGTTAATGAGTATTATCAACAAGCCTGTATATCCGCTTGATGACGCTGTTAATGTTATGAGGCACTTGCAAAACACTGCATTTAAGCGGATTTTCCCCTTTTTTGGGTATTTTCTGAAAGACAAAATAGACATGCGGTATTTCTTCATATATGAAAAAAGAAACAACAACATATAGAGGAATACACGACAAACTCGTATCGCCCCTGCATATCACATATCTGGAATCGATTTCAAGTGGAATTCCTTTCCACGTCGAGCACAGAGCTCAGCCCCTTGAATGACATGCCAACGCGTTGTCGCCGCTCTTGATCTGCAACCGGCGGAAACGTTTTTTCGCCGTGACCGCCACCGGCAAGGACGCGCCATAAAGACGGATATGCCTTAGCGCGTTCTTTTATCGCCAAGGCGATAGGGGATATGCCCACAACCCGAGACTTGATTGATCGGTTGCAGTGTGACCCTGCCTTGTGTCGTCTCTGTGGCTGGGAATGTGTGTCGGCTATTCCCAGTGAATAAACGTTTTTGCGGACGCTTGTTTAGTTTGCGAAGACATCGTTACCCAAGCAGATGCATAAAGCCATGATTCAAGGGCGTATGCGGATACGGTTGCCTGGGCATCGGTTACGGAATTCAACGGCGATGAAGGCCCGTGATAAGCCGCTGAAGAAACAGACATCCGCGACGAAGACGACGCAAAAGCGCACGCACCCCCGGTAAGGAACGCCCACAGCGCTCACACGATTGGTGCGGTCATCTAAGGGAACAGAATCCCTTCACGCGATGATCACTGATCTTACCACCGCATGTGATATCGGCACGAAACGCAACGCTAAAAACAACAATTGAACGACACCAACGGCATGAAACTTCAAAACCTCGACATAATCGTTACGGCGCCACCAACTCCAGGCTGGGGAGGACGCTACTGGATATTCGTCAAATTAGAAACAAATACCGGGGTCATCGGATGGGGAGAGTGCTATGCGTCCTCAATTGGTCCGAACGCTATGACGCACGTCATCCAAGATATCTTCGAACGCCACATGGCCGACGAGAATCCCCAGAATATTGAGTTGATGTTCCGCCGTGTCTACTCGAGCGGATTTACACAACGTCCCGACCTGACAGTGATAGGGGCTTGGTCCGGTCTTGAGATTGCTTGCTGGGATATCTTGGGAAAGGATCATGACTGCCCCATTCATGCCCTCATCGGCGGAACAATAAACGATACAATTCGAGCCTACAGCTATCTCTATCCACTCCCGCATCAGAATATCTCGGAGTTCTGGATATCTCCAGAATTAGCCGCTGAGACAGCATCCGCATTCGTCAAGCGTGGCTACACAGCCCTAAAATTTGACCCAGCAGGACCTTACACGGTCCGGGGTGGTCATATGCCGGCAATGTCCGACATTCGTCGATCCGTGGCGTTTTGTCGCTCCATTCGAGAAGCCGTGGGCGACAAAGCCGATATTCTCTTTGGCACACATGGACAATTTACAGCCGCCGGTGCAATCCGATTGGGGCAGGCGCTTGAGCCCTACGCACCTCTCTGGTTTGAAGAACCCGTTTCACCCGATGCCATCGACGCGATGGCCGTTGTTGCGCGTTCGGTTCGCATTCCTATCGCAACGGGGGAACGACTCACCACGAAAGGTGAATTCGCACATGCTCTTAGAACAGGCGCCGCGACCATACTACAACCCGCGCTTGGTCGAGCAGGTGGAATATGGGAGGGCAGAAAAATCGCCGCATTAGCCGAAGTTTACAACGCACAAATAGCCCCGCATCTCTATGCCGGTCCAGTCGAATGGGCAGCCAACATTCAACTCGCAATAACGATACCGAACATCCTTATGTGCGAAACAATCGAAACACACTTTCACGACAAACTGATCAAAGGAACGCTACGTGTCGAAGATGGCTTCATTGTACCGTCAAAATTACCGGGTTTAGGGATTGACTTCGACGAAGAACTCGCACGGGCCCATCCCTATAACGGCGACGAACTGCATCTGCAAATGCAAGAAGATCCATGCAGCTATTCCGAAGAAAACATTTTTGAAGGTGGAGCACCTACATACTGACCAGACCCAAGACCTACAAAGGTCAAAGTCCTTACAAAATATCAAGTTGTTCAAACGGCAAAAAGTAAACACAGATAAGATTCAGTCATAACTCTTCACCCAAAAAGGAACAGCCACATCATACGCCAACACGGGCGTCAAAAATCTTTGGGATGAAATTCACGCGCCATACGATCCAATACGGCATTGACAAGTTTTGGTTCCGGTCCTTCGGGAAAAAAAGCGCGTGCAACGTCGACAAATTCATCGATAACGACCTTCGGTGGCGTATCCCCTCTCATGAATTCCGCTCCCGCCGCTCGAAAAAGGTTCCGTACCGTTGGATCAATGCGCGAAATTGGCCACTTTTTAACCAAAGTACGCTCGGTCATTTGATCAATCAGCGCCTGCAAATTGACAGCATCTTCCACAAGCTTGGAAAATAACTGAACGTCACCCTTCATCATTTCGTGATCATTAATGCGTTCACCGATGCGATAGCTCAAGAACTCTTGGATGACAGTGTCCGAGGACTGTCCGCTGGCCTCCATCTGAAACAAAGCTTGAACAGCATATAAACGGGCGACAGATCGCTTTCTCGAGTAATGACTCGGTTTATGCACAGCATCACCGATCATCCCTAGCTGATCTGATCTACCCATCCAGAGGACCAACCGTTCCCGTTGGCTTAAAGCCAATCTCTTCATTCTTCGTCTGTAATTGCTGCGCAACAGAAATCAGATGCAATGCCGCAATCGCGGCGGCACCCCCTTTATTGTGACCTTTTGGGTCCGCACGCACTTCAGCTTGTCCATGATTTTCAACCGTTAAAATACCGTTACCGATACACAAACCCTGCAGCCCCAGGAGTTGGATGGCGCGGTTCGAATTATCGCAAACAGTTTCATAATGAGTGGTTTCCCCCCGGATGACACATCCGAGCGCCACATATCCATCAAAATCTGAGCAACGATCCGCTATGGAGATCGCTGTTGGCACTTCCAGCGCACCCGGCACTTCGAGCACGTCGTGTATTGCCCCGGCCGATTCAAGCTCCAATTGAGCACCCTCGACAAGTTTATCCGCAATGTCCTTGTAGAACGAAGCAACCACAAGAAGAAGTTTCCACTCCTTATCGAAACTTGGTCGCAGCAACGGGTTCACAGTTTGCGATACCGACATAGGCTATTTCGCATGTATTCGTTGCGTACCAACAATCTCTAAGCCATACGCCTCCAGCCCAACTACATTCGGTTGTGGACTGTCCGACAACAAAATGAGACGGGATAATCCAAGTGATGTCAAAATTTCTGCACCCAAGCCATACTTTCTCAGAGTATGCGGCGACACTTCATTTTTTGCCATAATTTTCATATTGATATCGCGCAAAAGAACAAGCACGCCACGTCCGGCTGAAGCAATAATTTCCATTGCATCCCTGAATCCATCTGAGCGCCCCGCTCCACCAATCCCAACCAAATCAAGCATGGGATCTAATGCATGCATCCGCACAAGAACGGGCTCATCCGTTTCCACATCTCCTTTGATTAATACGATATGTTCGGCTCCTTGAGTTTCATCAGTATAAATTTGCATCTTCCACTCTCCGCCAAAATCGGAGGCAATCATTTCTTCCTTTTTCATACGTACCAAATTGTCATGTTTGCGTCGATATGCGATCAGATCACTGATTGTGCCAATCTTCAATCCATGATACTGTGCAAATGCAACCAAATCTGGAAGACGGGCCATCGTACCATCTTCATTCATGATCTCACAAATGACACCGGAAGGATTCAGTCCCGCGAGACGACTGATGTCAATCGCGGCTTCCGTATGACCCGCTCGCACCAAAACTCCACCATCACGCGCCCGTAACGGAAAAATATGCCCAGGGGTGGCAATATCCTGAGACCCTTTCGTTGAGTCAATAGCAACCGCAACCGTGCGGGCCCGATCATGCGCGGAAATTCCGGTTGTTACACCCTCTCTGGCCTCAATTGAAACGGTAAACGCCGTCTCATGCCGAGAAGAATTGTTGCAGGCCATAAGATCAAGACCCAAGGCATCAATGCGCTCTCCTGTCAAACTCAGGCAAATCAGACCCCGACCATGAGTCGCCATAAAGTTTATAACCTCTGGAGTTGCCATCTGTGCCGGGATTACGAGATCACCCTCGTTCTCACGTTCTTCATGATCGACAAGAACATACATTCGCCCGTTACGGGCTTCGTTAATGATCTCTTCAACCGTCGAAATGGCGTCCGTCCAATCACGGGCCTCAACTCTTGCAACGTTCGAACTCATTCTCTTGCTTTTCCATTACAACCCGAATCTGTATGATAATGATGGTGCAATCTTTCAAAACTGAGACCCTTGCAAACGGAAGTATACCCGTTCAATCACTCAATCGATGTTACCGCTTGTCCACAAAATATATTCACATTGATTCCGCTAACCGCGCAACGTAGCGTGCCAAGGTATCAATTTCCAAGTTCACCATCTCTCCACACGCCACATCACTCCACGTTGTGACCTCTTTGGTGTGTGGAATGACATTAATTCCAAAAGTCGCTCCATAAACATCATTGACCGTGAGTGATGTGCCGTTCAATGCAATCGATCCTTTTGGAGCAATAAATTTTGCCAACGACTCGGGTGCCTTGAAGTCAATTCCGGTGCTATCACCTAAGGTTTTGACCGACATGACCTCCGCAACACCGTCAACATGTCCGGAAACAATATGTCCGCCCAGTTCATCACCAACACGCAAAGATTTCTCAAGATTGACACGCTTTCCCACCGTCCACTGTGATAGATTCGTTTTGGAAATTGTTTCGCCGCTGACTTGAACCGCGTACCAATCCTGGCCAGTCTCGACCACGGTCAGACAGACGCCATCGGAGGCAATAGACGAACCAATATCAATACGATCCGTTTCGAAATGCGTCGCAATGCGCACGCACATGTCACCATTGCGCTCGATTCCAATGACCGTACCAATATCGGCGATAATCCCTGTGAACACTCAGCAACTCCTGTTTGCTTGATCTTTCATCCCGTTATCCCAATCAATCCTCTCGTTCAACTCATCGCGATAATTCCAACGCACGATTTCTTATTCGACACAAGACATCATACAAAGAGGAAACCGGTGCAATAGAAGACACCCCCTATTCAAACTCATCATTCAAGTGTGAACGCGTGGGCCCGGGTCAAGAACTGGATGATTTACCCATTCCGTCGCACCCACTTACACATCACATCTTCTCCAAATGTACTGACATCGTACAGACTAAACCGACACGCATCTTCGAGACATTGCGTGTGCATTCTTCCAATGGAAGGCAATCCTTCTGAACCAATCGCCAATCCAGAAAAAAATCCAACAATCTCATCGACAAGGTCAACTGCCAGTAGCGAAGCAGCTAACGACTGTCCTCCTTCGCAAAGCACTCGCGTTATTCCCCTTTTTGCAAGCGCATTCAATAGGTTTAAAGGGCAAAGTTGCGAGTCGCGTTGTTCACATTGAATCAGTTCGGCCCCAACCTCCTTCCACGCCGTTCGGCGCTGAGGATCGACATCTTTGCCGTGCATCATCCAAACAGGTACATCTCGCGCTGTGCGGGCAAGTTGACCGAACAGCGGCACATCAATCTGGCGAGAGACGATGATTCGAATGGGTTGATGTTGAACTCCGAGATTTCGAACTGTTAAGCAAGGGTCATCTATTCGAGCGGTACCTCCTCCAACCATCACCGCATCATGACGTGCGCGCATCGCATGCACAAATCGACGGGCGAGCGGTTGCGTAATCCATTTACTTTCACCTGTCGCCGTTGCAGTCCGTCCATCGAAACTCGACGCAAACTTCAATGTTACGTGCGGTCGCAGTTGCTCTGTCTTCAGAAAGAAACCGTTATGATCACGTCGCGCCTCCGTTTCGCACACACCGGTCGTCACATCGATTCCCGCAACACGCAATGCTTCGAAGCCTCTTCCTGCCACACGCGAGTCGCAATCCGCAATCGACGCAACAACACGCTTTATTCCAGCCAACAACAATTGATTGGTACAAGGGGGCGTCTTACCAACATGAGAACACGGCTCAAGGGTCACATAGGCCGTTGCCCCAACCGCAGCCCTGCCTGCCTGGCGAAGTGCTTCCGTTTCAGCGTGTGGGCGTCCTCCTACCTGCGTCCAACCCCGTCCAACAACGCGGTTATCTTGGACAATGACACAACCAACGGCAGGATTAGGCCAACAACGGCCTTGATTGCGACGTCCTAGAGCAAGAGCAAGCCGCATCCACCTTGTATCAGCGGCGGCACTCATCAAATATCAAGAATCAACAGGCTCGGTTGGTCGCAATTCATGAATAAAATCTTCAAAATCGCCCGCAGCTTGAAAGTTCTTGTAGACACTGGCAAACCGCACATAAGCAACCGTATCAATCCGTGCCAAGGCTTCCATCACAATCTCACCAATTTTATTCGAGGGAATATCCATGTCACCCAGACTTTCAAGGCGCCGAACAATACCGGACGTCAACTGATCAATACGGTCGGGATCAATCGGGCGCTTTTGCAAAGATAAGCGAATCGATCGGTCAAGCTTGTCACGATCGAACTGCTCCCGTCTATTCGACGACTTCACAACCACCAAATCTCTCAGTTGAACACGTTCGTAAGTGGTAAATCGTCCACCACATGCGGGGCAGTATCTACGTCTGCGAATCGCTCCACGATTATCAGCCGGCCGTGAATCTTTCACTTGCGTATCTTTATGTGCACAAAATGGACATCGCATTCCTGTTCCCCTCCGGCAATATATTGGTCGTCAACCGCTTTTTCCTCGAAAGAAAATGGGTACTGCCACAATCTCTATAGGATACCAACCCTAAATTGTGTACCCGACAATTTCAACCTCCAAATAATATGACGAATTGAATATGTTCACTTTGTTACATCATCAAACCATCACGCAGCGATCTGATCATGCACAAGCTTCCAACGAACCGCATCCAACAACGCCTCGAACGACGCATCAACGATATTAGCCGAAACTCCAACAGTAGACCATCGCCGACCTTGGCTATCTTCACTGTCAATAATGACTCGGGTCACAGCTTCTGTACCTCCCTGCGTTATTCGAACCTTGTAATCAACGAGCCGCATATCATCGATATTCTCGGAATATCTTCCAAGATCTTTGGCCAGTGCTTTCGCGAGGGCGTTCACCGGGCCGCGATCATCACCAACATCATCAATCGAATCACTTACCGATAATTTTTTTTGGCCATCAACTTCCACGACCACCACAGCCTCACTCAAACTGATCATTCGATTTAACTTATCCTCACGTCGCTCAACCGTTACCCGATAACGATCAATCCGAAAGAAGTCGGGTAACCTCCCAAGTTCTCGTCGTGCGAGCAACTCGAAGGATCCTTGCGCAATATCATATGTATAACCTTCCGCTTCGCGTGCCTTTATCAAGTCAAGAATACGTCCAAGTGACGGATCATCGGTTGCAACATTCAAACCCGCTTCCGCGAGTCGTCTCCTCAAATTTGATCGACCCGCCTGATTCGACATCAAGATGACGCGACTGTTCCCGACCAAGTGAGGATCCACATGTTCATAGGTTGCCGGGTTCTTTACAATCGCGCTGGCATGCAATCCCGCCTTGTGAGCAAAAGCCGACGCACCAACATACGGGGCCTGCTTGACCGGTACACGATTCAAGATATCATCCAAAAGGCGGCTAATGCGTGTCAAACTCTGCAAACCCTCAGGGACAATATTCGTCTTAAATTTTGTCTTGTAGGGCTCCTTAAGAAGAATAGTCGGAATAAGCGAAGTAAGATTTGCGTTCCCGCAACGCTCGCCCAACCCGTTTAACGTTCCCTGAACCTGTCGTGCACCCGCGTTCACGGCTGCAAGACTGTTTGCCACCGCAGTTTCCAGGTCATTGTGTGTGTGGATACCCAGACACCGACCCGGTATACCGTACTCGACCACTTCCTTCACGATTGTCGAAACCTCATTCGGCAATGTACCGCCATTTGTATCACAGAGAACAACCCAACGCGCACCGGCTCCAAGCGCCGCCTTCAGACATTCTATGGCGTAGCCCGCATCAACCTTGTATCCATCAAAGAAATGCTCGGCGTCAAAAATGGCCTCACGTCCTTGAGCCACCACATGCGCAATCGATGCGTCAATATTCTCAATATTCTGTTCATTGAGAATACCAAGAGCCTCCGCAACGTGAAAGACATGCGCCTTACCGACTAAACACACAACGCCTGTACCTGCGTTCATAACAGCACTCAACACCTCGTCATTTTCGACCGAACGACCACTGCGTCGTGTCATTCCGAAGGCCGTGAGTCTTGAACTCATTTTAGGCACAACATCAAAAAATGCGCTGTCCGTCGGATTCGCGCCGGGCCAACCCCCTTCGATATAATCAATCCCGAGTTGATCGAGAGCCGCCGCGATCGTTAACTTGTCGTCCGTCGAAAACTGAACACCTTGCGTCTGCTGACCGTCCCGTAAAGTGGTATCAAAAAAGAAAAGTTCTTCTTGGGACATCCGATGCCACTCCATCAAAACCTAAGTAATCGATGCGGATAGCCGCACAAAGGCGCAATGATCGCATCAAGTCTCCTTGCTGCAAGAGACAGATAAATCAATCTCTCAAACGTCACCGCGATAATACAACCGTTGCATTTGGAAAACAGATGCCACGCCGATCATTCCAACATCTCCCAGTTTCCCAAATGTTCGTGTTCCAGATCCTGCTCCCAGGTCGTACCATTCGGAGAATCCGTGATCATGATTCCGATCGAAGCCAAATTTGCACGAATTTCATCAGCCCTTGAGTAGTTCTTGTCCGCGCGCGCCGCAGCACGTCGATTAATCCAATACTCTACTTTCTCCACGAGCCTTGAATCAACATTCTCAGGATCTGCATTCAACCAGCCGTCACTCCCAGACTGCAACAATCCAAGAAAATCAGCCCCCGACTTTAACCCTTGAACATCACCCTCGGAGGCAAGCCGATGGAGTTCGGCCAGCGCCGCCGCTGTATTCAAGTCACTCGCGAGCGCCTCCACAATGGCGTGAGGTGGAGTGCCCGCCGAAACATCCATCGTCATGTCATGCCATTTTCGAAGAATGGTTCGCGCATCCCGTATCTTCTTTTGAGTCCAATCCATGGGTTTACGGTAATGCGTTGACATCAAGACAAAACGAATCACTTCACCGGGGATCGACTGATCCAAAAGATCCCGAACCGTAAAGAAGTTGCCAACAGACTTTGCCATTTTCTTGCCATCGACCTGCAACATCTCGTTGTGCAACCAGTAACGGGCAAAGTCACTGTTCGGAGAAAAACATTTGCTTTGTGCAATCTCATTCTCATGGTGCGGGAATTTCAAATCAGCGCCACCACCGTGAATATCAAACGACTCTCCAAGGAGCGCATGTGACATTGCAGAGCACTCGATGTGCCATCCCGGACGCCCGAAACCCCACGGGCTTTCCCAACCAGGTTGATCATCTGCCGACGGCTTCCACAGCACAAAATCCATCGGATTTTTCTTGTACGGTGCCACCTCGACCCGAGACCCTGCGATCATATCCTCCACTGAACGGCCAGAAAAACACCCATAGTCTGAATAACTCTCAACCGAAAACAAGACATGACGCTCCGCCTCATAGGCATGTCCTTGCGCAATCAGACCTGTAATCATTCTCAACATTTCATCAATATACTCGGTGGCACGCGGTTCAAAGAATCGCGGGTCATCTCGATAATCGACTCCAAGTTCAGCCATGTCGTCACGGAACCAACGATGCGTCGTACGCGTCAACACATCAATTGCAACATTTTCGATACCGGCCCGCTCAATTATCTTGTCATCGATATCCGTAATATTTCGTGCATAAGAGACATTTTGCTTTCCAAAAACATGCTGTAAGAGGCGATAGAGAATATCGAAAACAACGACAGGCCTCGCATTTCCCAGATGAGCCCGATCATAGACGGTCGGTCCACAGACATATAATCGGACATTCTGTGGATTAATGGGTTCAAATATTTCTTCTTTGCCCGATTTTGAGTTCGTGAACGTGATCGTAACCAATAGAACGACTCCCAGTTACAGCGGGCCTTTAGTGTCTAATTTTGGAGAAAAATGTAAACCGGACCGCTGAGAATTCAGCAGTGAATACATGCACTAATGATGCTTAACCGATTGATCATACGTGTCTGCTACACAAATCCTGCGACCTTGACAAGAGATTATCGTGCACATCTTCAATAGTAAACGTCAACTTAGACAATGTGAGCCATGGAACTTTCTCATCGTATTCGACATTTGACAACCGATTCAGATGGGGGTTGGGGAATCTATTTTCGCGTACGCGAAATGATTGATTCCGGACAGGACGTTATAAATCTGACAATCGGGCAACACGACATTCCCACACCGAACATCATTCTTGATGCCATGAACACGGCCGCGAAGGACGGCAACACCGGATACGCAGCCATTCCCGGCGTTCCAGCACTGCGCGAACGCGTCGCACGTCGATTGACAGAGCGAACCGGCATTGAAACATCATATGACAATGTATTGATTACAGCCGGTGGTCAGGCCGCGTTATTTGCTGTTCATCACGCGGTATGCGACGAAGGTGACACAGCGCTCTTTGTCGATCCATATTATCCGACCTACCCCGGAACAATCCGTGCAGTCGGAGCGGTCGCCCAACCTATCATAACACGTTCACGGGATGCGTTTCGTCCACGTCGCGAAGAGCTGGAGACCAACGCCATTGGAGCCACATCACTCCTGATCAACTCGCCCAATAATCCAACAGGAACCGTTTATGACTCATCAACGTTGATGATGATTTCCGAGGTTGCCAAAGCCCATGACCTCTGGTTGATCTCAGACGAAGTCTACGACACTCAAATTTGGAGAGGACATCATCTTTCACCGCGCTCTCTACCCGACATGAGAGAACGAACTCTGGTGATCGGTTCGATGTCAAAAAGTCACGCGATGACAGGATTTCGCTGTGGATGGGTTATCGGCCCAAAAGAAGCAATCAGCCGAATGATCAACCTCACAACACACACCACCTATGGGGTTCCCGGATTTGTTCAGCTTGCCGCAGCGTTTGCGCTCGACCAGGGCTCCACACTCGAAAGAGAGATCGCTGCACCCTTTGATCGGCGTCGCCAGCTCGCATGGGACATTCTCAATGCTCAACAAACAATCACCGCGATTCCATCCGACGGCGCAATGTATCTGATGCTCGATATTCGTGCGACCCAATTATCGGGTAATGAATTTGCTCAGCGTCTCCTTGACACCCATCATATCGCAGTCATGCCGGGAGAGAGTTTTGGTTTTGCGGCAGCAGGTCATGTCCGCGTGGCAATGACTGTTGAAGACGAGCGCTTCGGAGCGGCTCTGCACACTCTTTGTGAGTTTGCGTCGTCTTTCACTTAAAACCTATCATGCACCACAATTTTTTAAACTGATCGAACAATGCCGCATTTGCAACATATCACATTCAACGAAAGTCAACATATGTACGCCTGATTCCCCCACATGTTCTCAATCAGAGTCCAGCAATTTTAGGGTGGCCGCATTATGATCGCACGAAAGGAAAGGAGATATGATCTTTTGTGCTCTGTCGCGTGCAATCACGGATCTCAAAATGTCAAAACGCAGGACTCTCGACAGAAATATAATTCCGTTATGACACCCCTCATTAACCACTGAGGCAACATTCCGTCGTCATCATGAAAGACAACGTAAAGGCTCATGTGGGAACGATGGAATCACAAACGCATCCATTGCCGACTAGAAGAGAAGAGTCCGTTTGGGGTCCTTGTGTGCGCTGCATAATGGAGATGGATTCGGCATCGTCCACTGAACTCGGTCTGTTATGAAGTGCTTTAGAGACGACGCGAATGACAGACCTAACGATGCAATCTGTTGCAGATGGCGGAATAGGTGGCGTCAAGCCAAGCGTATCACCGTTCAAAGAACACCTTCCGCAAAATCATTGAGGCCCATATGAACTGGTCGCACGGATTCAAAACGATACTGGTAGTGCCTCTATGGTCTACTCACAATACCGCCCGAAACAGGGACCGAAACTCCCGTCGTTGACGGCCCGCTTGTTGCCAAACCCTTCATGACTCTCACTGCAAGGTATGCAAACGCTTGTGCCTCGAGCATATCACCATCAAGCCCCACCGACTCAACAGAGTCGACCGGGAAAGAACAGGACTCTCTCAGTTTGTGCATCAATTCCGAATTCTTGCGCCCACCGCCGGTGACTAAAATATGAGAAACCAAAGATGGTAAATGCTCCAGTCCTCGAACAATACTCGCAACAGACAAAGCCGTTAAAGTTGCCGCCGCGTCTGCATCTGTTTCTCTCGACACAAGTTCAAGCATTTCTGGAAAGTCATTTCGATCCAATGACTTAGGCGGCTTGCGGTCAAAGTACGGATGCTTACCAAAGGCGTCAACAATATCTGTATTCACCTTTCCAGTCTTGGCAAGACATCCGTGCTTATCCATTGTCAGACCCTGTCGGATCTGCATGAGATCGTCAATCAGCGCATTCGCAGGACCTGTATCAAAGGCCAGCAAGGCTTCATCACGCTCCGGACGATCACATTGTGGATTGACATAGGTCACATTCCCAACGCCACCGAGATTAAGAAAGCACACAGGTTTCGTAACACCGATCCACTTACTGCACGCAAAATGAAAAAATGGCGCGAGCGGGGCACCCTCTCCTCCCCGTACTATATCTTCAGAACGAAAATCCCAGACAACAGGTGTACCGACTGAATCCGCAAGCGCTTTTCCATCACCCGCTTGCAATGTTCCGCGCCCCCGCGGTTCATGCGCCAGCGTCTGACCATGAAATCCCACCAATTCAAAATCATGAAACTCCGCTAGGAGCTCGGCATGCGCCCGATTGACAACATTCTCTGCCTGAATAACTGCAGCCCCCTGCCAATGATCCAGTCCGGCGCGCAAAATACGGCGCTCATCTGCGTTGTAAGGACGATAACGCTTCTTGCCAAACCGAAAGATCTGATGCCCATCCGTCTCTAAAATAGCCGCGTCAATACCATCCAAGGACGTACCACTCATAGTACCAAGTGATCGGACTGATCCTGAACGGGTTATTGGAGAATTCATGATCTCTTCCTTTATCCCTAAACTGCCTGTAGAAGACACAATAAATTTTTTCGAGGCCAAAACATGGACTACCATCCGAAATCAGATTTTCTTGCCGTATTGATACAACGCGGGTTTCTAGCGGATTGCACCGATATTGAAGAACTTGATGAGGCCCTCCGCTCAGAAATGATGATCGGCTATGTCGGCTTTGACGCAACCGCCAAATCACTTCATATCGGCTCACTTACGCAAATCATGATGCTGCGATGGCTACAAAAAACAGGACATAAACCGATTACGCTTATGGGCGGCGGTACAACACGAATTGGCGACCCATCTTTTCGTGCCGATGAACGCCCGGTGCTTTCAACTGAAGACATTACGGCCAATATTATCGGAATAAAATCCGTATTCTCAAATTACCTGCAGTACGGGAACGGAAACAGTGATGCCTTGATGCTGGATAATTCGGAATGGCTCAACGATCTGAATTACCTCGACTTCTTGAATGACTTTGGTCGTCACTTCAGTGTTAATCGGATGCTCAGTTTTGAGAGCGTCAAGTCTCGACTCGATCGTGCGCAATCACTGTCCTTCCTGGAATTCAACTATATGCTCCTTCAGGCTTATGATTTTCTCGAGTTAAACCGCCGCTATGGATGCCGACTGCAATTTGGTGGAAGCGACCAATGGGGCAACATTGTCAACGGAATCGACTTAACGCGCCGTGTCTTGATGCAGAATATCTTTGGCATTACGTCTCCGCTGCTGACAACATCCGACGGGAAAAAAATGGGGAAAACTGTTGGAGGCGCCGTCTGGCTGAATGCCGACATGCTCAGCCCCTATGATTTCTGGCAATACTGGCGCAATGTGGGCGATGCCGATGTTGGTCGGTTTCTAAAGCTGTTTACCGAATTATCAATTGACGAGTGTAATCGTTTGGCAGCGCTAAAGGACACCGAGATCAATACGGCTAAAATCACTCTGGCCAACGAAGTTACACGATTGTGCCATGGAGACACAGCCGCTCAAGCTGCAGCGGAGACCGCACGTGACATATTTGAGTGCGGTGGCTTGGGCGATGCAATGCCAACAATCTCAATTTCTATTCGAGAATTGCCAATTTCTATTGCGCAAATATTTGTTCGATCGGGTCTCGCGACATCTGGAAAAGAGGCTAGACGCCTCATTCACGACGGAGGTGCCCGGATCAACGATCACCTAATTACGAATACAGGCCATATGTTGGATATCGATTCCTATGATTCACCCCTGAAATTAAGCGCCGGGAAAAAAAGACATGTACGCGTTCAGTTCAACGATGCCGGACACATTTAGTTTCCTGATCTACCATGGCACCTGGGCTCCGCGATAATTCGCTATCATTTTGAAAATATGTTAGAACGCGGGTACGTTGGCGTCGGCCCATGAGAAGCTCTTTGATCTGATCGCATTTTCTCACACATCAATTTCAACCTTAATTGGCCTCTTTAGATATTCCTTAAGGAAATTCGGAAAACGACGGCCTGAAATCCGTTGTTGAGGTGGTGTCTATCCGATAAAGCCGGATCAAATGATCCGCGGGGACGGACTCCACTTGATATAACGTAAACTCGCTTTGACTAAGGAAGGCGTTTGCACAACAATTTAAGAGGAGCCCGACGATAAGATTGCAGCATCTTACGAAAGGATGGGATATAGACACCAAGGAACCTCCGCTTGTCCTTGTTGCCGATACTGCTCGACGCACTGACAATGGATGATTCGCAGTACCCTTCGACGGATTGATGACAAACAAGCGGCGGATAAATGCAGCGGAATTGCCTTTTCTTTATGAGATCATCAACACAGGAGGGCCAGTCGGCTTCCTTGTCAACAGGAAGTGCCTCGTCGACAATGGTCCTGGCGGCCGATAAGGAAACTGTATAGGCCACCGTGCTGGGACTTTTCATGCGCGGCGCAGCAAGATACGATACATGATCGGCGAAAAGTTTCCTCGCACCGCGCCGTCTGACAAAAGTCCTTCTTCTTGTCCATAGCTGGATTATGTCCGCCCCCCCCCAATGTTTCCCCGCAAGAAAATCAAGGAGTGAAGGAAGAGGAAGCGCATCGTCTTCAAAGATCAGGGCGTAAGGGATCCGATCCGCAACGATTCGACGATAAAGAGTAATATGCGATAAGGCGCATGCATATTCCGTATCGGACAGAGCCCGCCCGGCCTTTTTGGCCGCCTGACGATCAATCTGACGTTCATACATGGTAGGCAAGCCATTCCGCCCATCAACCGCATCCCAGAACTCAAAGGAAATCCCCAACTGATTGAGATGACTGGCAATGCTGCGACGCCGATCTTCGTAGTCGGAAAGGGAAATGACAAAGGTCGGTATCATATTAAGTCGACCTTTCCGCTGTCCGATCGCTGTGTCATGGGCCTATTGCCGGGGAAGGCGTTTGTAGATTAGCTTGCGCCAACCACGTCGGTAACTTCGGATGACTTTACGGAACGGCGGAATATAGACACCGAGAAACCGCCGACTTTCCTTCTTGGATTTTCGGCCACCGGTGTCGATCACGGATGTCCACTCCGCATCCCCTCGTCTTGGATGCCGAACAAGCGTTGGATAGACCACGCGGCATCTTTGTTGTGCAATCAGACTTTGCAGACAATCGGGCCAATCTGCGACTTGCCGAACCGGAACGGCATGTGCGACGAGGTGATGCGCCGCTTCGTATGAAATTACATAGCCACAGGCGCCACGACATGGGATCTGCGGAGGACGCACATACGATCTGTACCCACCCTGAAGCTGTTTACCCCCCCCCTTCGAACATAACAGCCTTTAGGACTGCTATAAATCTGGGTAAGGTCCGCATCCTGATAATGTTTCCCCGAAAGAAAATCGATCAGGGATGGATCAACCGTAACATCATCCTCTAGAATCAGAGTATAGGGGATCGCGTCGGCAATGATCTTGCGGTAGATATTGATGTGTGACAGCGCACATGCAAATTCTGCATCGGACATATGCGCACCGGCGCGTCTTGCCGCCTCGCGGTCAATCTGTCGTTCCGAGTCGTCATCCAGACCATTGCGACCATCCACCGCATCAAAGAACTCGAATGAAAGGTCGATGTCACGAAGCGACCCGGAAATCGTGCTCCGCCGGTCCAAGCAGTCCGGCAGGGAAAGGACAAAACATGGAATCAAATTCATGGCAGAAGTAAAGGAATCGTGTCTCCACGGTGACAATGATGGGACGACTTATCGAAGTTACATGCGCCAATCAAGGGCTACCATTATTAGAGTATGCACTCAGATACCTCAAGAAACCCAAGATTCTGTCAAACGCGTAAATGTCTATGTCGTACGTAAAACTTCATAGCGATTTCGACATCGTTTTCCAATCCCTTTCGAATCGACATCATCGGATCTCGGAATAACGCGGGTCCCTCAATCAAAAACGCGCCCATTCTGTCGGACCGCCCGTTGAATACAACAACCCTTTGAAGAAACCGGATGAGCTCTCTGCTCTTGGTAAATATGCGATGTTCCTCGTTAGCTTACTCTTGATCACCTGCAGGGAAGGCAGAAGAGAGGAGGAACCAGCCCGGCTGGACATATACATCGCCGACAGAGATACTAACTCTTCTCTCGCATCGCATTTCTCATGTCCGCTAACTTAGCGAAAGGGTGCATGTCCGCGTCGGTTAGAGGTTCTCTTTCAGGTTCCGTCACGGTCATGTTGACCAAGTCAATGTTTGTGCGGCGAGGATAGGTCGGAATGGCAAGTGCCAACGACTCAAACATGATACTACAAAGATTGATCTCCTCACCAATCGGTTCAATTGTATCATCCTGCTCAGACATTTCAATTTCGGCCCCGGTCGGATGTTCAAAGTCTGCAACATAGCGTCGTTCGACACATGTCTCGACCCACGTGATGACCGGTTCAAGAGTTGCAACGCATGGTTGCACAACGTGTGCTGTAATACATCCCTTGACCTTCCAATCGGTTTGATCATGCGCCTGAATTTTCCCTTTAAAGCACACTTTTCTAAGTGTCGTCAGACCTAAATCCGTTGCCAGAGTATCCAGTACGTCACGTGAAGGTTCAAGATGAAAGTCTGTAACCCGATTTTGCGATAATTCGACGACTTTGAATGAATTCGGTGATTGAGACGACATGAAGACCTCGTTTCATTCTTGAAGCAACGGCGTAAACTCTATACTAAACCCCTCAGTCAACTGAAATATAAAAAAGTGCAGTTGGAAAATTGACCCGATACCTGAATTTTTACGCTCTGTTCACGTGCACAATCATAGCTGCCATCAGTCTGGTCGCCTGCACGTCACAGTACCGAAATCACGGATATGTGCCCAGTGAAGAAGAATTGGCAGAATTGGTCGTTGGCGTCGATACCCGTGATAGCATTGAAGCGCGTTTAGGATCCGCGACCTTTTCCGATATTCTTGACAAGAGCGCAGTCTATTACATGCGGTCGAGCGTACGTCACCTCGGCTATCAAGCACCTGAAGTCGTCGAACGAACTCTCGTCGCCATCAACTTTGATGAAAAGGGTGTTTTGAGCAATATAGAGACCTATGACTTAACGGATGGACGGGAGATTTTGCTTACACAACGTGTCACCGAGAGCTCGGTTTCAAATCAAGGTTTCTTACGTCAACTCTTAGGTAACATCGGCCGCGTCAATCCCGGTGACTTCCTGGAATGACACGCTCAAAATCAAATTACTGATGAGTACCCTATTGACATCGTCCAATCATAGTCCTTATATCATGACATAACTGTTGGGGAGCCCTATTGGGCTGAGATACGCACAGCGTGAACCCATTGAACCTGATCCGGCTCGAACCGGCGGAGGAAACAGGTGTTTTCACAACTTTTTCCATCTTTTTACCCGTGTACATGCATTCGATGTCACGGCTTTGCCAACACATAATGATCTATCGGGTACTCACCATAGCAGGATCCGATTCCGGCGGCGGAGCCGGTATTCAAGCCGATCTTAAAACTTTTAGCGCCCTGGGTGTCTACGGATGTTCCGTCATTACAGCCGTAACAGCACAAAACACACAATCGGTGACAGACATCCATCTCATCCCAAACACGACAATTCAGGCACAGATTGAAGCTGTTCTCGATGACATTTTGATTGATGCAATCAAAATTGGAATGTTGGGATCATCATCAATTGTCAAAACCGTTGCGAAAACACTGCAAGGTTATTCCGGTCCGATTGTTCTTGATCCGGTCATTGTCGCTAAGTCAGGTGCCACGTTGTTAGATGACCACGCCATAGATGCACTGCGAGACAATCTATTGCCGAGGGCGGATTTGCTGACTCCAAATATTCCAGAAGCAAATACACTTCTTGGTCATGCAAACGGAAATATGTTTGACCGCGCCACGGGCCTAATGGCCTTGGGGCCAAAGGCAATTTTAATGAAGGGCGGTCACGGTAAGGAGGCAATCTGCTCAGATTTTCTTGTGGACACCAAGACACGGCTCAAACTCGAAACACCCAGAATCAATACCTGCAACACCCATGGAACCGGATGCAGTTATTCTTCGGCGATCGCCGCCGGATTAGCCAAGGGCTGGACACTTACGCAGGCCGTGGAAACGTCGCATCATTGGTTGCATCAGGCCATCCGACAGAGTGACAAACTTTCTGTAGGAAAAGGCTTTGGACCCATTCACCACTTTCATAACATCTGGACCGAACGTTGGGACGACTCACATGTGACATTCTGAGACCCTCCGCGTGTTGGCACAATCCAATGATACGTTAAGCCATCGCTTACTGACCAGACATTCTCTCTGTGATTCATCCAGCCCAAAAGTCGACCAGAACACTCTATAACACCGCTTCTCAGCAAAGCCAAAGAGATCACCAAAAAAACATAAAGGACACGCTCATGCGTTACTTCATTATTCCCATCATGCTCCTACTCGCAACTCCCGCGACCGCACAGGACAAACTTACCCTTTTACTTGACTGGTTCGTAAACCCAAATCACGCGCCGATCATTATCGCAGAGGAGCAAGGTTATTTTGCCGATCAAAATCTATTAGTCGAGATCATTCCACCCGCTGATCCATCTGCCCCGCCCAAGCTAGTCGCGGCCGGAAGCGGGGACTTAGCCGTCAGTTATCAACAATCCCAGCACCTTCAAGTTGCCGAAGGACTGCCGCTTATACGGGTTGGAACTCTGATTGCATCGCCGCTCAATTGCCTTCTTGTCTTGAAAGAAGGTCCCATCAATTCACTGAGCCAGCTGAAAGGACGCAAGATCGGTTTTTCTGTAGCCGGCGTGGAAGAAGCTCTACTCACGACGATGCTGCAACGACATGGGGTACAGTTGAACGAGATTGAATTGGTCAATGTCAATTTCTCGTTATCACCCGCGTTAATGTCAGGACAAGTCGATGCCGTCATCGGCGCCTTTCGCAATTTTGAACTGAACCAGATGGAGATAGAGGGAATTGAGGGGCGCTGTTTCTATGTAGAAGAAGAAGGCGTACCAACCTATGACGAGTTGATTTATGTCGCGAACACGGATCGCATGAACACGGATGCTATTCGGCGCTTTCTGCGCGCAACAGAGTTGGCCACCCAATATATTGTCAACAACCCGGATGCTAGCTGGAACATATTCCGGAATTATTCACCCGAACTCGACGATGAACTCAATGCAAAGGCTTGGATCGATACCCTGCCCCGCTTTGCGCTACGTCCAGCCGCTCTGGACAAGGGACGTTATTCCCGGTTTGAGGATTTCATGTCTGACGCAGGGCTTGTCGAGGGTCATCGACCCGTCTCGAAATTGGCGATCGATCTCGGAGAAGATTAAATCCACATTGCACAAAAATTTGAGCCTGTACTCAACCCATCCATTCTCGACGAGCGGCTATCGGTCCTATCCACTTAAGTCACCATCCCTGAAAGGGCCGTGCTCCCGGTTATGAAATCGATCTCAAGACATGCACTGAGATGATGAATGTGTCACGAATTTCAATGAAGAATTATGCACGTATGATGCAGCTATCAGGATCCGCGTCAATTGACGGATCTTTGATCTTTGATGGAGTACACCTCGATTTGCCGCATGGCGAATGGACCTGCCTTCTTGGAGCGAGTGGTGTTGGAAAGTCAACAATCCTAAAGTTATTTGCGGGGCTCCGAGAAGGAATAGATTTTCACGGTCAATTAAGATCAGAGCCACGTCACATTGCGTTGATGGCGCAAGATGATCTCCTTCTTCCGTGGCTGTCAACATCGGACAATGTCTCAATTGGATCACGCCTGAGAGGCGAGAAGCCCGATGTCGACAAAGTTTCCGATGTGCTCAAGCGCGTTGGTTTGCGCGACCATGGCAAGAAAAAACCCCATGCCCTTTCTGGTGGACAACGTCAGCGTGCGGCTCTTGCCCGCACGCTCATGGAAGATTGTCCCATCGTACTTCTGGATGAACCCTTCTCTGCGCTTGATGCGGTAACCCGTGCAAACATGCAAGAATTAACAACGTCTGTTCTCTCCGGCTGTACCGTACTTCTTGTAACCCACGATCCAGGTGAAGCGGCCCGACTCGGACAAAACATCTTTATTATGCGAAAACATGGTTTACAAAAAATAAAATCTCCATCTGGATCGATACCACGATCCATCGATGATCATGAGGTTATGAAAAGCCAAGCAGAACTGCTCAAAGAGTTGAGATCTGGAACATGATTTTTGTACCCGCCTGCCGCAACATCACGGGACCTTCACATCGACTTTCCTCCAAAGAACCACTCCATACCTTTATAATCCTTTGTGCGAGCTTGAAGAGTACACCGAAATGCCATTTGCTCACAGTTGACGTTACACGAGTCCGATTGCTCTCCATTTTGTCCCACGGCAACACTCCAATAGTGATATCATGAGTGGCTGGAAAGGCGCAATTGCGGCCACTCTTGTCGGTCTCGCATTCTGGCAAAGCATCATAGTTATCTCTGATGTTCCGCGCTTCATTTTGCCACCCCCCACCCTCGTTGCAGAAACAATCTGGACAAGCCGGGCCTTGCTGGCTGAACATGCGTCGATCACCATGATTGAAGTCTTGCTTGGCTTAGCCTTTGGCGCCCTTCTGGGAGGTCTATCGGCCATTGTCTTAGCGGCCTCACCGATGGCACGGACATTGGTAAGACCGATGCTGGTATTCAGTCAAGCCATCCCAGTGTTCGCTTTAGCGCCAATTTTGACCCTATGGCTCGGATATGGATTGAGTTCAAAGATATTCATGGCGCTCATAATTATCTATTTCCCAATTACATCATCTTTTTTTGATGCACTCATGCGAACCAACCCGGAATGGCTAAACTTAGCGCGTATCATGGGCGCATCACCAACGCGAATCATGTGGCATATCCGAATTCCCGCAGCCAAACCCGGGTTTGCTTCGGGCCTGCGATTGGCCGCTGTGTATGCTCCCATTGGCGCCATCATTGGCGAATGGGTGGGAGCGTCACGCGGTCTCGGGTATCTAATGCTGTTAGCAAATGGACGCGCGAAAACAGACCTTATGTTCGCGGCACTCCTCACGCTCGCCATTCTTACCGTTTTACTTCATACGGCAATTAACAAGCTTTGTGACAAAACACTTGATCAAAAAACCGTCCAGTAAGAACGGGCCGAAAACACGTCGCTCACGTGTTATAGAAACATCAAACCATGTTGAATTCGGATACACGCGAGCGACCGTTCAGCGAAGAACAAACATGTGGACCACGAGAAGGGTAATGAGGACGCTTGACACGATATGGGAACCGGCTCTCATTCGGTATTGGCTTCCAAGCCCAAATCCTTGAACAGAAAAGAGCACACATGTTATCCTTCATCAGGGTTGTTCAGCATGTGCAGGCTATCGTTCACATCAAGCTGTCCTGAACATACCTTGACGTCATCCTCCGCCCTTATGATGCGTCAAAAAATGGAAGAAAGCCGTTCTCGGCTTATCATTCGAACTTCACTTTCGACGATCAAGCGTTTGCATCTGTGTCAACGATCCGATGGCGGCAATCCATAGCCGTTTCCAAACCACCGCGCAAATCGGTGTCATGAATGACGACAACCCAAGGCTTTACACATCGCCGATCCCCTACGCACATTTCGGTTGATACGGCGCGACCGGTGTTCGGCCGAATTCCTTGATGTCAGCCCTTACAAAAAAATTTGACCGATGCAGATCAGGACAACGACCTTACGGGTACTGTCGGTTTCGATCTGATCCATCAAATCCCGGAGCCCTTGCGCACTGCGACAGAGGTCGTCACGTTCATGGGCGAATTGTCGATCGTCACGATAGCGACGGTGCATCGCACGTCCGATTCACAACCATCTTATTCTCCTGCGAGACTTTGGCATAAAGGGTGGTTTGGATCTTTGAGCCCATCGATCACGTCGAAATGGTGCCGATACGGGTCGACTACAACACGGATGTTCGCTCCGATACGACCCCAGGCCTCAGCAAGCAAGGCAGACTGACGAAGAAATTCGGGCCGCTCCCGGGCCCCCACCCAAGCCGTAACGTCCACCCCAGCTAACGGCTTGGACAACACGACACTTTCCTTTGCGGCGGTGGCCTCGGTTAGACGCAGCTTGTCATTCATACTGTGATTGAGCAAAGGACGAAGGTCATGAAGACCACTGACCGAGACCACTCTTTTAAGACGTCGAGAGATCGCATTCGACAATGGCCCGGTATCGCATGCCATTCGAGCTACCAGATGACCACCCGCCGAATGACCAATCAGGCGGATCGGGCCGTCGATCTTCGCAGCCATGACGCTAATAGCGCGCCCAATCTGTTCAGTAATCTCCGGGATCGATACCGCCGGGGCTAACGTGTAGCTAGGCAAAGCAACGCTCCAACCGAGCGACAAGGGGCCAGCCCCGAGATCAGACCAACTGTTTTTATCGAAAGCAATCCAGTAGCCACCGTGAACGATCACAATAAGGCCTTTAGGCTTCCCTTTTGGAAAGAACAGGTCGAACCGTTCGCGCGGGTGCTCACCATAGACGAGATCCAGCAGTCCGTCCCAATTCGCCCGAAACGCCGCCGCACGCTCAGCCCACCTATCCGGATAACGCCGACCATCCGGAATGTAATCGACATTGGTGAAAGCGTCTTCCCAATCGATCCCCACCACATTGCTCACCGAAACACCTGCATGCCCATAATCCCGCGACCAAGGGTCGGCATATAGATATCATGCATACACTCAAAACTGTTCACGATCTCAAGGTTCATGACGTGCTGAACACCCATACTCATTGAACACTCCGTTCCCACCGTACATGCCGCAGGCCTGACGTTCGACTCTCAGCACCTTGCCACAATCATTACACGCAACCAAGCTGATCAATGTAACAAAGTTTTTTATACGCGCCCGTCATCCGTCCCTGCCACAGAAACGCAAACAGACCTTGTGATATCTCAATCTGCACGTCAACCAGATCGTTCTCAAAAGCTGAAGTGTAGCAAGCGTCTTGCCGAACAGACTGCAATCGATCGTATAGATACGGATAGCGCACCGATGACGCCCCGGTTGATGCCGAAATCAATCCAATTCAAACAGCTAATAATCCTGGCACGACCCTCAATATTCGACATTTTTTCACCACGTACAAAGACCTCATCCATCTGCATCATACCAATGATCGACGCCTGGAAGAAAACGTGCCGTCGATATTAACACCCTCAATCTTATCCTTCAGATTTGACCCGCATCATAAACACATCGGTGATCATACAGTTGAAAATCCAACTCTTGGCACCGACCAGCTTGTATCGCCCACCAAACCTGATCGTACGGGAATCGTCGACCCTGAATCTGACCCGCAATCAGACTCTGTCAAACCAAAGCAACATATGAATTCACTGCAGGCAGACTTTGGCAGATACGTCCGACGCGGCCCGACAATCCCAGAGACAAAGATCGGATACATCGCCTGGGATTCTTACACGAACATCGCCGAACAATCACCCGAATCGCTCGATTCCTCCGCTGATAGATAATACATCAAGATTTCAAGCTTGAAATATTTAAGCGACTCTTCTAGACATATCAGAATCACTATCAATTGCTGCAACTCTTGGATAGCAACCGATTGGGAGACCGCGATGCAAATTGCGTGTTTAGGCGGCGGCCCTGCGGGGCTCTACTTTGCGATATCAATGAAGCTACGCGATCCGACAGTCGAGGTAGTCGTCATCGAGCGCAACCGCTGTGACGACACTTTTGGCTGGGGCGTTGTTTTGTCGGACGAGACGCTCAGTAACCTTACAAATAATGACCCCGTCTCGGCCAAGGCTATTGGCGACAACTTTGCCTATTGGGATAATATCACTCTGCATTACCGAGGCGAAACACACATCTCGTCAGGGCATGGTTTCTGCGGAATCGGGCGCAGAAAACTGCTTTTGCTGTTACAAGACAGGGCGCGTGAATTGGGTGTCGAACTCCGGTTTGAGACGGAAGCCGAGAGTGCCGAAATATATCGCCACAGCTTTGACGTGGTGGTGGGCAGCGACGGTCTAAATTCCAAGACGCGCATGCTCTACGCAGATCGCTTCCGACCCAGTATCGATCAGCGGTTGTGCCAGTTTGTTTGGCTCGGAACACACCAGAAATTCGACAATGCCTTTACCTTCATCTTCGAAGAGACGGAGCATGGCTGGGTCTGGGTCCACGCCTATCAATTCGATGACGACACCGCAACGTTCATCGTGGAATGCGCACAGGAAACCTTTGACAGGTTCGGCTTTGCCGACATGTCCCAGCAAGAAAGCATTGCGGTTTGCGAGAAAATCTTCGAAGATCACCTCGGAGGGCATTCTTTAATGACCAACGCCAACCACATCCGTGGCTCCGCTTGGCTTCGCTTTCCACGGGTGTTGTGTGAAACCTGGCATCACGAGAACGTGGTTCTGCTTGGGGATGCCTCGGCCACGGCACATTTTTCGATTGGCTCCGGCACCAAACTTGCCATGGAATGCGCCATTGCGCTGGCCAAATACATTCACATCGAAGACAGCCTGAATATAGCCTTCACCCGGTATCAAGCGGAGCGTCGGCTCGAAGTACTACGCTTGCAATCGGCGGCTCGCAACTCGCTGGAATGGTTCGAACAGGTAGAGCGCTACCTGCGGTTCGACTCAGTGCAATTGAATTACGCGATGCTGACACGCTCACAGAGGATCAGCCATGAAAACCTACGGCTACGCGATCCAGACTGGATGGAAAACGCCGAGCGGTGGTTCATGAATCAGGCGGGAATGTCCGCAAATGCGCCGGTTCGCGCACCCATGTTCGTGCCATTAAAGCTTCGGGACCTTAAACTGAAGAATCGGATCGTAGTTTCACCCATGGCACAATACCTAGCCAAGGACGGTATCCCAAACGATTGGCACCTGTGCCATTATGGCGAACGCGCTAAAGGCGGTGCAGGATTGGTGTATACCGAGATGACCTGTGTCTCAGCCGAGGGCCGGATCACACTAGGTTGTCCGGGTCTTTATGCACCCGAGCATAAGGCGAGTTGGAAGCGGTTAACCAATTTCGTGCATGAGTTTACAGACGCCAAGATCTGCTGCCAGATCGGACATTCGGGCCGCAAAGGCTCCACCAATATCGGTTGGGAGGGAATGGACAAGCCACTCGCTGCAGGGAACTGGACTCTTGTGAGCGCATCAAGCATCCCCTGGTCCGTAGACAACGCGACCCCGCACGAAATCACGCGGACCGAGATGGACGAGGTCCGCAACCAATTTGTCGCATCTGTCCATATGGCCGACCACGCGGGCTTTGACATGATTGAACTGCACGCGGCACATGGCTATTTAATCTCCAGCTTTATCTCCCCGGTATCCAACACCCGTCAGGATGAATTCGGTGGCAGCCTGGAAAACCGGATGCGTTATCCGCTGGAGGTATTTCAGGCCATGCGCGCTGTTTGGCCCAAGGCCAAACCCATGTCAGTGCGCATCTCGGCCAGCGACTGGGTAGGAAACGCAGGTGTTACACCCGAAGAGGCGGTGAAAATTGCGCGCGCATTCACCGATGCCGGTGCAGATCTCATTGACGTGTCCGCCGGGCAAACCACGACCGATGCCAAACCCGTCTATGGTCGTATGTTCCAGACGCCGTTCAGTGACCGTATCCGAAATGACGCAGGCGTCAAAACCATGACGGTAGGCAATATCTACGACGCAGATCACGCCAATTCAATCCTGATGGCCGGTCGCGCCGATCTGGTCGCCGTGGGGCGTCCGCATCTGGCCGATCCTTACTGGACCCTTCACCAAGGCGTAAAGATTGGAGATCGACAAGCTGATTGGGCCAAGCCGTACGAAGCGGGCCGCGATCAGGCCTGGCGTCTGGCTGACCGCGAGATAGAGACAATCCAAATATGACCCTATCCGGCAAACATATCATTGTGACCGGTGGCGGCACGGGAGTCGGTGCAGAGACCGCGCGGACGCTTGCCAAGGCCGAAGCACGGGTCACAATTATAGGACGTCACGAAGAACCGTTACAAGCGCAAAACCTGCCCTATCAATTGTGCGATGTGACAGATGCAGGCGCCGTGGTTGAAGCGTTTAACGCGGCGCGCTCACAACAGGGGCCAATCTCGGTGGTCATTGCGAATGCAGGAATAGCAGACAGTGTCCCCTTCGCTCAAATGGCAACCAGCCAACTGCAGGCAATGCTAGCCGTAAACCTCATTGGCGTTGTGAATGTCTGGCAAGCGGCTTTAGCGGACATGAAGGCCGCAGCTTGGGGTCGTTTGATTGCCATTGCGTCAACAGCAGGCCTGAAAGGCTATCCCTATGTCTCGGCCTATTGCGCGTCAAAACACGGTGTCATTGGTCTCACTCGCGCACTGTCGCTGGAACTTGCCGCCACCGGTATTACCGTCAATACAATCTGCCCCAGCTTTATTGAAACCTCAATGTTGGAACGCTCCATCGCCAACATTATCGAAAAGACCGGTATGTCCGAAGACAAGGCCCGCGCAGCCCTCTACGCAAAAAACCCACAAAAAAGATTTATTCAAACCGACGAAATCGCGGGCACTGTACTTTGGCTCTGCTCCGAAATCGCTCGGTCTGTTAATGGACATGCATTGAGTGTTTCAGGAGGCGAAATATGATCCCCAAGCCGAATCAGGCCACTCAGCCACTCTCAAAGAAACGCTTGCGACTCTGGCTGAAACTATTGAAAGCAAGCAGCCTGATCGAAGATGAAATCCGACGCAGATTCAGAAACGACCACGATTGGACACTTCCACGCTTTGACGTGATGTCGGCGTTATCTCGGGCACCCGACGGATTGAAGATGGGCGAGATCTCCAAACTATTGAGGGTTTCAGGTGGCAACGTTACCGGAATCGTTGACAAACTCACCGAGGAAGACTTGGCATTACGTGTTGCGGTTCCGGGGGACCGCCGCGCTCAATTGGTGCGTCTGACAGCGAAGGGATGCAACATGTTTGCCGCGCATTCCACAGCACATGAAGCATGGATTGATGAGATCCTCGGCAAGCTTGATGAAAATGACATCAAGGACATGATGGCGCGGCTGGACCGAATGAATGAAACCCTGAACGATGAGAAAAAAAATGCGAACTGACGTACAGCACTTCTTGTGCAAGATCGAAGATGGAATCGCGACGGTCTCATTGGACAGGCCGGAACGGAAAAACCCTCTAACCTTTGAGAGTTATGCCGAACTCCGGGATTGGTTTCGCGATCTGCGTTATGCCGATAGCGTAAAGGCCGTGGTTTTTGCATCGAACGGGGGTAACTTCTCGTCCGGAGGTGATGTGCATGACATCATCGGACCGCTGACCAGAATGAGCATGAAAGAGCTTCTGACCTTCACACGCATGACCGGTGATCTGGTTAAAGCAATGGTAAATTGCGGCAAACCGATCATTGCCGCCGTTGACGGCGTTTGTGCCGGTGCAGGTGCGATCATTTCAATGGCATCTGATCTACGGATTGCCACACCTGAAGCGAAGACGTCTTTCCTGTTTAACCGAGTAGGCCTGGCAGGTTGCGATATGGGCGCCTGTGCAATCCTGCCCCGGATTATTGGCCAGGGGCGCGCGGCAGAACTGCTCTATTTAGGGCGGTCCATGAGTGCCGAGGAAGGCGTGGCATGGGGGTATTTCAACCAGACTGTATCAATGGAACAGCTGACAGAAACAGCCCTAGGCCTGGCGAAACGTATTGCGGATGGGCCGACCTGGGCCAACATGATGACAAAAACGATGCTAGCACAAGAATGGTCGATGAGTATCGATCAGGCCATTGAGGCCGAGGCACAAGCACAGGCGATCTGTATGCAAGGGCGGGACTTCCACCGCGCCTACCACGCTTTTGTTGCCAAAGAGCGACCTGTATTCGAAGGCGATTAATGATGGATCAGAGCTTTCTCACCTGGCCCTTTTTCGAAGAGAAACACCGCAATTTAGCAGCAGAACTAGACGCATGGTCTGCCGCAAGCCTAAGCGCCGTGGATCATTCCGATACCGACGCCGCGTGTCGTCAATTCGTTACCATACTCGGCGAGGCCGGTTTTGCCATACATTCTGGGGCAGAAGAGGGAACACTCGATGTGCGCACGCTCTGCCTGATCCGGGAAATCTTGGCCCGGTACGACGGGCTGGCCGATTTCGCCTTTGCTATGCAAGGTCTGGGCACAGGAGCAATTTCCCTGTTTGGTTCACCAGAGCAAAAGGCAGAGTGGTTACCGTTAACGCGCGCAGGAAAGGCCATTTCGGCCTTCGCCCTCACCGAGCCTGGCTGTGGCTCGGATGTGGCGGCCAACACGATGAGTGCTACACGGAACGGCAGACATTATGTGCTGCACGGCAAGAAAACCTGGATCTCGAACGGCGGTATTGCGGATATGTACACAGTATTTGCACGGACCGGTGAAGCGTCGGGCGCAAAGGGTATGTCAGCCTTCATCGTACCTGCCGACACACCGGGTCTTGAGATTACAGAACGCCTGGAAACCATCGCACCGCACCCGCTAGCGACGCTGACGTTCAACGAGGTCCATGTGCCCGTAACGGCCATGATCGGCGCACCAGGACAAGGGTTTAGAATTGCCATGTCGGTTCTCGATGTGTTCCGCTCGACGGTGGGAGCGGCGGCTGTAGGTTTTGCGCGCAGGGCACTTGATGAAGTTTTAACGCGCGTCACCACACGTCAGATTCAAGGCACGGCCCTTGCGGATCGACAGTTAGTACAAGGGCATGTCGCAGACATGGCACTGACTGTCGATGCCAGCGCGCTTCTTGTCTACCGCGCCGCCTGGGCAAAGGACAATGGTACACCGCGCATTACCCGCGAGGCGGCAATGGCAAAGCTCTTCGCCACCGACCAAGCGCACCAGGTAATCGACAAAGCCGTGCAATTGCACGGCGGGGACGGGGTAAAGACAGGTGAAACCGTCGAAAGACTTTACCGCGAAGTCAGGGCCTTGCGCATTTACGAAGGCGCTTCAGATGTCCAGCGTGTGGTGATCGCGCGTCAGACGCTCGCAACACATCAAAGAGAAAAACATGAAACCATCAGCACATAGTGACACCTTTACACGCGACCATCTCCCCCCGATAGAACAATGGCCGGATCTGTTACTGGAGGGGTTCAACTATCCGGATCGTCTCAATGCGGCTCGTGAATTGACCGACACAATGGTCGCTAAAGGCTTTGGCGATCACACGGCGCTGATCGGTAACGGGCGGCGACGCACCTACAAGGAACTGACCGACTGGACCAACCGTTTGGCCCATGCGCTGGTTGAAGACCTGGGTGTGCGGCCAGGCAATCGTGTGCTGATCCGCTCCGCCAACAACCCAGCCATGGTGGCGTGCTGGCTGGCAGCGACCAAGGTCGGCGCGGCAGTGGTAAACACCATGCCGATGTTACGCGTCAGCGAGCTTGCCAAATACGTCGAGAAAGCCGAAATCACACATGCCTTGTGCGATACCCGGCTGATGGACGAGATGATTGCCTGCGCCAAGAACAGCGCACATCTGAAAACCGTCGTCGGCTTTGACGGCACCGCCAACCATGATGCTGAACTTGACCGACTGGCATTGACCAAACCCGTTCAGTTTGAATCCATTCCAACGGCCCAGGACGATGTCGCCTTGATCGGATTTACCTCAGGCTCAACCGGCAACCCCAAGGCGACCATGCACTTCCACCGCGACCTGTTGATCATCGCGGACGGCTACGCGAAGGAAGTACTCAACGTACAGCCAGACGATGTGTTCATCGGCTCTCCACCCTTGGCCTTCACCTTCGGGCTCGGTGGACTCGCGATCTTCCCTTTGCGTTTCGGGGCCACAGCGACGCTTTTGGAAAATGCCTCTCCGCCAAACATCATTGAGATCATTGAAACCTATAAGGCAACCGTCTGCTTCACATCGCCCACCGCGTATCGAGCCATGCTTCGAGCCATGGATGAAGGCGCAGACCTCTCTTCCCTCCGCGCTGCCGTCTCAGCAGGTGAAACTTTGCCGGCACCTGTCTATGACGAATGGCAACAGAAAACCGACAAGCCCATGTTGGATGGAATCGGCGCTACCGAGATGCTGCACATTTTCATTACCAACCGATTTGAAGATCATAAGCCCGCCTGCACAGGCAAACCCGTGACCGGGTACGAGGCCAAGGTGATCGGCCCCGATGGCGCAGAACTACCACGAGGCGAAGTTGGACGACTCGCCATCCGAGGGCCTACCGGCTGCCGATATCTGCACGCCGAGCGTCAGATGGAATACGTTCAAGCCGGCTGGAATATCTCCGGTGATGCCTTCAGCCAAGATAACGAAGGCTATTTCCACTTTGCGGCTCGTAACGACGATATGATCGTTTCAGGAGGTTACAACATCGCCGGACCGGAAGTCGAAGCGGCGCTGCTTGCCCATGAGGCGGTCGCGGAATGCGCAGTAATCGGCACGTCGGATGAAGAGCGTGGCACTATTGTCGAGGCACATGTCGTATTGGATATAAACGCGGTCCCTTCCGATGCCTTGATCAAGCATCTGCAGGATCACGTCAAGACGACCATCGCCCCATACAAGTATCCCCGCTCAGTGGTCTTCGCAAAGACTTTGCCAAAAACCGAAAGCGGCAAGATCCAACGTTTCAAACTCCGGGAAACGTCGTCATGAGCACATCGGTCGACAATCCCGGAACCGGCGGTGCCAAGATGGATCTCAAGGACGTCATGTCCTACAGCGATTATCTCCATCTTTCGCCAGTTCTCAATGCTCAGCAGATGCTCAGCACGGCCCACGATGAACTCCTGTTCATCATTCAGCACCAGACGTCCGAATTGTGGATGAAACTGATTCTGCACGAATTAGGTGCCGCGCGCGACGCGCTAAAATCAGGTGACACGGCAACCATGTTCAAGATGCTGGCCCGTGTCAGCCGCATCTTTGAACAGCTAAACAACCAATGGGACGTGTTGCGCACCATGACGCCTGCAGATTATACCACGTTCCGCAAGGCGCTGGGGCAATCTTCGGGTTTTCAGTCATATCAATACCGAATGATCGAATATATTCTGGGCAACCGCAACCCGAACATGCTGCGGCCACATGTCCATGTGCCTGAGGTTCACGCGATGCTGTTGAAAGAACTGACGCAACCAAGCTTTTACGACGAAGTGGTGCGCCACCTGTTCCGCACGGTAGACGGCCACGAGAATGACGTACCTACACCGCAGCTCGACAGCCCACATACAGCGGTACCGAACATTCAGGCCCGATGGAAGACCGTTTATAAAAACATCGATGTCTACTGGTCGCTCTACGAGCTGGGTGAAAAGCTGGTGGACCTCGAGGATTACTTCCGTCGCTGGCGCTTCAACCACGTCACAACTGTAGAGCGCGTGATCGGCTTTAAGCGCGGAACCGGCGGCACAGAGGGTGTGTCGTATCTCCGGCGCATGCTGGACGTCGAGCTCTTTCCTGAACTCTGGTACCTGAGAGGTGAGCTATGACCCTACCGCGTAAAGCATTATTTGATCTACCCGAAGGGGTGATCTATCTCAACGGCAATTCGCTGGGACCTTTACCCAAAGGCGCAGCAGCTCGGGCTGAGGATGTTATCACACGGGAATGGGGTAGCGAGCTCATCAAGGCATGGAACACGGCAGATTGGATGTCGCTTCCAACGCGCGTAGGCGACCGGATCGCAGGATTGATCGGCGCACCGGCGGGATCCGTGGCCACTGGGGACACCCTGTCGATCAAAGTCTATCAAGCACTGGCGGCGGCTCTCAAGATGCGCCCAGAGCGCCGAGTCATCCTTTCGGACAATGGCAACTTTCCTACCGATCTTTATATGGCAACAGGGCTGATCAGCACCGTAGACAAAGACTATGAACTGCGCGTCCCTACACCAGAAGATGTGGCGCAGGAGATCACAGACAATGTAGCCGTCGTGATGCTAACGCAGGTCGATTACCGCTCGGGTCGGATGCACGACATGGCGGCAATAACAGCAAAGGCCCATGCGGCGGGTGCGGTGATGATCTGGGATCTCGCGCATTCCGCCGGGGCCATACCGGTCAATCTGATCGGTTCGAATACCGAGTTCGCGGTCGGATGCACCTATAAATATCTCAATGGCGGTCCGGGTGCACCCGCATTTATCTACGCACGTCCCGATATCATCGCGTCAACCGAGCCGGCCCTTGCCGGCTGGTTGGGTCATGAGGCACCTTTTGCGATGGAGATTGGCTATCGACCAGCCATGTCCACCGAACGTCTGCGCATCGGCACACCGCCGATTATCCAGTTGTCGATTCTGGACGCCGCACTCAATGTTTGGAAAGGCGTCGACATGGAAGAGTTGCGCACCTCCACAGTGGCATTGTGTGAAGCCTTCATACAGGAAATCGAGTCCCGTTGCCCGCAACTGACACTCGCCTCTCCGCGCAATGCAGACCAGCGTGGGTCACAGGTTTCATTCACTTTTGAGCATGGATACGCAGCCATGCAAGCCTTGATCGATCGGGGCGTGATCGGCGATTTCCGTGCGCCGAATATCATGCGTTTTGGTTTTACGCCTCTTTATATCGACAGGGCTGACGTCATGGCCGCCATCAATATCATCGAAGAAGTGATCCATGACGAGCTCTGGCGGGATCCAAAATACCAAACCAAATCCCGTGTCACCTGAATCAAGAGAAACTCAAATGACAGCCCCACTTGTCCATATCCGATGTGGCACTGGAGAAGTCTTTAAGATGACTGATGAAGTTAACCCGGAGAAACCTACTCTGAACTTTACCCGGTCCTCTGCAACTACGACCTTTGATTAAGATGCATATTCTGAACGGTGTGGATATCGGTCGCTATGTCACCTACAATTTGCTGACCATCGACAGCGCCTCAAACGCGTGTCACCATCACACAGCACAACCCACTATAAAGCTTGTGTCTCGTGCAGGATAGAACGAATACACTCGTGGAGACCTGACAATGTATCCAAAGACCATTCACCCCGAAGGCTGGGCTCCCGCGCTTGGATATGCCAATGGCATGCTGATGGAGGACGGCACGCTCCATATCAGCGGGCAGATTGGCTGGGACAAGGAGAAGCGATTCGTAGAGGGTGGCTTCATCCCCCAAATGAAGCAAGCGCTCACCAATATTGTCGAAGTTGTCCATGCTGCCGGTGGAGATGTCACGGATATTGGGCGTCTTACCTGGTTCATAAAAGACAAGACAGAATACCTGGCCAAACAGCATGAGATCGGCAAGACCTATCAAAGTATCTTCCGGAAACATTTCCCGGCCATGTCGATGCTGATCATCAAAGATTTTGTCGAGAACGAAGCCCTCATCGAAATCGAAGCCACAGCTTACATTCGGCAAAAGGGCTAAGTGTAAGTTGTGTTCACAACTCTCAAAACGGATGCGTCGGATCGAATCACGTTATTGTCATGACGAAACATTGGCCCGAACTCTTGATACGTTATGGATCAGATCTCCTCGCTTTGATTATCCTTCATAAGAGAATATTGAATGACTAGCTGACGTGAAATTCCCGCAAGACGCTTATGACAAATACTCAACGGCATTTCTCAAATTCTGTTCATTCAACCAAGCCAGTTCTTCAAATCAGTCAAGAAAATAGACGTGGGGACCAATCAGTGCCACGTCAGTAGATGGTAAACGCTGGACATTCCAAAACACCTTAATTGTCACCTCGATTGTTCAAACGCATCTAAACCTACTTATTGTCACTCAAACGCCTTGAAATGCTTGGACAATTTTAATCCCTGACCTTGGTAATTTGAAGCAATTTCAGAACCGTAGAGCAAGGTCGGAACGTGAGCCATGCGCTCATAAACAAGCCGTCCAACAACCTGGCCATCGTTCAATACAAATGGAACTTCGTGACAACGCACCTCCAACACAGCGCGGGAACCGCGGCCGCCCGATCTATCGTGACCAAAACCAGGATCAAAAAAACCCGCATAATGAACACGAAATTCTCCCACCATCGCAAGATACGGAGCCATTTCCGCGGCATATTCAGGAGGAATATTAACCGATTCCTTGCTAACCAGGATATAAAAGGCTCCCGGGTCCAAAATGACTTGTCCGTTCTGACTGTGCACGGGCTCCCAATAATCCGAAACCTCGTAATGGCCAACGCGTGCGAGGTCGATGACGGCTGTATGGGGTTTAGCACGAAAACCCACCAACATTGGAGCCTGCGGTGCAAGATCAACCGAAAATCCGATGCCTTGATGAATAACGGTATCAACATCCAAGAGCGGTGTTCGCTCGTGCAGCTCCTGCAACTCCTGGTCATTCAGAGTAGAAGGCCCGTTTCGGAATCGAATCTGATTTAAGAGAAGTCCCGGTCGCACCAGCACCGAAAATGAGCGTGGGCAGATCTCAGCATACAGGGGCCCACAATATCCCGCAGGAATACGATCAAATTCTGTCCCGCCATCAACAATCGTGCGCGTTAATATATCAAGCCGTCCCGTTGAACTCTTGGCATTGGTAATGGCATCGATTGACGGAGGCAGTGCAAGCCTCTCCTGCAACGGAACCAGATAAACACATCCCTTCTCCAGAACGGCACCCGCAGACAAGTCGATACTGTGCATCGTGAAGTTAGCCAAACGGTCCATGACCGGTTGGTCCTTACCTGGCAAGAATGAGGCACGCATTCGATAAGCAATGTCACCAAGCCGCAGATCAAGACTAGCCGGCTGAATCTGATCCAACGTGATAGCATGATCAACTACCAGCCAACCTTCATCAATAAAGGTCTGAATTTGTTGATTGGAATAAACCCCTCCCATTCCCTCTTTCCAACTAAATTCATTGAGTACGATACGGGGCGAATAATGTGGTCGGGCTAGCAGGACTTGAACCTGCGACCTTCCGTCCCCCAGACGGACGCGCTACCAGGCTGCGCCATAGCCCGACTGAAGCACATACGTTACCGTAGATTGCTCACGAGAACAAGCAACAATGAGAGACTGAAATATGAAGATGCACACAAACCCATTAAACTTTTGAGCAAATACGTCAACAAAATGTCCAACTCATTCAGGACGCTCTTCCAGCTCATTGCGTAAAACAGCGAGTTTTCCGATCAACGGAGTCAGTTCTCGACTCTGCTTTCGCGAGAGAACGTCGAGTTGGGTCAGCCCAGAAATAAGTCCTTGCGTATCCACGACTGCCGGGATCGTCACATGCTCGAAACCAGCCTCAGCTTCAAATGTGCTATCGCTGGCCTCCGGGGCCATCACACCGTCTGTAATGTCCCGGCCCGATTCGATCTCGAAAGTGGATTTATCGATTGACTCTCCCTCGCCCGTCACCGTTTCAGAAAGATTATATGTCGCTTCAACCGTTTCATCAACACCGCTGTCCAGTTCGTTCTCTTCTATATCGGCGCGATCGTACTTCTCGGCCTGCTCAATGTCGATGATATCGGAACCAAGATTCGCTGGATCATCCTCTGATTTCGGATTCTCCAATTCGGAGAATGATCCTTTTGCAACAAATAAATCGTCGAATGATCCTTGCCGCAGTTCGCTCAGACCAGCCTCAGTGTCCGCATCGTGCTGTAAGGTCTCAGAGCAAAGACTCGGTGAAGAATGATCTTGGACGTCGGCATCTTCCCCTCTCCCGTCTCTCACGGCATAGTCCAATGATACATCACTATCAAGCGAAGGTGCAAGATCCACGACATATTGAACACCACGATTTTTGATGAGATTCTGAACTCCCTTGATCGTCATTCCGTCTTCACGCAACAGCTTCTTTATTCCGCCCAAGATCAACATATCTTTCACGCGATAATAGCGCCGCTCCCCCGCGAGTCGAACCGGTCGCACTTGCGGAAACTTGCTCTCCCAAAAGCGAAGAACATGGGTCTCAAGGCCCAACCACTCCGAGACTTCCCGTATGGTGCGAAACGCCTCGGCCGATTTTGACACAGAACGGGCTGCCAAATCTCTCTTTGTCCTTATTTCTCACACTGACCTTCGTTGACGCGAGCGCGAACCTTGCGTGAAGGATGAAACGTAATCACTCGACGTGGCTCAATATGTGCGTGAGACCCAGTTGCAGGATTTCGACCGGCGCGACCAGCTTTGTCACGAAGCCGAAACGTTCCAAAAGATGATATCTTGACGACCTCTCCTCGAACCAACGCATTTTCGATATGCCAGAGGATCGAATCAACGATCGTGGAACACTCCTTCAGCGGCAATCTGGTTTCATCTCGAATTCGTGCAGCAAGATCCAGCCGTGTCACAGACGTCTTCTGCCGAGAATCGCCTTCCGGATGATCACCCTTGATATGCGGTGCCGTTGTTTTCAATACAACCTCATTTTTCTTTTATGGTACATCAACCCGTTTACCAACGTAGTACAACAGATCCCCAAGCAAGACCACCACCGATAGCCTCGGCCACCAACACATGACCTTGTTCAATTTGCCCGCGGCTCACACCAACCGAAAGCGCCAGAGGGATTGAGGCCGCCGACGTATTTCCATGATCCTGTACCGTAACGACAACCTTGTCCATTGGTAAATCCAGTTTTCGAGCCGTTCCTTGAATAATGCGAATGTTAGCCTGATGGGGCACAATCCAATCAACATCATAAGATGATAGCTTCGCCTTGGTCAACGCATTAACCGCCGTATCCGCCAACTTTTCAATGGCATGGCGAAAAACCTGATGGCCTTGCATGCGCAGATATCCAGTTGTTTGTGTCGACACACCACCATCAACGTACAGCAAGTCACGAAGACGACCATCAGAATGCAAGTCCACAGACAAAATTCCACGATCCGCCGAGGTCCCGTGACCTTCCTGTCGTTCCAGGATCAAAGCGCCCGCTCCATCACCAAAGAGCACATATGTCGAACGATCACTTGGATCAATTATTTTTGAAAATGTCTCAGATCCAATAACTAATATACGCTGCGCCTGTCCAGATACGATCAGCGCATTGGCGTTTGACAGAGCGTAAACGAAGCCAGCACAGACGGCTTGGATGTCAAAAGAAAAACCATGCGTCATATTGATGGCCGACTGCACCATCGTCGCAGCCGATGGAAACGTTAAGTCTGCCGTCGACGTCGCCAAAATGATGGCATCGATGTCATCACCAACAAGGTTTGCGGACCGTAAGGCCTCTCTTGCAGCGGCAGCAGCCATACTGGATGTTGTTTCGCCTTCGGCCGCAAAATACCGTTGCTCTATTCCAGAACGTGCCCGTATCCATTCATCGGTTGTATCAAGAATTGATTCCAATTCAGAGTTTGGGACCACCCTCTCCGGAAGATAATGACCAACCCCAATCACCACTGCACGACATGTCATGAACGATACGTCCTTAAACCTTAGAGTATGTCATTCCCGAACCAACCGCTATGTCTCACTATCTGAAGCATATTCCGCAACGGCTGCCACCCGTGCCGAAAGTCGTTCAGAAAACCCTGATTGTGCAAGCTGAAAGGCCAACTTTACAGCAGCAGATACGCCTGTTGCATCCGAAGAGCCATGCGATTTAACGACCGTTCCGGCCAATCCAAGAAACACACCTCCGTTTACGCGCCGTGGATCAATTCGCTTTTGCAACCTCCGAAGCGATGTCAACGATAACAATGAAGCCAAACGCGATAAGGGCGTATAGCGAAAGGCATCTTGAAGCAAATCACCAATCAAAGTTGCGGTACCCTCACCCGTCTTGATCGCGACATTTCCGGTAAATCCATCAGTTACAATCACATCACACGTGTCGCCCGGTATATCCCCACCCTCAACAAAACCCACAAAATCAAAATCGGCTTTATCAGCAAAGGAACGAATGAGTTCATTCGCCTCCTTTAACTCTGCATGGCCCTTATGCTGTTCCGTACCGACATTCAAAAGCCCGATACGCGGACGCCGCAACAGCAGGCCATTGCGTGCGTAAGATGAACCCATAATCGCATATTGCAGTAAATCTTGAGCATCCGCACGCACATCAGCTCCGGCATCAAGCATAACATTAAATCCCTGAGGATTTCGTGAAGGAAATAAAATCGCAAGTGCAGGCCGGTTGATACCCTTGAGTTTCTTCAGACCGATCATACTCAATGCCATCAAGGCTCCGGTATTTCCGCAAGAGACAGCAACCGTCGCTCTGCCTTCACGTACTGCGTCAATGGCCGACCACATAGATGTCCCTTTGCCGTTACGCAACACATGCGCCGGTCGGTCCTGCATAAGAACAACATCTTGAGCATCCTGAAACTCTACACGATTCATAAGCGTCTTCCGTCGCGTAACAAGCGGACGCAGGACATCTGTCGGACCGTGAAGAATAAATGCAATGTTGGGATTTTTTTGTGCAGAACGTGCCATTCCCGCAACAACCGCCGCAGGACCAGCATCACCGCCCATGGCATCAACCGAAATCAAGACATCAGTCGATTTTGCCTGTGTTTTTGTCGAGGTGGTCATCCTGCATGCGTATGCACGACTCGCCAATTTCGCCTAGTCTTCGTCGACTTCATAGCCGTCATCACTTGATACAACTTCGAATCCGTTATAATAACCGCACGCCCCGCACACATGATGCGGACGCTTCGGCTCACCACAATTCGGACATTCCATAAAATGGATGCCCCGAATCCAGTCATGGGCGCGTCTTTGATTGCGACGTGACTTTGAAACCTTGTTCTGTTGGACGGCCATTGTTCAACTCAACTTATTGAAGGCCCAATCCCACCAAAATTGGAGCGAATCCGGCCACGGTGAATATGTTATTCATTAAGGTGTGTTCAAATATATAATCATAGAGCATAGAGCATAGAGCACTCAACTGCTGCCCAACGAAAGACGTCTAAAGACGATCAAGATACGCAGATTTTAAACTGTTGCAACCACTTTTTTTACGTTGGACAGGTATTGGACAGACAAGGAAACTCACACTTCATGAATTCTGAATCTCACCAACCCCTCACAGGCATCAAAATTGTTGATTTCTCTTCGCTGATCCCCGGCCCTCTCGCCACTCTCATTCTGCAAGAAGCGGGGGCCGAAGTCATTCGTATCACTCGCCCGGACGGCGATCCGATGGCGAAGCTTCCTCCATATGTTGACGGTGTGAATGCCGAACACATTGTATTGTCAGCGGGCAAGAAAGGTTTTGCAACAGATTTAAAGAACCCAGCCCACATTGAAGAGTTGAAATCCCTTATCGAAACGGCTGACATCCTGGTCGAAGGGTTTCGTCCGGGCGTTATGGATAGACTGGGACTTGGCTACGCGGACTTACACCCTTTATTCCCATCCCTGATCTATTGCTCGATCACCGGTTACGGGCAGAATGGTCCAAATCGATCCCGTGCTGGCCATGATCTGAATTATCAAGCCGAGTCAGGACTACTGGCCTTGTCGCCCGGAACCATCGATACCCCCAGCGTACCCCCAGCCCTGGCTGCCGATATTGCCGGCGGATCCCTATCCGCTGTCGTCAATATTTTGCTGGCTGTTCTGCAACGAGAAAAAACCGGGAAGGGGGCACATCTTGACATCGCCATGTCCGATGGAACGGCCATGCTGCTGCTTCAGGCTCAAGCCAGGCGACAGGCGACCAACTCAGACCCTTCACCGAGAGGCGAAATGCTGACCGGTGGCTGTCCCAGGTATGACCTTTATCCGACCAGCGACGGCCGTTTTCTGGCAGTCGGAGCAATCGAAGAGAAATTCTGGGTCGCATTTTGCGAAACCGCCGGGGTTCAATTGGACGCGACACAACAGGAAATTCGGTCGGTGGTTCAGGCTCAATCTTCTGAATACTGGAGCGAAAAATTTGCCAATATTGACGCATGTGTCAGCGTAGTCCGCACCCTGAGCGAAGCCGTCGATTCCGAACAAGCAAAAGCGCGGGGCCTTTATGCACGCCAGGTTCAAGGACCAGATGGCAGCAGACTTGACGCAGTTGCAGTGCCGATTTCGGAAACGTTCCGGAGAAGCCCAACCCTAACTCCAATGTATCAATGCCCTTCGGCGACCGACAACATGCAATAAAAGTAATATATGCGAAAGCACACACATCCGGATCTCCTGACCAATTTGGATAATGGCACTCCACATCATCCATAAACCGCACATGCAAAAATCTTGAATCTTGATGTGCCGCACGCGATTCAGTCAGACGTTCATAGCTGTATCATTGGATGAAAAGACACGCATCGGAGCGATTCCCGTACGAATATATTTGACTTATCAAAATATTTTTGCTAGTTTTCTGACATGATAAGAGAATTTCCCAGGCTGACTCCCATCTTGCCAACATAACCAACACGCGCAAGGAACCAATCAAAAAATTATGAACCGTATTTCCGAATCACCCTCATTTGCTTCATCCCAGCCAATAACGGGACTGTCCAACGGATATATGCCTGGATTTGGAAACGACTTTGAAACAGAAGCACTCCCCGGAGCCTTGCCACAAGGTCGGAATTCTCCACAAAAATGCAATTATGGCCTCTACGGAGAACAACTCTCCGGGACAGCCTTCACGGCCCCCAGCCATCAAAACGAACGGACTTGGTGCTATCGCATCCGACCGTCCGTGAAACACACCAGCCACTTCCGAAAGACTGATTGCCCATACTGGAAATCGGCGCCAAACATAAACCCGGACCTCATTTCACTCGGCCAATACAGGTGGAATCCCGTAGGCACAGAGGACACGTCCAGCACGTGGCTAACGGGAATGAGGACAATGACGACAGCCGGTGATGTGAACACCCAAATTGGAATGGCTTCACATATTTATCTCGTAACCGAGTCCATGCGGGATGAATATTTCTATTCGGCCGACAGCGAACTCCTCGTCGTTCCGCAGCAGGGACGCCTACGATTTGCAACAGAACTTGGAATTATGGATCTCGAACCAAAGGAAATTGCCATCGTCCCTCGTGGACTCGTTTATCGCGTTGACTTAATTGATGGTCCGGCACGTGGTTTTGTTTGTGAGAATTACGGCCAGAAATTCGAGCTCCCCAGCCGCGGACCAATTGGCGCCAATTGCTTAGCCAACAGACGTGATTTCAAATCACCTGTTGCCGCTTTTGAAGAGAACGATACACCATGCAAAGTGACCGTAAAGTGGTGCGGACAATTCCATGAAACCACAATCGATCATTCCCCACTTGATGTCGTCGCCTGGCATGGAAATTATGCGCCAACAAAATATGACTTAAGAAATTACTGTCCCGTTGGCGCCATCCTCTTTGACCATCCGGATCCCTCAATATTCACGGTTCTGTCCGCACCTTCAGGAATCTCGGGTACCGCGAATATCGATTTTGTTCTGTTTCGTGAACGATGGATTGTGATGGAAGATACCTTCCGACCGCCTTGGTACCATAAGAACATCATGTCCGAACTCATGGGCAACATTTACGGTCAATATGACGCAAAACCAGATGGGTTCATACCAGGTGGTCTATCCCTGCATAACATGATGTTGCCACATGGACCGGACAAGACGGCATTTGACAAGGCCTCAAACACGGATCTCAAACCCGAAAAACTCGACAACACAATGAGTTTCATGTTTGAAACGCGCTTTCCACAACATCTCACCGAATTTGCAGCGACCGAAGCTCCCCTGCAAGACAACTATGTTGAATGCTGGTCAGACATCGACAAGAAGTTCGATGGAACGCCGGGAAAGAAATAATCGATCAAGTCCTCAGAGAACGTTACCGATCGTTCAGAACGTCAGCCGCTTGGAGTGTACGCATGCCGTTAAAGTACAGTTGGGTCGAATCGGCCAATACAGCCAATCATCCGTTTCCGTTAAACAATTTACCCTATTGCTCATTCAAAACTCCGGGTGGAAAAATGTCTTGCGGTATCGGGATTGGCGATTTTGTCCTGAACGCCACTGCGCTCGAAGAATCCGCACTTCTCAAGATAAGCGATGAACTTCTGCTTAATGAAGGCGATTGGACAAAGGTGATCCAAAGGGACATGCATTGCTGGACAGACGTCCGCGATCAAGTGACCGAACTCTTAAAAATCGATGCAACACAGAAAGAACACGTCAAACCACTTCTGAAACCCGTTTCAGAAGTTGAGTTGCACATACCCTTCTCTATCAATGAATATAGTGATTTCTATTCCGGTCGAAACCACGCCGAAAATGTCGGTCGAATTTTTCGCGGTGAGGGAAAGGCCCTTCCACCGAACTGGCTTTATATGCCTATTGGATATTGCGGTCGACGATCCTCAATCGTGCATTCAACGACTCCCATTGTACGTCCGTGGGGTCAGATCAAACACTCCTCCTCTGAAAGTCCCGTCTATGAACCGTCATCGCGATTCGACTTTGAACTCGAAATGGGCACGATTGTCGGACGTGGCACCCCATCTCGGGTGTCTGTCAAGGAAGCAGACGAGTTAATCTTCGGATATACACTTCTGAACGACTGGTCCGCGCGCGACATACAGGCGTGGGAATATCAACCTCTCGGACCGTTCTTGTCAAAAGCAGTTGCAACGTCACTGTCTCCTTGGATCATTACGAAAGAAGCTCTCGAACCATTCAGAGTGGATGCGCCACCGCGTGAAGTCGAGCTGTTTCCCCATCTCAAGGACAACGGTCCTATGTTCTATGATGTCAACCTATCCGTTGATCTCGCGGCAGACGATGCACCTGCAACAACAATCACACAGACCAACTTCAAGGAAATGTACTTTTCCAGTGCCCAGCAAATTGCACATCTTACAAGTTCCGGTTGTTCAGCGGTCGCCGGAGATCTACTGGGTTCTGGAACCATTTCAGGTCCAAACAAGAACGAAAGAGGGTGTCTTCTCGAGTTAACCTGGGGAGGGGAGGAACCGCTCATGTTACCATCCGGCATCAAACGTACCTTTCTGGAAGATGGGGACACGGTAACCATTCGTGGCCACGCTCAAGGTGATGGGTATCGCATTGGTTTCGGAGAATGCACCGGAACAATTCAGCCTGCAGAACCAGCCTGGCTTTAGCGACAACCTGCACCAAATTATTGCGAAACAACGCACCACAGGTTGTGCACCAGACACTTCAGTAAGGCCTTTCAAGCAGAATCCACATATTACAGTGCAAAAAATTAGACACTGAGCATCACCGGTTCTTTCGAACAATCGAACACACCACAAAACCAGCATAAATCCGGGTAATTGGGAAACACCGAGATAGTGAACAAACCTCAAATATGTTCGAAAAAACTGAACCCGTTATCTCTTTCGAGAGTAAAACAAGCAGCGAACTTTGAAATCAATCTTGGAACCGGACTTAAAATTCAGGCCAACCTACATTATATTGCGTTTTATTCGGGTTTTTTCTGAATATACCACAATATGAAGTATTATGATTCAAGCTCTTAGAAAAATAAACAGAAGACATCCACAAATTGACATCCAAGATGTTTAAACGACACGAAGTGGGAGCAGCAACATTCCTGATATCGGCACAACCTTACCAATTGAGAAACAGATCAACCGGAGTCGAATCTCCATCCTGTCTGACCCACGTCGCTTTGAAGCCTCTATCGCTTTGAAAAAATCGCTGGTTTGACACCTTGAAGTTATTGTTTAAGAATATAAGGTAGTGTTTCATAGAACGGGCAATTTATCGCCAACGGGCGTGGTCGCTCACCCATTCGGTGGCGCATTTGGATTTTGGACACAGTACGGTGCGAGGACGGCAACGCCATATCACAACCAACCACAAGACACAGAATCCTAAAAGCGTCGGTCGAGATCCGTTCAATGGATCACTTCCCGATCAATAAATGTCTGACATCAAAAGACAAATATGATACTGTGTTGGCGCCATGACAATTGCACTGATTGAGCGTCTGATCTCAAGCGTTTTTAAATTCGAGTGTTTAGGAATGTCTTACAAGTCCGTCATATCGTTGCCCATCATCAAAAGCATTTACGCTCATTGTCATACACGAAACTCATAATTCTCAAAAAAATGACCCTTTCCTTTGCATCTCATGACGACACCGATCAGAAAACGATTAGTTTCACAGAAATTGGAACCGGACTCTATGCATTTACAGCTGAAGGTGACCCAAACTCTGGAGTAATTATCGGTGACGATGCAGTGATGATCGTCGAAGCACAAGCCACACCGCAACTGGCGCAAAAGGTCATTCAAAATGTCCGACAAGTCACCGACAAACCAATTACCCATTTGGTATTGACGCATTATCATGCCGTAAGAGTCCTTGGTGCATCAGCGTATCAAGCCAAACAAATCATCATGTCCGACGTTGCACGGAGCATGGTCATAGAACGCGGCCAAGAAGATTGGGAAAGCGAGTTTCAGCGCTTCCCGCGACTGTTTGAGGGGCACGAGAGCATCCCGGGCTTGACCTACCCGACGACAACCTTTCGCAATCGAATGACCGTTTATCTGGGTAAGAGGAAAATCGACATCATGCATTTGGGACGCGCTCACACTGCCGGGGATGCCGTCGTCTATGTGCCCGATCAAAACGTCATGTTTACAGGAGATATCGTAGAATTTCAGTCAGCCTGCTACTGTGGTGATGGCCACTTTAATGACTGGACCCACACTCTAGAAGCGATCAATCAATTCAATCCAGAGGCAATAGCGCCGGGACGCGGTGACGCCTTGGTTGGGTCGGAAGCTGTATCGAATGCAATAACGAATACGCGAAGTTTTGTCACCACCACATTCCAATCTGTGGCACAGGTCGCCGCGCGTGGCGGGACACTCAAAGATGCTTGGGACGCCTGCCGAAACATCTGTGATCCAAAATTCAAAGACTACGCAATCTATGAGCATTGCCTGCCCTTCAATGTCGCGCGCGCATTTGACGAAGCACGCGGTATTGACACGCCAAAAATTTGGACAGCCCAACGGGATATGGAGATGTGGACCGATCTGCAGGGCTGACACACGTCCCTATCCGGAAACGACGCAACCTGCTTCATTGACCATCCTGCTCCATGAACGACGGATTCAACGGAAGTCAATGAGAAACTTCAATCTCACATTCTAAAAGTTATGAAAACGAGAATACATGGCAGGTACATCGTTCTCTGCGATGATCGTAATCTTGTCCCATTCCATATCAATGAAACGCAGGAGACATCGGACGCAAGACGGACAAATAGGATAAGATCATTCAAGCTCTTATGCTCAACGCGGTTTTGGGAATAATCGATTTGACATCACGTATCGTGATCTTCCGTTCCACCATGCGGCATTTGAAATTCTGGGAATGGCCCGCCTTGTCTTCTTCGGTACCTGTCTTGAAGCCGGTACCAAGTTGAGAAGTCTAGGAAGCACCAATGGCATATGAATACACAGAATACCCGTATAAGCCGCCGCAGAGTCACACAAAACCAAAGGAAAGACATCCGGTTGTCATTGTTGGAGCCGGACCGGTTGGCCTGTCGATGGCAATTGACTTGGCACTTCACGGTATAAAGTCGATTGTACTTGATGAAAATAATGTTGTGTCCGTTGGTTCGCGCGCCATCTGCTGGGCCAAACGCACTCTGGAAATATTCGATCGGCTTGGAGTGGGAGAACGCTTGCTCGCAAAGGGAATAACATGGAAAATTGGGCGGCAATTTCACAGAGAAAGGGAGATCTACTCCTTTAACCTGTTGCCAGAAGATGGGCATAAATATCCCGCTTTCATAAACATACAACAATATTATGTCGAAGAGTACCTCATCCATCGAGCGATGGAGTTTCCGGCGCTCGTCGATCTCAGGTTTAAGCATCGAGTCATTGACCATCATCAAGAAAATAACTGCGTTCAGCTGACGGTACATACTCCCGATGGAGAGTATGCATTGGAAGCGGACTGGTACATCGCCTGTGACGGTGCCAGATCAACTACACGTGAACGCATGGGACTCACGTTTGAAGGACAGTCATTTGAAGAGCAATTCCTGATTGCCGACATTGAAATGGAAGAGGGTCCCTTTGATAAAAGGGCTGATCCTGAACGTTGGTTTTGGTTCGACCCGCCGTTTCATACCGGAAAGTCCGCTCTCCTCCACATGCAGCCAGACAACATTTACCGAATCGATCTCCAGCTCGATGTCGATGCTGACATCAGCATCGAGGCAGAAAGAGACACTATCGAAACGCGCGTAAGAGCCATCGTCGAAAACAAGCCTTTTCGATTGGATTGGGCAAGTATCTACAAGTTTCAGTGTGCTAAATTAGACCGATTTGTACACGGACGCATAATATTTGCGGGTGACAGCGCGCACGTCGTGTCCCCTTTTGGGGCACGCGGCGGTAATGGTGGCATTCAAGATATCGATAATCTGGGATGGAAACTCTCGGCGGTCATAAAAGGGGAGGCCCCCGCACACCTGATTGAAAGCTACAACGAAGAGCGCTCGTATGGATCCGCCGAAAACATCCTGAATTCATCCCGCGCAACAAACTTCATGACTCCCAAGTCACCAATCGAAGCGCTCTTTCGTACAGAAACTCTGCGATTAGCGCGAAATCATCTGTTTGCTCAAAAATTGATCAATTCTGGACGTCTCTCCGTTCCATGTTCTTTAGCAGGGTTTGACTTACAAACTCCGGGAATATCCGCGCACATTCCAATTGGATCAAGCGCCATCGATGCACCACTCACAAAAGACGGCGCCGAATCGTGGATGATCGAGCACGTTCAAGATCAGTTCACACTCGTAGGATTCGGCGATATTGCTCTTCCTCGCATCAACGGAATCCAACGCATCGGTATCGATCAAGCAACAGTGGATTATCCATGTTACTCAGCACGACAATCAATGGCAACTCAGAGATATGGGACCAAAATTGCCTACCTCTTTCGACCTGATGGACATATTTGTGCAACATTTACCGATCCGGATTCCGCAAAGATTGAAGCCGCCCTCCAACGTGCGAAAGGCCTTTCCCGATAGGAGTTTCTATGACACTATTCCCCGACCAACTCAGCCCGAATCAAGACGAATTCTACGATGCACTAATGGACGCACATAATGGTCTTTCTGAAAAAGATAGCCACGCCCTCAACGCCCGTATCATATTGTTAATGGCGAATGTCATTGGCGACTTCGAAAAAATCAAAGACATCTTGAACACAGCCCAGACCCACCCAAATGACTGAAGCCATTCTCCATGATTATTGGCGTTCCTCCGCGAGCTATCGTTGTCGAATTGCGTTAAACTTGGCTGAGATTCGCTATACATCTGTCCAAGTTGATTTGCTGTCAAAACAGAATAGATTACCGGATCATCTCGGGCGCAACCCACAAGGTTTGGTACCCGTTCTCGAAATCGACGGGCATACGATCACGCAATCGCTTGCAATCATTGAGTATCTTGATGCAACCCGGGGGCTCAAATTCCTGCCAAAGTCACCGATCGCCCAGGCAAAAGTAAGAGCCTTGGCCTACGCAATCGCAATGGAAATTCATCCTGTATGCAATCTTCAAGTCGCTGAGTTTGCCGTCGAAATCACCGGGACCGAAGAGTCACGTGGCCGATGGATGCAGCGATTCATGCGACCCGGCCTCGAAGCCGTCGAAAAAATGTTGTCGAACTATTCCGAGGGACCATATGCTTGTGGACCGTCACCCAGCTTGGTCGATCTCTGCCTCGTACCGCAAATTTACAACGCACGAAGATGGAACGTTAAAATCGATGACTTAGGCAAAATTTTATCAGCTGTTCACGCTTGTGACCGTCATACCGCCTTTCAAACAGCCTACCCTGAAAAGCCGATTAAAACAAGTCGCAACATATATCCCACAAAAATGACTCCTCTCTCGTCTTGAATTTACACACAAAATACTCCCGCAACCAAGGCACGATCCGAAAATCCGATCCTATCGCGTCCAAGGATCATCTGGATATCACAACAATCTATAGACAATGTCGATAACGCTGTGACGGACATTGACGACTGTGCTTACTCACCACAGGCCCACACCTCAACCTCAACCTTGAATTCCGGACGCGTGAAACCGCACACAATAACGAGTGTCGAAGATGGCAGATCTTTGTCTGAACGCTTCTGAAAATATATATCACGTGCTTGCATATAGCCAGTCATATGAGCACGGTCCGTTACATAGGCCGAAACGTGGAAGATATCTGCCCTTGCCATTCGAGCTTCTGCCAAAATGAAGTCGATATTCTCAAAACATATTTGTGCTTGTGCAAAGGAATCACTCGGCACTATTCCATCAGCCGCAAGACCCAGTTGACCCGAAGTACGGACAAGACGCTTACCGGGAGGCATTTCAATTCCGTGTGAATATCGGGCAAAAGGTGGATGGATCGTGTCTGGATTAAGCGATTTCATGATAGACTCCAATTTCACTCCAAAAATGACTCTCTTGCCTGTCTTTGACTTCTTTGAAAATATCAGCGATACATCTGTCAACGGCACACAACCGAATTCAATGAACATTCATGTAATATAGGACAGGCGATGGGAAACCGTGTTGTTCTGATACGTCACAGCCATACTCCAAACGACGATCGCGTGGTAAATTACATCACCAAAACGGGCTTCATAGCGGATATCCGAAAACCCTTTGCTGGTGACGCAATACCAGAAATCACAGAGGACATTGCCGCAACCGTGATTTACGGAGGACCTTATCCTGCTTTTGATACAAAAATTTATCCGTTTCTGAAGGACGAATATCGCTGGCTTGACGCAGCACTTGAAACCGGCCTGCCAACGTTGGGCCTGTGCCAAGGGGCACAGATGATTGCGCACCATTACGGTAAATGGGTCGGTCCACTTGATCCAGAATATTATGAATTTGGATATTATGAACTTACCTCGACCGGGGTCGACCCGAACTTTATACTGGACTCGTTGTGCGTAAGCCAATACCATTTCCACACTTTCGACCTACCCGACGAGGCCATACATCTCGCCCGTTCAGAGGCCTACGAAAATCAAGCTTTTCAAATTGGACACAACACTTACGGTTTTCAATTTCATCCAGAGGTGACCATCGAAGGGTTTCGAAGATGGCAAGAGAACTCGGATGAAAATTTCGGCAAGACAGGCGCACAAGATAAAATCACACAAGATAATCTCATGCAGGTTCATGATGCAAAACAAGCACGTTGGTTTCACAATTTCTTAGAGACATTTCTTGGCCAACCGAACTAACTCACGTCAATTCTGCCTTCCGATATCAACCGGATATCATTGAAATCGTAACCTTCTGATCGATTACCACGCAGTTCGCTCCAACGACAGACGGCTCTATGATTCCCTGGATAAGCAGACACGGACCGGGAGTGAACCAAACCGACCTTAAGATAAAATTCAAAAAATGGCGGCGAACGATACATTTCCATTGCTATCATCGATAGCAACCTCAATAAGACCAGCTTGCACTTCTGAACTGACTGGCATAGAAGAGATACTCTGAAACTCCTGTAAATTTTCTACGTCGTGAACTTCATTTGGCGTATTTTAAACGGATAAATAAGTTGGGGGAGTTTTGTTTGATACGACACGGACGGTAAAGCCTGAAGAAAGTATCCGCGATACAATTAGGAGGTAGGAGACGTAGCCTCTTGCCTCCATTATGCAAATGAGGATTTAACTTCATGAAATTTTATACCCGAACGGGAAAACCGCTACCAGCCGCACTTGTTGACAGTGCTGCAAAAATTGGTGACAATCCAGTCAGTCGCCGTGAATTTCTTGCGACAGCCTCCGCATTCGGTGCATCGGCCACAACGGCGTACGCGATGCTCGGATTAACCGCGCCAACACCAGCAATGGCGGATGGTCATAAGATGGGCGGAACGGTTCGCATCCAGCAAGAAGTACGGGCGCTGAAAGACCCGCGCACATATGACTGGTCCCAGATCGCCAACTATACACGTGGCTGGTTGGAATATCTTGTCGAGATTAGTCGCGATGGTACCACTTTTATACCAAGCCTGTTGGAAAGTTGGGAAATCAACGACGATGCAACGGTTTACACTCTTAACGTACGCGAAGGTGTAAAATGGAATAACGGCGATGATTTTACCGCCGAAGACGTCGCTCGCAACATAACAGGCTGGTGCGATCAGGACGTCGAAGGTAATTCCATGGCTGGACGTATGGCAGCCCTCATTGACTCGAATACCAAAAAAGCGGTTGATGGCGCCATTGAAATCGTCGACACATATACGATACGTCTTTACGCGCAAACCCCAGAAATTGCTTTAATCGCGGGAATGGCTGACTATCCGGCAGCAATCGTACATGCGTCACATAACCCTGACGATATGCTGTCTAATCCAATCGGAACAGGTCCTTACCTACCTGAAAACCTTGAAGTCGGCGTCAAAGGTACTCTGGTTCGTAACGAAGAGCACACATGGTGGAATGAAGGCAACGGTGCCTGGATGGACAGGATTGAATATATCGATTTTGGCACCGACCCATCCGCTTGGGTAGCAGCGGCGGAGGCAGATGAAATTGATATGCTCTACTCGGTTGATGGAGACTTTATCGACATCATTACCGCACAAGACGGATGGACACAACACGACGTCGCCAGCGGAGCCACCATCGTTGTTCGCACCAATCAATTAGCCGAGGTGAACGGCGAGAAACCTTATGCGGATGTTCGTGTACGTAAGGCCATTCAAATGGCAGTCGACAACGCCGTCGTGCTCGAACTTGGCCTCGGCGGTCGTGGCATTCCAGCCGAAAATCATCATGTCGGTCCCATGCATCCGGAATATGCCGAATTGCCGCCTCAGACCGTCGATCCAAGCGCCGCCAAAGCACTCTTGGATGAAGCAGGTATGACGGATCATGAATTTGAAATTATTTCGATTGATGACGCATATCGAAAAGACTCCACAGACGCGGTCGCTGCACAATTGCGCGATGCCGGTTTCACTGTGAAACGTACAATCTTACCCGGCTCCACCTTCTGGAATGACTGGGCAAAGTATCCCTTCAGTTGCACAAACTGGAACCACCGCCCTCTCGGGATTCAAATCTGGGGCCTCGCCTACCGAAGCGGTGAAGCATGGAACGAGTTTGGTTATTCAAACCCCGAATTCGACAAAGTCCTCGAGGAGGCATCTGCAATCGCGGATGTTGAAAAACGGCGTGAAGTCATGGCCAGAGGTCAAAAAATCCTGCAAGATGATGCGGTTACAATCCAGCCGTATTGGCGTACGCTATCAAACCACACAAAGGACAATCTCTTGGGTGGCGCCCATCACATTAGCTTTGAGATTCATCCCGCAAAACTTGCCTGGACGTAATTTCATCGAACATAAGAGGGGCCGTTAACAACATCGGCCCCTTCCGAAGACATTTTGGGGAAGCGCAAAATGTTTGAATCGATGGTTCTAATCGCACAGACTGTCTCCCTAGCTTCCATCGCAGCATGGCTTACAACGGGTGTTTACGATAATATTCGTCACCCATTGAACAATGAATTCTATACAGCTCAAGTGCTATCGATGAACCTCCTTAAGAAGGATTTTCCGAACGAATATGCCCGCGTATCTAACCGAGCGATCACAAATCGCACACTCCAAAGATGTGCCTTTAGTTTCGCTGTCTCGATCGAAGCCGTTACATGCTTGATCCTTTGGACTGGATGTATTGCCCTGTCTCTCTCCATAATATGGCCATCCATCGTGGTTGAAGCCAAGACCTTGGCTCTTCTTGGCGCCGTCACATTTTCATCAATTTGGAGTGGGTTTTTAATTATCGGAAACTATTTTTGCTATTGGTACACACACGAAGGTATTCAAAATACACACTTTCAAATGACCTTATGGGGAATGGCCAATATTCTCCTGCTCACTGCGGCCTGAAACAATCAACACTGTTCGAAATCTGTCAAATAGAGCCAGATCTCAACTATATGGCTATAATCAACTCTGAATATGCCACGCGTAATACACCAATCCATTATACTGAGAGCGACGCCCAATGCTCGAGAAAACCTTCAATTTCGTTCTTCCTGCAATCTTCAATTATTGATTTTTGACTCAATTCAGATAATTCACGTTTAGCCCTCTCTAGTGTCATCCATCCTCGTTCTTCAGATTCGGGTGCCAAGAACTTCTCTTCACGATACATCCTATAACGTTCCCTTTCTTTGCGGGTAAGATGTTCAGAACCGTAAAAGCTAATAAGGCGACGCCCGATTTGCTGTAATCTCGGGTCCGACAGTTGTCGTAGAATAATACGTCTTTCAGTCCAGTCACTTCTCTGAAACCTCCACAACAACTTCTTATCTTGATCCGACAGAAATTTATCAAAGATCTGCTTTTCGACGGGCTTCGTGGAATTCATTGAGTCCTCCGCAAACCGCTGCGCAAGAGCATGTCCAATTCGTGTCTGAAATTCCGGAGCATTCTCAATTACAGCCGCCCGTCTCCGAGTTTCCTCCGTCACCTCAATCGACCGCAACAGCGGAGGACATTTATTTATCGCAAAGCTACGAATCACTGACGTTTTATCATTGATAGCATCAAGAAGCTCTTGAACGTTCTTCTCAATCCATTCACTTGGGTTTCCAGCATGAAGATCGAAGAATGCAACATGATTTGCATAGTCGGTTGAAGAACCGCAATAACAGCCGGTCACGATCTCTGGCATTTTTTTCTCAAAACGCCAAACAAGGTCACATGGCGCACAACCATCCAGTTTTGACTGGACTCTGTTCTTATCACTATTTTCAAGAAGTTCGTACCAAAGTTCTGGATTCCCTCTGGCAATCTTCTCAGCTAATTGACATGTTGCCTGCACATCCCCGAGAGCATCATGCGCTGTTGCATGAACGATACCATTCTTAGGTGCAAGTTTATCAAGTGCAAAAATTGGATTGCAAGACTCATCCAAAGGCCATGACAGAAGATCCCGCGTTCGTGCGGCCACAGCACGAACAACTGTCATGATATCAAATCTCTGGTTCCCACCGATTTGCGTTGCAAACAATTCTGGCAATAAGTTCTGATAAAATGTTTGGCGCAGCATCTCTTCGTCAAAACGAATCGAATTGTAGCCGGTCCAAACCGCCGGCTTCCATCGTTTGATGAGCGCGGCCAATTCTTGAGCAAACTCGAAGAGTGTCGGCAAACTCGGATCGGTAAGTTGATCAACGGATATGCCTACCACAGCTAGAGCATACGGTGAAGGCAAGATATGCGGTGCTAACTGGCAACGAAGCTCGATACGCTCTTGTTCCAAAAAATTCTCGTCCGTCCGAATGGCCGCAAACTGCAACGGTTGATCATAGGCTGGAGAAACTCCCGTCGTTTCAAGATCATAGAAGACAAAATCCATAGCACTGTCTTTCAATTGAGCATAAAGCAAGTTGGACCATGAACGCTAAAATTGTACAATCTCCAAAACTCTCTCGAAGGAACACATTTCCAAAATGGCATATCGTAACTATGTCTCTTCAGGATCACTGTCACCATGAATGAGAATGAGGCTGCAACGAAGGTCGTTTCAGGCCTAGTCGAGTACGTCACGTTTCACAACGCAGAAAACGGTTTCTGTGTCCTGCGCGTCAAAGCCCGAGGACATCGAAACCTCGTATCGATTGTCGGTCATGTTGCGTCGATCTCAGTTGGAGAATGGATAACAGCATCGGGGGAATGGTTTGACGACGGAAAATTTGGAATGCAATTCAAGGCACGTTTCCTGAAAACATCAGCCCCCGAAAGCGTAGAAGGAATTCAAAAGTACCTCGAATCCGGGATGATCAATGGTATTGGCCCAATTTATGCTCAAAAACTGATCAACACGTTCGGAAAAAATGTCTTCGATATTATCGAAACTGCCCCGGAGCGCCTACGCGACGTTGACGGTATCGGCCCGATACGCGCAAAGAAAATTACAAAGGCTTGGGCCAATCAAAAGGCCATTCGTGAAATTATGATATTCTTACACCAGCACGGTGTCGGAACCGCGCGCGCCGTTCGCATCTTCAAGACATATCATAATGATGCAATTCAAGTCATGAGCGAGAACCCCTACCGAATGACACGGGATATTCGTGGTATTGGATTTCGCACGGCTGACGCAATTGCCAAAAAATTTGGTATCGAAAAAACATCGAAGATTCGAGCCCGGGCCGGCCTATCATTTGCTCTTCATGAATCAATGAAAAATGGCCATTGCGGCTTGCCGCGCGAGACGCTGTGTAAGCTCTCCCAAGAGCTGCTGGATCTACCGCAAGACGTGGTTCAAAGCGCCTTAGACGCTGAGTTATTGAATAAAACGGTTACCGCTGACACCATCGCTGACACCGAATGCATTTTCTTGACAGGACTCTATCTGGCCGAGCAATCCATTGCGGATCATATTCGACGCATTCAAACTCGGACGATGCCTTGGGCTCCCATTGATACCGACAACGCATTGCCATGGGTTGAACGAAAAATTGGAATTTCCCTCGCAAAAAATCAAGTAAAAGCCGTAAGTCATGCGCTAAAGTCGAAGGTAATGGTTATTACCGGTGGTCCAGGCGTTGGAAAAACAACAATTTTGAACGCAATACTCCGCATTTTGAACGCCAAGTCTGTCCGCATAAAGCTCTGCGCGCCCACCGGTCGTGCCGCAAAACGCATGTCAGAAGCCACAGGAATGACGGCCAAGACTATTCACCGGCTTCTCGAATTTAATCCAAGTGAGTTCAAATTCATGCGGAATGCGCATTCACCCCTAAAGTGCGACCTACTGGTCATCGACGAGAGTTCAATGGTGGATGTGCGACTGATGAAATCGTTGCTGGAAGCAATTCCAAGCACAGCGGCGCTTTTCATTGTTGGGGATATTGATCAATTGCCGTCAGTCGGACCCGGCCAAGTCTTAGCGGATATCATCCGATCTGGCACAGTGCGTGTCGTTCGATTGACGGAGGTCTTCCGTCAAGCAACCGAGAGCAAAATTATTATGGCGGCACATCAAATTAACGCGGGAATATTGCCAGACCTGCAATCAGAATCTCACTTGACCGATTTCTATTTCATCTCCTCAGAAACACCTCAGCAAACTGTTCAAACACTTCGTGAAGTAATTACACGACGCATACCTGATCGCTTTGGACTTAATCCCACTAAGGACATACAAGTACTTTGCCCGATGAATCGAGGGGTCCTTGGAGCGTATTCTCTAAACCAAGAACTTCAAGCTGTGTTAAATCCAGACGCACGAAGCAGAATAGAGAAGTTCGGATGGACATTCTTACACGGCGACAAAGTTATGCAAACTGAGAACGATTACGAAAAGGATGTTTTTAACGGCGACATCGGACTCGTCGAACATATTAACCAAAATGAAGATGAGATCACCATTAAATTTGATGAGCGAAAAGTCCAGTACAACTTTGGTGAACTTGATTCACTTGTGCCCGCCTACGCGATCACAATTCACAAAAGTCAAGGATCCGAATATCCTGCAGTCGTCATCCCAATAATGACCCAGCACTACCCTATGCTACAACGCAACTTGATCTATACAGGGGTTACCCGTGGCAAAAATCTCGTTGTTCTCATCGGTCAGGAAAAAGCGCTTCGAATCTCGGTCAGTAGAGCTTCCGTACGGCGGCGGTGGACACGATTAAATCAATGGTTGACGGATACGAATCTCTGCAATCACCCACAACGCGATATCACGGCAACGACGCACTAACCAATCCTCTTCCTTGAGGATTCAGAAAACCTGGCCAGGATTCTCAACACACCATATGCGTTGTAGCGTACGTCACGGTTGAATCGGTGAGAAAAATGGTTCCCATTGTTATCCTGCTGACAACATCATAAAAACGTTGAGAATTATTCGCCAAAAGTGTCGTAGAGACTGAACTTCCGATACACAAATCGTCACATTTGAATGGACGTGTGCTGAACGTAGTCAAGACGTCTCTTTTGTGTAAAAAAGACTTTACAAGTTTGACCCTTCATCCGAAACATCAATCAAACGACTGTTGAGTCAATTCCGCAATTATGTAAAACGTTGATAATCAAACGCGTACAATTCACGTGATTTGAGACCGCAATATACGCTATCCCAAATTGGTAGTAAATATTGGCATACTTGTTCGCTATTGAGTTATAAGAACAGACGCAAAGTGATCGAAACAATATAGTCGCGGTAAAATCGCGTAATCAATTACTGATATACGTATGACAATTTCCCAGCGATCAAATTTGAAGGAATAACTTATGAATGCATATCTGGGACGTCGCACCTTTCTTGCGATCGTCGCTGCAACTGGCCTTGCTGGTCCCGTGTCCGCCGACGGGCACCAAGTACTCGACAGCATCCACTTTCTGATTCCCGGTGGCGCCGGTGGCGGCTGGGACGGAACAGCCCGTGGGACAGGTGAGGCACTGACCAGGTCTGGTCTAGTCGGTACGGCTTCTTATGAGAATAAGTCGGGTGGTGGTGGCGGAAAGGCAATCGGTTATCTCATTGAAAATGCCGAAAGCAACCACGACACACTGATGGTAAACTCGACACCCATTGTCATTCGATCACTTACGGGGGTGTTTCCGCACAACTTTCGCGATCTCACTCTGGTTGCCGGAACTATTGGGGATTATGCTGCAATCGTGGTCGGAAATGACAGCCCCATCAATTCTATGGCTGATCTTGTTTCGACCTTTGATGCCGATCCAAGAGAAACCGCAATTGGCGGTGGCTCGGTACCGGGTGGGATGGATCACCTCGTAGCTTCTATGGTGATGGAAGCTGCGGGTAAAGACGCACTGGCCATAAAGTACGTCCCCTATGACGCCGGCGGCAATGCCATGGCCGCCTTACTATCGGGCGAAATTGCGGCACTTTCAACCGGTTTCTCGGAAGCTGTGGATCTGGCTAATGCAGGCGAGGTAAAAATTATTGGCGTCACGTCTGATAAGCGTATCGACGCAGCACCTGACGCAATGACCATGAAAGAGCAAGGCATCAACATGTCTTTTGTCAACTGGCGCAGCTTTTTTGGTGCACCGGATCTTCCTGAGGACAAGGTGACAGAATATCAAGAGGTCCTTGCAAAAATGTATGATACCCCGGAGTGGGAAGAAGTACGTGCGCGCAACGGTTGGGTGAATATTCATAATTCAGGAGATGACTTCAGAGCTTTCCTTGAGAATCAAGAACAGATCATCGGTGATCTCATGAAAAAACTCGGATTCCTTTAAATTCCAACATCTTTCGGTAGGACGGCAAACCGTCCTACCAAATCCATCACCCACAATATGGGAAGGGATAGTTTGGCGCTCGATAGATGGATAGCATTGATCATGTTGGGCATCTGTCTCGTCTACGGATATACAGCTTGGTTCACCATGGACGCTAATTTGGCACCTTTCATGAGGCGAAATCCTGTCTGGCCAAGTTCATTTCCCAAAGTTCTTTCGACTGTTAGTATTCTTGTTCTGTTTTTTATCCTCCTTGGCGTCGAGAGGAGCGAACAAAAAGAAAAAGACATCGACTACCGCCGGCTTCACGAATACCACCTCGGCCAAGCAATGGTGATACTCGGACTCATGATTACCTATGCGCTTTGTCTGCGGCCCTTCGGTTTTCTTTTTTCAACGACAGCTTTTCTGATCGCCGGTTCGTTCATCCTGGGCGAACGAAAATGGCACATCATGGTGCCCGTATCCCTGACCACCACTGTCTTAGTGTGGTATCTCATTCAGCAGATTCTTGGCATATACTTGCGCCCGCTGCCGGGTTTCTCAGGGAGCTGACATGCTTGAAGGAATTTTAATTGGCCTTCAGACCGCATTTTCTGTTCAAAATCTCTTGATGGTCATTGCCGGATGCCTGATCGGGACGTTCATCGGCATGCTACCCGGCCTTGGACCGATGTCAATCATTGCCATTATGATACCGGTGGTTCTTTCCATGGGAGATCCCTCCGCCGCTTTGATCCTGTTGGCCGGCGTCTACTATGGCGCCATTTTTGGAGGTTCGACATCATCTATTTTGCTTAATGCTCCCGGGGTGGCCGGTACCGTCGCATCAAGTTTCGATGGGTATCCCATGGCAAGACAAGGTAAAGCCGGAAAGGCTTTGACGATTGCCGCTATTGCTAGTTTCGCCGGTGGCACACTCGGAGCCATATTACTTATGATCTTCGCACCAGTACTGTCCTCCGTCGCGCTCCTTTTTCACTCAGCCGAATATTTTGCGTTAATGGTCGTTGGTCTGTCGGCTATCGCAGCCTTCGCAGGCACCGGCCAAGTGGCGAAAGCGATCATCATGACACTTCTCGGATTAATTATGGCGACCGTCGGTGAAGGCGCTCTATTCAACTTACCACGCTTCACCATGGGGATCATGGACCTGCAATCTGGTTTTGGATTTATCACTCTTGCGATGGCGATGTTTGCTCTTCCGGAGGCATTATTTCTCGTTCTGAAACCAAGGAACCTTCAAGGAGATGATGGCGCAATTAAAGACTTGCGGATTACAAGGAGTGAAGCGAAGGCTATTGCACCGGTCATCGGACGGCAGTCAGTCCAGGGTTTCTTCATCGGCGTATTACCGGGCGCTGGTGCTACGATCGCCAGTTTCCTCGGTTACGCCGTAGAGCGAAACATCGCACCCAAAGAGCAAAAAAAAGAATTTGGTAAGGGCTCTGTCAAAGGTTTAGCAGCACCTGAATCGGCCAACAACGCAGCGTGTACCGGCTCTTTTGTTCCTCTCTTAACCCTTGGCATCCCGGGGTCAGGAACGACGGCTATTCTGCTGGGCGCACTGATCGCTTTGAATGTCACCCCTGGTCCACGGCTCATGATTGATGCGCCACAGATATTCTGGGCCGTGATCATGTCAATGTTCATTGGCAACTTCGTGTTGCTCATCCTAAACCTGCCGCTCATTCCATATATTGCCAAGGTTCTAACAATACCGCACAACTACCTGATTCCGTTCATTCTATTCTTTACATTAATGGGAGCTTATATCGGGCAAAATAATGCTACTGAATTGCTGATCCTGGTCGGGTTCGGAGTCTGTGCCACAGCACTAAAGTTTGCAGACTACCCGCTTGCCCCACTGCTGATCGGTTTCATTCTCGGCGGCATGATGGAAGATAACTTTTCCCGCTCCATGCAACTCTATGACGGTGTCTCCTTCATCTGGGAACGTCCGATGACTCTCTGCCTGTTGATGATTGCGGTACTGCTCGTCCTCATACCCGGTTATCGCGAACGTCGCGCCATAACTCGAAGTAGAGCAAATTCAGATGGTCATTTCTGATCCGTGTTAACAGAGGGAACGCCACCAGACAGGTGCACACATCCAAACACGCTGCTCTTTCCTCATGCGCAGACCTCGTACATACACATCATTGTGACTAAACCGATTTTGATCGAGGATCAATATCCTTGATATACCCGATTCTTACAATCGATTCTCCTACACAAAAGAAACCGTTTATAGAGAGAGCAGATCATAGAGAATCTTCCAGGATTCATATGGAGCTTTGTTTATACATCAATATCCAGTGGTTGCGGACCACGCCCGGATAGGATGTCAGAGATAGTCATGCTATAGACATGGTCAATCCTATTGTTCAAATCAGCAGTGAGCGTATCAGCGATCTCCTGCGCAATCGCCGCCTTTTCCGTATCAGTGAAGAAACGGGAAATGACGACGAAATTCACTTCCTTTTTCCATTTCTCGTGAAAATGCGCTTGTGTTAGGGCGTCTCCAATTGAGAGAGGTTTAAGAAAAAAATTCAACCGCTCAATATCATTCTGGATCGTAGTCATCGGAGATCCGTCCTGTCGTTTCTTCATCTGACAAAATTCACCCGCAGATCGCTTGGCGGATCCAATCCAGAAATGGCGATCGCCATCATGATTTGCTGGAGAGGTTGGATGCTTCCGATGGTGAATGAGAAGAATATCGAGATCCCCGGGAACGTCCTTTCTCTCCAGACTAGGGCCCGTTGACATCTACTCTTGAACGTTTCTGGATTTCTGTTACATTCACTCTCAGAGTCGCCCGGAAAAGAGGCGACGGACATTATTGAGAGAGCCGAATCAGGAACACGGATCGAACCGTCTTGACGGATGCGATGTGGGAGCGGATGGAACCGCTTCTGTCGGGAAAGGCGTCGGATCCGGCTCGGGATCGCGGTCTCCCGCGCGTCGACCGGCGGGTCCAATGGGGTAAACACCCTCGGGATGGTCGCCTCGACGTCGGCGTCGCGGTCCCGCTCCGGTTGTTCGGTGCAGAGGGGAGCGTGAGATCGGCCCGTTTCGGGACCCGCGCCTCCCGCATCACCAGGAGATCACGCAGCGGATCGATCTCCTCTGTCACATGCGGTGTCGCACTCAGATCCGGAAAGGCTTCGCCAAAGGCCTCACCGAACGCGACGCGGATGCGGGCATCGACCCGGTCAGTCTTGGTCAATCCTGGCCCGCTGTCCGGTCGCCTTGGTACAGTCGGGAGCAGTCGGGAGCACCGTCACGCGCCTTTCTCTTGTGCGGCGCGGATTGAGAACCACCACCGTAAAGCCCCGGTCGTATCCGGACAGAAACAGCGACCGCGCCCCAGCCGATCGGAATCCTGCGATGCCACCGCACGATGCAACCGGCCGGTGGCTCCCGGACACAGATCCGGCACGACCCGTTCGACCCCCTCTTGCCCCTCTTGTGTCCGATGTTTGGCCCATGACCGGAGGCTCTTGCGGGTGTTTCCGAATTCCCGATCCTGCCCGTTCACATGGACGTTCACATGCCCGTTCACATGCCCGTTCACATGCCCGTTCACATGCCCGTTCACATGGACGTTCACATGGACGTTCAGATTGGGCTTGCTGACAGCGCTGCCGGCGACGGGTTTTGTCCTGTCTTCCGCTCCTGTCCTCACGGATACTTCGGGTGTGTTCCGAGCCTCCCTTCCGGCTCTGGGCGAGGCCGGGACGCCGGGGTCCGCTTTGCTTTCGAACGGATCGTGAGCATCCGAGGCGGTATCCTCAGCGCAACCCAGGCGGGCCGGTCGATCCCTCACCCAAAAATCACTCAGAAAGGATGCGGATTCAAGGCCGGGTTATCCACAGGATTCGCCCCGGCAACTGATCCACAACCCCCGGATTCTGTTTT
>JAPORU010000080.1 GCA_026710045.1 Aestuariivita sp. | reverse complement strand
CATCCGAAAAATACCAAAATCCGACGGTGTTTAAAGAAATTTTGTTAAAGATGGGTTTGGGCTGTGGCTTCGTTGCGCTCGCAGCGCATGTTGCACACTCGATGGCATTTTCTGAAAGAGGTTGTCATAAATGAGGGTGTGGATAAGTGATCCACACACTCAATCTGTTTGTAAGTTGTATTCATTCCCCATGGATTTCAGAAAGTCTGAGACGTCTCGAGCGGCAATATCCGCTTCACGGATTAGACCGTCGAAATGTTGGGTGAAATGATTGATCCTCTCCTTATCGCGAAAGACCAAGTAGTAGGTGCCGACATAGAAGACGGAAAGGAGCGGGCCAAAGATTGTAATCGGCGCTGAATACAGGCGTTGCGCGTCAAAGAGATAGATACGAAGGCGTGGATAGAGTTGTTCGCAAAATCTCAGGAATTGAGCGAGCTGTCGGCGTCGAGTAGATACCGGGAGTCCATGGTAGTGACCCGTGCCGGCGACAAAGGACCTGATTTCATATGTGGGTATGGCGATTTCCAGGTCCGACTGCGCGGACTGGATAAACTCCAGACGCCTTTCGGATGCAACAATGGCTTGTTCAACCGTGCGCGATAGATGCGGTGCGTATTCCCATTCGAGCATGTCGCGTGTTTTGAGAAGGTCCGGCAGTCCCGCCGGTACGTGACGAATTTTATGTCCTTCCGCTTCACGATACCAATCGTCAATTCGATCATCGACAGGCGCTCTCGGCGCTGTCGTAAGAGTCATTGATGATGACATGATATCGCCTGCAGTTTGCGGTTTGTCCGAAAGGGTGAGCAGCCAATCAGCCGACACTCCGAGAGCGGATGCGCATGCGCCAACAACATGGGCATTCGGTAAACGTACATGATGTCCCTTGAGAAGTTGGGAGATTGTTGACCGGTCCACGCCGATTGAGCGCGCCAGTTGCGACTGCGACATCTGTGCCTGGTCCATGGCGTGTCTCAGTCGTTGACGAAACTTTTCAGATCGCTCACGTTTGTCAATTAAATCCATCATTTGATGATAAGATTAACATATGTTCATGAATGTTTACAAGATTCCAAATTGAAAAATATGTGGTTCTGTACAGAGTGTACGGCACACGTAGAGCCGATCACCAATGAAACTTTTTCGAAATATTATGTGCCTTCATCGATTCGTTGAGATCGAATGGTTCACTCTGTTGTTGATATTTCTGTGCTACGCGAGCTGGTTGATGGCGACCGCATGGCTGTATTCGGTTGCACCCGTTCTGACGATCGTTGTGACGGGAATATTGATTGCATTTCATTCATCATTGAGCCATGAAGTCTTGCACGGGCATCCAACGTCGATCAACGTTGTGAATGAAGCCTTGATTTTTGTTCCGCTGAATTTGATGATTCCCTTTCAGAGATTTCGTGCGCTGCACTTGGCCCATCATCAAGATTCGCAACTGACGGATCCCTATGATGACCCTGAGAGCAATTATGCTGATCCCGTTGCATGGAATGCGATGCCGCGTTGGAAAAGGTGGATACTGCAGGTCAACAATACATTGCTGGGTCGTATGGTCGTTGGGCCAATTCTCGGTCAGTGTGCTTTTTTGATTGAGGATTTTCGATTGATCAGTCAAGGTGATCGCGCCGTGTGTCTGGCGTGGTTTCTGAATGTTGTGGGTGCATGTATTGTGTTTGTGTGGTTGATCAAAGCGACGTCCATGCCCATTTGGGTTTACGGGATTGCGATCCACTTCGGTTTGGGTTTACTGAAAATCAGGACGTTCTTGGAACATCGGGCCCATGAGCGCATTCGATGCCGAACGGTGATCGTTGAAGATCGCGGTCCTCTGGCTTTTCTATTTCTGAACAATAATCTTCATGCGGTTCATCATTGTCATCCGCGTGTGCCATGGTATCGCCTTCCTGCGATCTATTGGCAAAACAAAGATTACTATTTGCGGAAGAATAACGGTTATGTCTATCGATCGTACATGCAGGTTATTCTGAGATATCTTTTCGTGACGAAAGATCCGGTCCCGCATCCACATCTTGGGCAAAAATAATCTTTTACCCGTAAAGTCACGCAAGCATCAAACATGTGGGTTTCCTTCACGTTACTGGCGGCATCGTTTCAGACTGTTCGTTTCATGCTGCAGAAATATCTCAGCATGGACGCGCTGTCTGCTGAAGGTGCCACATTTGCACGGTTCTTTTTTTCTTTTCCTTTTGTTTTGTTGGGACTCTGGGTCTATGTCTCGTCGGGTCATCACGTTGTTCTGGATGTTACATTTCGGTTTTGGATCTTTGCGACGATTGGAGGTCTTGCACAGATACTGGCAACGGTGTGTGTAGTATTGCTGTTTCAGGCGCGCAATTTTGCTGTCGGCATCACCTTCAAAAAGACCGAGGTCGTTTTATCGGTTCTTGTCGGTCTCGCGGTGTTGGGTGAAGGGGTCAGTGCCGTTGGTCTGCTTGCAATTTTGCTTGGTGTTGTGGGTGTTTTGCTCTTGTCCAAAGACCCGGCCGTCGACGGGTACTGGTGGCAACACTTGCTGAGTCGTGCTGTCGCCTTGGGATTGAGTTCAGGGGGTCTCTTTGCAATTTCCGCGGTGTGTTACCGAGGTGCTACGTTAGAGCTTGAGTCAGACGATCCGATTTTACGCGCGGGCCTCACGCTTGCAGCCGTTGTCGCATGGCAAGTTGTCATTATGACGTTGTGGTTGGTGGTTCGTGATCCCGAACAGATGCGATCTGTCTGGAGGACACGGCGTGTTGGTGTTTGGGTCGGCTTAACAAGTTTGGGTGGATCATTCTGCTGGTTTGTTGCTTTCGCGGTTCAAACCGCAGCTTACGTTAAAGCCCTTGGCCAAGTCGAGTTGATTTTCAGTATCCTGGCTTCGGTCCTGTTTTTTAAGGAAACCATTCGTTTTCGGGAGGTTGCTGGAATGGGGTTTTTGGCCAGTTCAATTCTTCTGCTCATTTTTGTGATTTAGCGCGGTCCACTGAATGTGTCCGGCAGAGATCAGACATCTGTTCCTATGGGCATTATCGCGCAGATACGGATTCGGAGACAAACTGCCGGAGAGGGTTATGGCCTTGCGATCACATCGCACGTTTTCTTTAACGTGGGATCCACCTGTCATGGTGCCAGACGATCCGCGTGCCAGTTCACGTGGTCCTCGGCGAAGCTTGCTACGAAGTAATAGCTGTGATTGTAGCCTGTGTGTGCCCGATAGGTGAGAGGTACGCGTATGGCGGTAGCAGCGTCTGTCAAAGCCTGCGGTCGTAGCAGATTAAAAAATGGATCATCTGCGCCCTGATCCACCAGGATGTCCCGTCGCCATCCTTTGGATTTCAAGAGCTCTGTTGCGTCATGCCGCAGCCACTGATCTTCGTTCGCGCCGAGATAGGTCAAAAATTGCTTGCGGCCCCAATCCGACTCAGTTGGGTTGGCAATTGGGGCGAAGGCTGACACGGACGTGTACGTCTCGGGGTGGCGCATTGCAATGGTCAGTGCACCGTGCCCGCCCATGGAATGACCTGTGATTCCGTGCATCTCGGTGACCGGAAAATGATTGCAAACCTGTGCGAACAGCTCCTTCACTATGTAATCGTACATATTGAAATGGCGAACCCAGGGTGCTTCTGTGGCGTTCACATAAAACCCGGCACCCTGGCCAATATCATAGGCTGGATCATCGGCCACATCCTCTCCTCTGGGGGAAGTATCTGGAAAGACCAAAGCGAGGCCGCGTTTGGCAGCGAATTGTTGCAGGCCGGCCTTGGACATGGCGTTTTCATGGGTACAGGTGAGCCCCGAAAGATACCACAACACCGGTACCGAGGTCCGCTCTGTCTGAGGCGGTAAGTAGATACCGAAGGTCATGTCGCAATTACAGGCATGAGAGCGATGCCTGTAAACTGCGTTCTTTCCGCCAAAGCTGGTTGTGCTCTCGATAAGCTCCATGTTTACACGCAAAATGAATCTCGCATGTAGGCGCACACGCTCTTTGCGTTCAACCTCGCAGGTTTTGACTGGGTATTAGCGCATGGTTTCCGGGCATCCCGTAAGCGTTGGCCGAGGTAGACGAGGTACTGCGCCGCCGGAAAAATTGACCCTGACGGCGCTATTGAAACATGTCGGTTTGTCACGTCACGATCTGTCCGGGCAGCGAGTTGATTGTCAGTGTTTCCTGTGGTTGAAAATGGATCACCGATCGGATGGACTCTCCCGCTTTCAGCAGGTCAAAGGCCGTGTTGATCTGTTCGTGATGCATATGGTGTGTGATGTAGGGGTCAACGCTGAAATCACCACGCAACCATTCGTCGACCATGCCCGGCAGTTGGCTTCGGCCCAGAACGCCTCCGAAGGCTGTGCCCCGCCACACCCGACCGGTGACCAGTTGAAATGGACGGGTGGAAATCTCCTGACCCGCGCCGGCCACGCCAATCACGGTGCATTCACCCCAGCCCTTGTGGCAGGACTCTAGCGCGGAGCGCATAAGATCGACATTGCCTACAGCTTCGAATGTGTAGTCCAGTCCGCCATTTGTCATCTCGATCAGCACTTCGTGGATCGGGTCGGAATGATCTTTGGAGTTTAGACACTCCGTGGCACCAAGAGACCTGGCCAGAGGAAACTTGTTCGGATTGACATCAATGCCAATGATCCGTGATGCGTTTTGCAGAACGGCGCCCTGGATCACGGCCATACCAACGGCACCCAAACCGAAGACGGCTACGGTTGAACCTGGTTCAACCTTTGCTGTGTTGCGCACGGCGCCAATACCGGTTGGGACCGCGCAACCCATCACAGACGCCTTTGATAGCGGCGCATCCATGGATATCTTTGCGATAGAAATCTCTGGTAATACCGTATATTCGCTGAATGTGCTCGTACCCATGTAGTGCAGGATCGGTTTTCCTTTATAAGAGAAACGGGAGGTGCCATCCGGCATCACTCCTGCCCCTTGCGTGGCGCGGATCGTCTGACAAAGATTGGTCTTACCGGACTGGATGTAAGGACAGTCCGGATCCTCCGGCACGTAGAGAGGGATTACATGATCACCGGGCTTGACCGAGGTGACGCCTTTTCCAACCTCCTCCACAATGCCGCAGCCTTCATGACCAAGTATGCAGGGGAACAGTCCCTCCGGGTCTTCACCCGACAGTGTGAACACATCGGTGTGACACAGGCTCGTCGTGACGATACGAACAAGCACTTCGCCGTCTTTCGGTCCTTCCAGATCAATCTCTTCAATCTCAAGTGGCTGGTTCGGGGCCCAGGCAATCGCAGCACGTGTTTTCATGGGTTTTCCTCCTTCAGTATGATTGATATAATCACGGTCTTACGCCGCGGGTTTTTCGAAAGCTGGTCCGGCCGGGAAGATCCCCGGCATGACGATAAAGCCCGGAATGCGTTTGAAGCGGTCGCACCACCGGCGGATGGCCGGGTAGTCCATCCGGTTGATTCCACCCTCTTCTGACAACATGATGTAAGGGAAGCAGGCGATATCTGCAATGGTTGGTTGATCGCTTGGACAAATCCAAGCCTGCCCGGCATCTTCTGCAAAGAAGAGATGTTCGTCCAGTATACGAAAGAGCGTGTGTGCCCCTTTGCGTGCGGCTTCGACATCAATGTGGGAATAATACAGTCCGTCATGGAGGCGCGCGGCGGAGGCAGTGGCGGTAATCCCGTCCGCAAATGCCAACCACTGCATGACTTGACCCAAAAGCGCAGGATCTTGGGCGGGATACCATGTGCCATCGGCGTCGTATTTTGATGCGATGTAGACAAGGATCGCTTGGGCATCGCGCAGGACCAGCCCGTTATCTTCGATCGCCGGCAATTGGCCGAGTGGGTTGATCTGTCGGAAATCGGGGCTCTTGTGTTTCTGGCCTGGGTAGAAATCGATAGCCTCTGTTTCATAGTCGACGCCGAGAAAAGACATCAGAAGGCGCAGCTTGTAGCAATTGCCGCTGAGTTCGTAGTTGTAGAGTTTCATTCGACGAGCCTCTCATATGTCCAGGATCAGACGATCTGATCGGGCACGACTGACACAGGTCATCATCGCGTTACCTGCCGCCTTTTCGCTGTCTGTGAGATAGACGTCTTGGTGGTCGATCTCCCCCGCGATCACGGTACAGCGGCAGGTACCACAGGCACCGAGCTCGCACGAACTGGACATGTTTATCCCGTTTTCGTGCAATACGTTGAGGATCGATGTTCCCTCCGGCACTGTCAGTGTCATGGCAGAGCGCGCAAGTTCAATCTTAAAGCTGCCTGAGGTGTTTCTTTGTGTGTTGTTCTTGAAATATTCGAAGTGTATCTGTGTATCGGACCAGCCCGTCCTGCCCGCAATCTCACGCGCAGTGTCAAGCATAGGGCCGGGTCCGCAGATGTAGACATGACGAGCCGGACCCGGTTCGGCGAGGATCTCGGATAATTTGGTGCTTGTGTCCTCGGGCGAAAGGCCTTTGTGGATCGTTGCGGCGTCTGCGAATGTCCCGATCTCCTGACGAAAGGCGATATGGGCGTCGCTTTGCACAAAGTAGTGGAAGGCAAAGGGTAGACCTTGTACATTCAGTGCTCGTGCCATCGACAAAAGCGGGGTCATCCCGATGCCTCCTGCGATTAGGATTGTCTCCACCGCGTCCCGGCGCAGAGGGAAGTTGTTGCGTGGCACTGAAATCGCGAGATTGTCGCCGAGATTGAGCGCGTGAATGGTGGATGATCCGCCTCGGCTGTCCGGTTCCAGTTTGACGCCAATTGTATAGTGGTCTGTCTCTCCCGGTCCGTTCGTGAGTGAATACTGTCGGACGAGTCCATTTTGCAAATGTACATCAACATGGGCTCCGGGTTGGAATGTGGGAAGCGCGCATTTTAGCGGTTCCAACCGAAGCCGGGCAATGCCTTTAGCGATTATATCTTTGGCCGTGATAGTAACAGGCAAATCGGCTGTGCGACCCTCTTTAGTGAGTGTTGGAATATCGATGAAATCCTCTGCTACCCGGGCAATGACAGGCTTATAGCGGGCCGGAGCCTCTACCAGTGCAGCATGGGCCTCTACTTGGTCGCGTAACTCGCCCAGGGCAAAGCTGTGTTGGCGTAGGAGCACGGTGCGGTCGTCATTCGGCTTTGCGATACCTCGGATGATGCAATGGTCGCTATCGCAAGGCTGGACAAAGAAGAGGATATCTTGGTCGTAGCTTTGTAACGTGGTCTCTACCATTTCTGCGGGTGCATGAACCGGTATCGGGCGCAGTACGATGCCGTTTGCATGCGCACCCAGATCGGGCAGAGGGCCATTGGCCTCCTCACCGGCCCAGATCAAACCATGAGCCTCTTGCGCGGGGTAGGTATTGTTGCAGATCGTGCGGGCCGGCGCATCTGCCGGGTGCGCCGGAATATAGGTGCAGCCGGCCGTACGATTGGTGTAGCGCCAACCGTGATACTGGCATTTCAGTTCCCGCCCGTCATTGATACCGATGGATAACCGTACCCCACGATGGAGGCATCGATTCTCCCAAACATTGACGTAGCCATCATCGGCCCGCCAGACGGCAAATTCGCGCCCCAAAAGCTGTGCCTGATAGACATGGCGCGGAACCAGATCGGTGCTTGAGGCAATCGGAAACCATTGTTGATAAAGACTGTGCAGCATTTGTCGTTCTCCGGTGATTTCGGTCATGCAGCAGAAGGGATCACACCATAGGTGATCCCCTTCTCGGATAGCCACCGACGATAGGCGATTGCGGATTTATCGGCACGAATCGGCGTCTCCGCTCGTGGGTCAAGCGGCAGGCGCTTGGGAAACTGATTTTCGAGGATGGGTTTATCCTGGCCAAAAATTGTTTGCTGAAAAAGGCGGATTTCGCGGTTACTGGTGGTCTCGTCCAGCAAACAGAGCATCATATGGGCGCGCACCCGTTCCTGCGTTTCAGGTTGCAGGAAGATCGCGATCACATCAAGCCGGTCGGGGTTGGCTGGACTCGATTTATACAGCACCGCGCAATACGGATGCGGGACGCGGTAAATATAATTCACCTCCGCTCCGGCGGATGACGCCGCCGCGGCCATTGGCTGCCAGAACAGGCAGTTGGTAGCACGGATCTCATCGCATTCGGTTGATACTTCAACGGTGTATTCTTTTACCTCGGTGTGCGGTTCGGCACCGAGGATATTGGTATGGACATAGGGAAAGTGTCCCATATCAAGGAAGTTCTCGATTGATCGGGGTGCAGAGGTCTGGACACCGATTGTAGCGGCATGGACGTTACGACGATCGTCTTCCGTATATTCGGGGATCGGGAACAGATCCTCCTGTGAGGTTCCAAGACTTGTCCAGAGGTAACCGTAGCTTTCCCGCACTGGCAGGGTACGCCCTCGGGTGTGGACTTGGGATGTGCCGTCGTGCCGGATGATCAGGGGTTCCTCGAGTAGAAGGGTGTGCAGAGGTTTGGACGTTATATCTTCGAGGGCCGTGACGGGATACCAGAGGTTCAAAGCGACAGAATCGGTGCACGGCATCTTTCTCTCCTTAGGCTACGGTTGCGCCGTAGTGGACGTTATGTTCGCGCAACCAGCGACGATAAACGATCGCCGCTTTGTCCGCACGAATCGGCGTTTCGGCCCGCGGATCAAGCGGAAGACGACGTGGAATCTGGTTTTCGAGGATCGGTTTGTCTTGCGCAAATATGAGTTGCATAAACCAGCGCAGACGGGCGCGCGTCATCTCTCTCTTCATATAACAGAGCATGGAATGAACGACGCACTTCTCTGGCCCAACGGGCTGAATGAACAGCACGATATAATCCATGCGATCGTCAAAGAGCGGGTTTGTCTTGTAGAGCGCGACACTATAGGAGCGATAGACGCGGTAGGTATATTGAACTTCTATTCCACCTTTTGCTGTGGGTGATGCCACCGGTTGGTGGAAGTAGCACTCGGTGGCGAGGATTTCATCATCGCGTGTCACTTCCACTTGATAGGGACGCACTTCTGTATGGGGTTCTTCGCCAAGCCAGCCGGCATGAACGAAGGGAAAATGTCCCATGTCAAGGAAATTCTCCACGACACGCAGACCGGAAACCTGAACGCCAAATGAACCACCGCTGATGACGTAACGATCTTCATCAAAGGCTTCGGGAATGTGCACGATATCTCGCCCGGGTGTACCCGGGCAGATCCAGACAAAGCCATACTTGACTTGGCAGGGTAGGGGACCGGTCGTATCGGAACAGGCGATTACACCTGTGTCGCTGCGCGTGACTGTAATCGGCTGTTCAAAGAGGACCGTCTTTTCTATTCCACCTTTAGACAGGTGATCAAGATCGGCCACGACATGCCAATCATCCAGCAATATGCGATCGTTACAGAGCATCTTGTCTCCTCATTCTCGGTGATAGGGCACACCGAGATGTGCTGGTTGCTCAGAGCGCAGCTGTAGCCCTATCATCGCAACAATCGCACCGATATAGGGTAGGGCCAGTAACAGTTGATAGGGGATGTCGAGTCCGATTCCCTGGGCCTGAAGCTGAAAGGCTTCAAGGAAGGCAAAGACCAGCACGGCGACCAGAATGGGGAGCGGCTTCCAATTGCCCGCAATGATGATCACGATGGCCAGCCACCCGCGTCCGTTTGTCATGTTGGGTACGAAGCGGTCAGTCAGTGCCAGCACGAGCACGGCGCCAGCGAGTCCCGCCATGGTCCCGCCAAAGGCTAATGCGGCATATTGACGACCCGACACGCTCAGTCCCTTGATATCGAGTGCCTTCGGGTTCTCGCCAAGCGCGCGGATTTCCAACCCGTAGCGGGTGCGGTAGAGGAAAGCCCAGACTACACCCACCATCGCAAAGGCCAGATAGGTGAAGATGTGCTGATCAAAGAAAATTTCTCCCAGGATCGGGATCTGGGAGATACCGGGCAAGGCGACTGTCTCAAAAGGGATAACTGTGGGCACTTCACCGTTGAACCGTTTGAGACTTTCGCGATAGAGCAACAGCGTGAGACCCGAGGCCAACAGGTTGATACCAAGTCCGGTGATGAATTGATTGATTTTCAACGTGACAGTCGCCACGGCCATCGACAGATGCACGGTGATTCCCATCCCGATCCCGGCGAACAGTCCGATAGAGAGAGAGTCGCTGGCCACGCTTATAAAATAGGCAGCAAACGCCGCCATGAGCATGCTGCCTTCAACGCCCAGAAACCAGATACCTGCGCGTTGCACGACAAGTTCCCCAATCGAGACGAGCAACAGTGGCGCGGCGATCCGCACGGTGGCGGCGAACATGGCGATGAGAATTGCTTGGGTGAAAAGTTCAGACATCTTGACTGATTCGGCGCAGACGGTATTGAAACAGTACCGAGGTGACGAGAAAGAACATGAGGATGATCGCTTGCATGGTTGAGATCATGGCGGAAGAGATATCGGCCATGACCTGCATAAACAGCCCACCCTTGGCCAAAGCGCCGAAAAGAAAGGCGACAAGTCCAATAGACAAAGGCCGCAATCCTGCAATTACGGCCACTATAAGTCCGGCAGAGCCGTGGCCATAGAGGAAGGTTTGTGAGAGTCGAAAGTCCACACCGAAGCTCTGCACGACCCCGCCAAGACCTGCCAAGGCACCGGAAAGCGTCAACACGATGAGAGTCATGCGCTTGGGCGCTACTCCCTTGAAGTGTGCGGCGACGGCATTGTCGCCAAAGGCACGCAGACTAAAGCCAAAGGTGGTGTGGTTGATCAGAAAATGCAGGCCGATGATTGTCAGCACAGCGAGCACGACACCCAGATGTAGATCGGTCTCTGGCCAGAGATCGGGTAGCCGCGCGTTCTTGGGGATGCGGTCGGTTTGGAGATAATATTCACCCGGCGCCATCCAGATGCGGCTGGTGAGCAAATAGGACAAGAGATAGACGATGATATAGTTCAGCATTACCGTTGAGACGACGACATTGACGTTAAACCGCGTCTTCAGCGTGCCTGAAAGCCCGCCCATGAGTCCACCACCAAGTGCACCGGCGAGGATGACAAGAGGGACCATGATGAGTGCAGGAAGGTTGAGGAAGGTTGTGAAGAAATAGGCCATCATAGCGCCTGCAAAGAACTGGCCCTCTTGACCGATGCTCCAGATCCGTGCGCGGAAGGCCACGGCGGCCGCAACCCCGGTAAAGGCAAGCGGCGCAGCATGAATGAGAGAGCCTTGCGCGTTGCGCCAGGTGCCAAAGGCCCCTTTGTGCAGTGCATCAAAGGCGGCAACTGGGTCAAAGCCCAGTATTGTGAGCAGAAGACCGGAGGCAACGAAAGCCAGTGTAATCGCGATGAGCGCTTGCATGAACAGGCCAATCGCGCCGACATCCGTACGCTTTTCGATCCGATAGTCTGAGATCGTCATGCGGCGTTCTCCAACGCCTGACCGGCCATGAGTAGACCCAGTTGATCGATATTGGCTTCATCGGCGTGGAAGACGCCCATGATTTGCCCCTTGGAGACCACAGCGATCCGATCGCTGAGGGCAAGTATGTCCTCAAGTTCTTCCGAGGCGAGGACGATGGCAAAACCTTTATGTCGTTTTTCGAGTAGTATCTGGTGCACGTATTCAATGATTCCGACATCGAGCCCTCGTGTCGGTTGATTGGCGAGGATGCACTTGGTGGCGGACCAGAATTCACGCGCCAGAATGACTTTTTGTGCATTTCCGCCTGAGAGCGTATCCGTGCGGGTTTGCGGGCCAGGGGTAACGATACCGAAACGGTCAATGGCATCTCTGGCGAAGTTGCGGATGCGGCGTCGATTGAGGATCGGACCATCGGCAAATTCTGCCCGTTTCTGAATGCCCAGAATGGTGTTGTCCTCGACGCTAAATGGGCCAACGAGTCCAGCACGGAACCGGTCGTCAGGGATGTAGCCAATGCCGTTGGTAATCGCATCCATGGGACTGTGGTGGGTGAGGTCTTTGCCGGACAGTTGAATGTGTCCGGTTTGACTGTCGCGGACGCCGATCAGTGCTTCAAACAGTTCCGTCTGGCCATTACCAGAGACACCCGCGATGCCCAGAATTTCATGTTCATGAACGGTGAAGGTCATTGTGTTTACGGCGGTTTGACCTTTGTCGTTCAGGACGGTGAGGTTGGACACCTGCAGTACCGGGGCACCGGGGGTGATATCTGTCCGTTCAGCCCTCAGCATGACGGGGCGTCCGACCATCATGGAAGTCAGATCCGACCTGGTTGTATCCACCGTGCGGACGTTGCCCACGATCCTGCCTTTGCGCAGAACAACGATCTTGTCTGACTGGAGAACTTCCTCCAACTTGTGGGAAATCAAGATGATGGATAGGTTGTCAGCCGTCATTTTTTGCAAGATAGCAAAGAGCTTCTTGGATTCGTGCGGGGTCAGAACCGCCGTTGGTTCGTCTAGGATCAGTACTTCTGCATCAAGAAACAGGACCTTGATGATTTCGACCCATTGCTGCTCCCCGACCGAGAGTTGCCAAATTTTCGCGTTAAGATCGAGAGAAATGTCATAGCGTGCGCAGAGATCGCTGATCTTCCGCGCTTTTTTTTCCAGATTAAGAGCCCAGCCATGATCGTGGGTGCCCAGAATAATATTCTCGACGACCGTCATGGACGGGACAAGAACGAAATGCTGATGCACCATGCCGATTCCCCGCGCAATGGCGTCGCGCGGCGAGTTGAAGGAAACCGGCATACCATCGCAAAGGATCTGCCCTTTGTCAGGGCGGTAGAATCCATACAGGCACGATGAGAGTGTCGATTTACCTGCCCCATTTTCACCCAGAAGGCATAGGATTTCTCCGCGTGCGACGTTGAAGGACACATCGGTATTGGCGATTACCGGACCAAACGTCTTGGTCAACCCGTGTACTTCAAGGCGGGGCGGGTTTTGCTCCGCGGTCATCGTGTTATCCTGGGTTGCATCGGCCTTGGGCTGAGAGATAGCCTTGAAGCCGTGGTTCCTTAGTCCGAGGTCGGGACGTCTAAGACCAGTGGCACTTCAAGCGCACCCGAAAGGATATCCGCACGGGCCTGTTCGATCTTCGCTTGCAAGTCTGCCGGGACTCGGTCCGCCAGAGCATAATAGGGGAAGATGTCCACGCCGCCGTCGGCCATGCCGAACCACTTGGCTTCCGCATTTCCGTTGAATGCACCGCTTTCTTGTGCCGTCTGCCATTGATCGAGCACCCATGTGAAAGCAGGATCCCAACGCAGTTCCGTCCCGCTCAGTACGACTTCCGGGGCCAGTTTGTGGGTATCCTCAAAGAGCCCAAAGCACAGAATGTTCCTGTCACGGCATGCTTCGTATACTTCGCCCGCGAGTTGGTAGACGATGTCGGCTCCGGTGGCGTTCTGGGCGTACGTTGCTTCAATGGCGAGTTGTGGGTCGTACCAACTTTCAATGAAACTGATCTTCACTTGTGCCTTTGGATTCACAGCTTGAGCGCCTGCGCGGTAGGCATTGAGTTGGTCGTTGATGTCATCTGCCGGGAAACTTCCAACGGCACCGATTACACCACTTTCTGACATACCCGCGCCCAGCATACCGAGGAGATATGCGGCCTCGTGGACGCGACCATAGAGTAGGTAGTGGTTGGGACCTGTATTGAAATTGCCCGATCCGAGTGAAACGAACATCGTGTCCGGATAGCGTGGGCTCAGTGCCTCGATCTGGTCACTGTGGGCCGTGGCGCTCAGGATGATGTCGTATTCGCCAGATTGGGCCAGTAAGTCCATAACGGCGCCCGCTTCATCCCCGTAAACAGCGTCAAAGCCTTTGTAGGTAATGTTATGGTCAGCCGCCGTCTGCAGACGGTCCAGTGCGGCAATCACGATCCGGTCCCAACCCGACTCCAGACCAACCGAATACATTACGGCAATATTCACATCTGTTTCAGATTTTGCAGCCTGTACGGTTAATGTCAGGGCAAGTGCTATTGATGTTGCAAGTAAACTTAGCGGTCTCATTTTTTCCTCTTTGTTGTGTTGTCGGCTCAGCTTGTCATCTGCGGTGAGCCCAGCCCAAACAAGCGCACAAGGGCGCGGCGGTATTGGATCGAGAATTTGTCTGCGGGGATGTGCATCTCTTCGGCAATGTTGAGCGGCACCTCTTCGGGGCGCTGGCTTTCGACGACGACGATGTCTTCCTCGTTTGTAACGAGTTGGTATTCGGCATAATCTTTGGCGGTCGCGTCGGGAATGTTTGTTTGCGTAATCTGGAAGATGGCCGTTTCCCGTGCACTTACCGGGGTGCCGATGTCGTAAAAATGGCTTGTGACCTTGCCGCCCTCATCGGTTTTGTAGTCCACCTGCAAATCTGTTGCGAAAGGGAAGGTGAACATATGCTTGTAATAAACTTCACGTTCTCGCTCGCCCTCATCGTCGTTAAAGCCACGCTCAACCTCGATATAAGGCATTTCCATGAGCATGCCGTTGTCATTGAGTTCGAGCTTGTAATCAATGATGCCGGGACGCGCACGGTTGCCAAAGGTTTTCATATGTACCCATGAGATATGTGCGAGATCATTGAAATTCTCGCAGTGACGGCTGGCAGAAGCTTTCCAACACCCTTGCGGGATCTCAATGGTTAACCATTCGTCTTCTGCGTTTTCCAGAAGCGGCCATTCTGGAATTGGGCGCATGGCTTGCTGTTTCAGACAGACCCAGATCAGTTCGTAACGTTCCTGCGCTTGGTAGCTGATCAAGCGAATCGTCTTGGGAATGGGTTTGGATGGATCGTTTACTGAGGGGATTTTGGTGCAAGCACCCTCTCTGTTATAATGCAGACCGTGGAACGGGCAGACAATATTCCTGCAATCGTCGTCCATCCAGCCAAGGCTCAGCGCTGCGCCACGGTGTACGCAGAGATCCCGTGCTGCGGCGATGCCGTCGACTGTGCGGTAGAGCACCAGTTCAATGTCCAAGAGTTTGGCCTTAATCGGTTTGTTGTCCACGATATCCTTCGAGAACGCCACTGGGTGCCAAAAGCTCGCGAGAATATGCCAATCGTTTTCGGGGAAGGTGCAGTCGCGTGGCAACTCTGACAACTGTTTTTTGTCAGTGGACAGAAACATCAATATCTCCCCTGGCTGTAGACTTGCAGTGATCTACATGATTTTGCTTGGTCTTATGGAGCTGCTCGCGTAGGCAACCTCCTGCTACGAAACGATACTATGCTCCGAGCGCGCAATGGTGCGTTCGGAGTTTTGCGTAAAAAGTGCTACTTTATTGCTCGGATCGTACCAATTTCAGGAATTGGGTTGGAGATGTGCCGTATTTTTTGGTGAAGGATCGGCGAAACTGAACCGTGGAAGAAAAGCCGAAGCGATGCGCGATGTCCTCTGCATCGAGTCGTTTATTGGCATTCTGCGAGATGAAGCGTGCGCTTGCATCAAGCCTACGGTTCCGAATATGGCGTGCGATTGTTGTGTCTTCGGCCTGAAAGAGCAGATGGAGGTATCTTAAGGACATTGCGTGGTCGGTCGCGATCTGCGATGGGTTGAGGTTCGGCTCGGTCAAATGGAGATCGACATATCCCTTGATTTGCCGGATCCGTTGGCGGGTCGTCAGACTGCGTTTGCTGTCTTCCTGCCCGCGCATTTCCGAAATGACGGCGCAGATCATTGAAATTGCAGTGTGAGCAAAGATGTTCCGTGCTTGATGTGAGAGCTTGGGTAATTCGTGCGGTAGCGCAATGAGTAATCTGCGTAAGGCGTAAAAGCCCGGTGTGTCGGAGTTGAGCAGCGTGGCGCAAATCTCTTCGGGATCGTCTGAATGCATCAACGCGGATTGGAGCGGAATGCCGATAAGCCATGCGGTTGTATGCCGATCCTGATTATAGATCATTGGTGCCCGTGTGACATGAAACACCGCCTCCCCCGGTTCAAGTTCAACAAAACGACCAAATTGACTGAAGTTGCAGCGGCCTTTGGTTGGGATCGTCATGACCAGTCGCTTGCGCTGTGCTTTGTTGAGCTCTGTTTCCGTTTGCGCCGCGCGATAAGGTGGCGCGCTGAAATAGGTTATGCTGAGGTCTCCGATTCCCCACGTACGGCTTAGGCCCTTAAACGTTTTCTTGTCGTCGCAATGGACGGTCATCGGTGAACTGAAACGCCACATCCGCTGAGTCCAGATTTCGAATGTTTCTCCTTGAGCGGGTGTGTGCATGGATCGGCCCTGAATAGATTTGTGCTCTGTCACAGTTCGGATATGGGTAGCTTGGACAGAGCAAATAGGTTGGGATTATCACCAATGTCCCAACGTTTTTGGAACAGGTACTAACCTGTTGTTTTTAATGTTATCTTCTCACTGCCTATAGAAATTGACCTATAAAGTGCAATAACTTTCATCTGTTCCTGGTGACTCGAAATGCCACGCCATACCTTGATCGAGATTTCTGATCGAGTTGAATATCGCGCCTACGAACATAAGGTGTTGGGGCCCGCGGACATCTATCGTGCGGCGATGACCCCGTAATCCGATGAATGCCTGCGTGAAGCTTGACGCGGTCTTGTCATACGGGGTCGCAATCGCCTTGAGTGCCTTGATTGTGGCAAAGACATTCTCGGTCCGGTCCTGGTACGTGTCCGCGTCACAGGGTTCGTCAAAACAAAACACACACCAGAAGTGGCGCTGTCCAAATTCCAACTGTGTCGTTTCGATTGACACTTAGTTCGGTAATGTGGTGTCCAAACCTTGAACGAGGAAATTCATACCCTTGATATCTCCGATAGTTAAGCGTACGCCCCGTGTGACAACTTCGTCTCCAGAATTATCGGTAATCGGCCCTGTGAAAGGTTCGAAGGTGCCCGCGCGTATCTCATCTTGCTTGGCCAAGATAGCGTTGCGTTGGTTATCCGTCAAGTCGGGGCTTAAGCCGGCAACTTCCATCGCGTCTTCGGCGATACCGGCAAAGGTATCACCGGCGGCAAAATTCCCGTTCATCACCGAATTGACATAGTTGATATAGATGGCACCGAAATGGGTCTGGCCTGCGCATAGGTGTTTTGTTGGCGCAAACTGGCTATTGTCGCTGAGCGTTGCGACGGCATAAACACCGTTTTCCTCCGCCGCTGAGATTGCTGCAGGTGTACCTGGGAAGAGCGAATAGAGTACGTCGACCCCGCCAGAAATCAATGCTTCCGCTGCTGAGCGGTTGCGTGCGGGGTCAAACCAGGAATTCAACCACACGACCTGCACATTGTTAATGGCTGGATTTACCGATTGAGCGCCCAGTACGTAGGCGTTCATCATGCCGATGACTTCGGGCAGCGGGAATGCGGCGATGATACCCAGTTCGGCGTCTTCGGCCACATAACCCGCCGCCATGCCACAGAGATAGGAGGCCTGGTAATGGCGCGGCGCATAAGTGGCAAAGCGCTCACCGGTCAGGTAGCCCCCGGCATGGATTACTGCCAGGTTTTCGTTCCGCTTTGCGAGCAGGATTCCGTCATTCATATGCCCAAATGAGCCCAGGAAGATCATGTCGGCACCCTGTGCAGCCATACGGTTCATCATCCGTGTGGCGTCCGGTCCCTCTCCCACGGAATCGACGGCAGTGACAGATATCTGGTCGCCAAAGTGCGCCTCCATCATTTGTCGCCCGCGGTCGAGTTCGTGATCCCAGCCAACTTCTCCAACAGGGTTCGGGACAATAAACCCGATGTTCAGCGGGCTGTCTGCATAGCTGTATGAAGTGGCGAGGCCTATCATTGCGGCCAGCATTGGTAGCGTTTTCTGTGTCATAGGTGTCTCCTTTTTTGTTTATTGGCCTGGTCGGTAACTCTGTCCAAGCGACACCGGCGCGTTTAGCTTGATGCGCAACGCGTTTCGGGATACGATTGCCAGGACGATGATCGTCATGACGTACGGCATTGACGTCATGACTTGGGATGGGATGCCGAGATTCAGTGTTTGTACAGCGAGGTCTGCCAGCAAGAGTGCGCCGAAGAGATATGCGCCGATCATCACGCGCAACACACGCCACGTGCCGAACACCACCAATGCCAACGCGATCCAGCCTCGGCCCAAGATCATACCTTGTGACCAGATGGGCGTCAGGATCGTTGAAGCATAGGCGCCCGCGAGCCCCGCCATGAAACCGCCAAAAAGGATCGCAAGAAAGCGTACCCGCAACACGTTGAAGCCGAGATTGTGGGCGATATGCGGGTCCTCGCCCACTACGCGTAGGATCAGCCCTGCGCGCGAGTGTTGGATAATCCACATCAGACACAACCCTGTGGTGACGGTCAGATAGACGACGATATCCTGCTCAAATAAGATCGAACCCAACACGGGGATGTTTGATAGATTTGGCACCGATAGCCCGCTTGGTGCTTGAAGCGTGAAGCTTTCATATTCGCGTCCCAGAAGTGCCGAAAGCCCTAATCCCAAGATACCCGCAGCGAGACCCGATGCCACTTGGTTGGCCGAGAATATCAGCACAAGTGCGGCAAAAACTATTGAAAGCAACATCGCCAACCCCGCAGCTACAGCAAAGGCTAAGAGGTAACTGCCGGTTGTATAGACGGTTGCAAACCCCATCGCCGCCGCCAGCGCCATCATTCCCTCGACGCTCAAGTTGATGACACCGGATTTTTCTGTCACAAGTTCTCCTAATGCGGCGAGGAGCAATGGTGTTGCGGTTGCAAAGGCACCGGTGAGAATGAATACGATCATATCCATATTATGCCGTCCCTTTCGTTCCTCCGATGCGTCGCAACTCAAAGTTCACCAGCGTGTGCGACGCCAGATAAAAGACCAGGATGAGGCCCTGAAAGACGATGGGAGCTGAAGCGGGCAATCCGGCCGAAAGTACCGCCCCGTCCGCACCAACATAAATGACGGCCATAAAGAACCCGGCAACCACGATGCCGATCGGATTCAACCCGCCTAAAAAGGCTACGATGATTGCCGCAAAACCATAGGCAGGCGACAGGATCGGCTGCAGCTTACCGATGGGCCCTGAAATCTCACCTACACCGGCCAATCCCGCCGCAGCACCACCGACCAGTAAGGATATCCAGACCGCTCGGTTGGAAGAGAAACCGGCATAATGTGCGGCAGCCGGCGCGAGCCCGCTCACAAGCAGTCGAAACCCGGAGAAGCTGTGACGCACGTAAATCCAGGCCAGAAGGGACAGAGCCAGCACAATATAGATTGAGACATTGGCGCGCAGGAAGCTGTCCTCAATCAACAGCGGATACAGTGCGACGTCCGGGAAGGGTACCGATTGCGGAAAGCTGAAGCCGCGTGGATCTTTAAGGGGGCCGTTGATCAGATAGACAAGAATCTGGGCTGCGATGGCGTTGAGCATCAACGTCACGATGATCTCGCTTGCATTGAATGCAGTCCGTAACGCCGCCGCGATAGCGGCCCAAACCATCCCCGTCAATGCGCCCACAAGGATCATGGCCGGCAGCATTAGGACGTTATCGCTTTGGGGCCATGTGATCGGAATCAGTCCGGCACAGATGGCGCCGATCGTCAGCTGCCCTTCAGCCCCGATGTTCCAAACCCGCGCTCGAAAGCCGATCGCTAGCCCCTGAGCGATCAGGATGAGGGGCGCCGCTTTGATCGCGATCTCAGAAAGGGTGTAATTGCTCAGAAACGGTTCGATAAAGAACGCATAAAACGCTACTCCCGCTGGTTTATCCAGAATGTAAAAGAGTGCGGTTCCGCAGAGTATGCTGAGTGCGACGGTTAGGATGGGCACAATGACCAGCGCACCTGTCGACGGCTGCGCGCGCGGTACGAATTCGTACCGGATCATTCTGCCGCCTCGAGTGAGGCCGCGAATTGACCCATCATCATTTGTCCAATCTGTTCGCATGTTGCATTGCAGGTGGACACAGGGTTCGAGAGCCGACCATCATACATGACCGTGAGGCGGTCGGAAATCTCGAACAATTCCTCGATGTCCTCGGAAATCACCAGGATGGCTGTGCCGTTGTCCCTCAAACCGATCAGTCGTTGGTGCACCAGCGTCGCGGCGCCCACATCGATGCCCCATGTCGGCTGTGCGACAACCATCAGCAGCGGGTTTACCGCCATCTCGCGTGCGACGATATATTTTTGCAGGTTTCCGCCGGAAAGGCTCGATGCCAGAGCCTGTACACCTTGGGTCTGCACATTCATTGCCGTGATGCAGTTTTCAGCGAAGGAATCGCGTTTGCTCCGTTGGATCAGTCCGTTTTTGACCAGGCCGAGCCGGTGTCCCGTCAGCAGTCCATTGTTGCTGATGCTCATGAGGGGCGCGGCACCACGCCCCAGCCGATCTTCAGGCACAAAGCTGAGACCCCGTTTACGCCTCGCATTGGGCGGTAGATGGCCGACAGGTTGGCCTTGCATCTGAATGCTGCTGGCGTGATCCCGTGTCAGGATATCTTCGCCCGAAATCAACCGCGCAAGAGTTAACTGTCCATTTCCCGAGACGCCTGCGATTCCCACGATTTCGCCTGCGCGCACGGTGAGATTGATATCTTTTAACGCCACAATATTGGGGTTTGGATCACGGTAGTTGAGTTGGTTGAGCGTGAGCTGTGGTGCGCCATTCATACGCGTCTTAGGGTGTGTTGGTTGCGGGATGTCTTGCCCGATCATCAGCGTGGCGAGGTCTTTGGCATTGGTCTTTTTCGGATCGGCTGTACCCGTCACCGCTCCGCTCCGCAGAATTGTGGCTTGATCGCAGAGTGCACGAATCTCCTCAAGTTTATGGGAGATGTACAGGATTGCGATCCCGTTGACGGATAACGTACGCAGCGTCGCAAAGAGGTTCTCGATCGCTGGGGGTGGCAGGACACTTGTTGGTTCGTCTAGTATTAATAGTTCCGGTTCTTGCAGAAGACAGCGGATGATCTCGACTCGCTGACGTTCCCCCACCGAAAGGCCATGCACCGAAGCCTGCGGGTTGACAGGGAGGCCAAAGGCCTCGCCTTTCGCACGGATCTGTTTCACCAGATCTGATAGCGGCGCCGGTATTGTGAGCGAGATATTTTCTGCTACCGAGATGGTTTCAAAGAGTGAAAAATGTTGGAACACCATGCCGATGCCGAGGTCACGTGCCTGGGCCGGGTTGGTTATCTGTACCGGTACATCCTTCCATAGGATGTCACCTTCATCGGGTTGATGAACTCCGAAGATGGTCTTCATGAGTGTTGATTTTCCAGCACCGTTTTCACCAAGAATGGCGTGGATATCTCCTGCGTGAACAGTCAGGTTGATGGCATCATTGGCAATAAAGTCACCGTAGCGTTTGGTGACATTGCGTAATTCCAGTAACGGTGAGCACTTGGATATTGTCATGCGAAATAGTTCATTCCGGGCATGTTGTAGAAGCCGCGCAACCTGCTGAAGTGGTGCAGCCAACGTTCAATAGCCGGGTAAATGAATGTGTCGATTCCACCGTCTCCAGCCAGCGCGGTGTAGGGAAAGCAGGCTATGTCGGCGATCGTGGGCAGCGGTCCGGCCAGCCAGTGCTGGCCGTTGAATTCCTGATGAGCCAAGTGATCTTCCAACACGCGAAACAGGGTGTGGGCGTCCGCCCGCGCGGCGTCGACATCAAGATTGTAGCCGAGCACATCATGCAGTCGCGCAGCGGATGACGTAGCGGTGATGTTTTCTGCGAAGGCCAGCCACTGCGCTACACGACCAAGGGCTTCTGGGTCATTCATCGGATACCATTGTCCTGAGGCGTCGTATTTGTGCGCGAGGTAGACGAGGATCGCTTGGGCGTCGCGCAATCGCAGGTCTCCATCTTCCAGTACCGGCAATTGGCCCAGCGGGTTGATCTGCAGGAAGACCGGTGATTTGTGTTCGCGCCCAGGGAAGAAATCCACGGGTTCCAGATCGCAAGTCAGGTCCAGAAATTTAAGCAAAAGCCGCACTTTGTGGCAATTACCGGACAGTACATAGTCATAGAGTTTCATTCCAGATTCTCCGCCTGCGTAGTGCTCCACGTCACGCCATTGGCCTTTAGCCAGCGGCGAAAGGCGATGGAGGATGCATCTGCTCGCGTCGGTATTTCAATCCGTGTATCAAGCGGCAGTTGTCGGGGTATTTGATTCTCCAAAATAATCCGGTCTTGCAAAAAGATGTTTTGCTGAAAGTGCAGCAGATCCGTGTCGGAGTTGTTCTTATCAAAGACCAGTACAAAGGAATGTACGATACAGGCGTCTTTTTCGGTGGGCTGGATGAACAGGCCAATCAAATCCCATTCCCCCGGGCGCGATGGGCAGGTCTTGTATAGGATCACCGAGTGCGGATGCGGTAAGCGGTATTTGTATTCGGTGATTGTTCCGCCTTTTGAGGCCGCAGCGGCCATAGGTTGAAAGAATTTGCAATTGGTGGCCCAGATTTCGTCCTGGTCGACATTCATGGACACGTCGTATCGCTGGACTTCAGCATGATCCTCGACACCGAGGATGCCCGTGTGTACAAATGGAAAATGCGCCATGTCGAGGAAATTCTCGACTACACGTAGGCCAGAGCAGCGTACATGTATGGCGCCGGCGGTTACAAGGCGGCGCCCCGTTTCTTCGAATTCAGGTATATCGTACAGTGTGCGTGGCGTGTCACTGAGCGTGGTCCAGACATGGCCATAGCGATGCTGAATCAGGCGGATCCCATGCTGAAAAAACTGTAATATTTGATGGCGCGGCCGTGATCAT
>JAPORU010000207.1 GCA_026710045.1 Aestuariivita sp. | reverse complement strand
ACACCGGGGTCTGGAGAGAAGCTCGGTGGTGCACTTCAGAGTTGAAACGGTGTTATAAATGACCGTTGCTCGCTTACATTTACTTCATCAAGCCAGCGTCTTGCTTCCATGACAGGTGGCAAGAATGTCCGCGCGGTTAGCGAATTATTCAATTTATCTTGGTGCATGTCTTGGGATGTGATTCATTAAGTCTCGGCGTTACGGTGTGCTTTAACGAAGTTCATCGGTTCCGCGAAAAGGTTCGATATATTGTAATGCCATATCCCATGGGAAGAAAATCCAAGTGTCTTGAGATACTCCAGTTATAAATGTATCGACCTGTTTTTCGCCGAGAGGTTTGGCGTAAACAGTCGCAAAATGTGCACGGGGATACAGTTTGCGGACCAACTCAAGTGTTTTTCCTGTATCGACCAAGTCGTCAATGATGACGATCCCGCGCCCATCCTTCATCATGGCCTCATTTGGTGACTTGAGAACCTTTGCGGCTTGTTGTGTTTGATGATCGTAACTCTTGACACTGATGGTATCGACGGTACGGATGTCAAGTTCCCGTGCGATAATCATGGCAGGCGCCATTCCACCTCGTGTAATTGCGACGATTGCCTTCCACTGACCGTCGACGGGGCCCATGCCATCAAGACGCCACGCAAGGGCTCGAGCATCTCTATGGAGTTGGTCCCAGCTCACGTGAAAGCCTTTTTCATGAGGAAGGGGTTCGTTCACAGCTTAACCTTTTGTAATGTCTGGAGCATCGACAGCTTTCATTCCAACGGAGTGATAGCCGGCATCGACATGCATGATCTCTCCGGTGACGCCTGAACTGAGATCAGATAGTAGAAACAAAGCTGCATTGCCGATATCGTCGATGGTCACATTGCGGCGTAACGGAGAGTTATATTCATTCCATTTCATGATGTAACGAAAGTCGCTGATACCGGAGGCGGCGAGTGTCTTTATAGGACCTGCCGAGATGGCATTCACGCGAATTCCGTCTTTGCCCAGATCTTCGGCTAAATAGCGTACCGAGGCCTCAAGTGCAGCTTTTGCGACTCCCATGACATTGTAGTGTGGCATAACTTTTTCTGCGCCGTAGTAGGTGAGTGTAACAGCCGATCCACCCGACGGCATGAGTTTTTCACATCGTTGCATGAGATGCGTGAAAGAATATACAGAGATATTGAGTGACTGTTGAAAGTTCGCTCTCGTGGTGTCGATGTACCTTCCACGCAGTTCGCTCTTATCCGAAAAGCCGATTGCATGGACAAAGAAGTCCAATTCCCCCCAACGTGACTCGAGAAATCTGAAAGCAGCGTCAACGGACGTATCATCTTCAACTTGGCAAGAAACAATGAGGTCGCTTCCAAGTTGCGCCGCCAAAGGCTCCACCCTCTTTTTCAGGGATTCATTTTGGTACGTGAAGGCGAGCTCGGCACCTGCATGCGCAAGTGCCTTCGCAATACCCCAGGCAATTGATCTGTCATTTGCAAGGCCCATGATCAGACCCCGCTTGCCTGCCATTAGTTGATTCGACATTGGCGTACCTCTGATCTACACTAGCAATATGTCTATCGGCACTAAACTCTAGTAGAACAGGCCTCCATCTTCAAGGCATTATGGTTAAGAACAAAGATTCGGAACGGAATTCAGATGAACGATCGAAGAGGAAAATTTGCCGGGGACGAGCCAATTGAAATTGCACGACGCTGGTTTCACAATGCTGAGTTGAACGAGACAAATGATTATAATGCTGTTGCTTTATCGACCGTTGATGCGCAGGGCTTGCCGAATGTCCGAATGGTACTTTTAAAGGACATTAATGCCGATTCATTTGTATTCTTTACAAATTATATGAGCCGTAAGTCGCAGGAGATCGAGCATAGTGGAAAAGTGGCCTTTGTTGCCCATTGGAAGTCAATTCGACGTCAAGTCCGCGTTCGTGGTATCGTTGAAAGAGAGGATGGTCCCTCCGCTGATGATTATTTTGCATCACGCTCTTTAAAAAGTCGGATTGGCGCGTGGGCGTCTCGACAATCTCAGCCTCTCGCGAGTCGTGACGTGTTGTTGATGGAAGTGGCTAAGATGACTGCAAAATACGGCCAGAGTCCGCCGAGACCGGCATTTTGGGGCGGGTTTCGAATCCGGCCCTTAGAAATCGAATTTTGGGCGGATGGAATGTTTCGGCTTCATGATCGCTTTGTCTGGCGGCGTGAAACACTTGATGCCGACTGGGTTGTCCAACGGTTGAATCCCTAGAACATTAATTATTAAATATAATAAATTGTTTTATATGACTTTTTTAAATTTACGCTATGAACCATTGGAACGATTAAAAAGTTCCAATGAAAAGATTTCGCGCGGCACTTTTTGACATTTAAAGACACATAAAATAGAAATTAATTCTTTAAAAATCATAATATTAATTCATTCAATTAAGAAAAAACATTAAGTTTACAGGAGAGAAGCTTTCGGAGGACGCCGAACCTTTCTAGTATACCAACATCATTGAATTGATGTTTAAAGCTGCAGACATGTTGTTTTGATGTATCCTGATATGATAGAGTAGCCTGACACACCAACAACAACAACAAAAATCCCATGGGTTTGAGCAGGGCCGTTTTCTGAGGTTGGGGTCCCCAACTTCAGGCGTGGGATAGAACGTGTGAGGCAA
>JAPORU010000201.1 GCA_026710045.1 Aestuariivita sp. | reverse complement strand
TGAAGGGTGTCGTTTTGGAGCAGGGCTCTGTTGGGAGTCATGCGGCCATTGTTGCTCGTGCCCTGGCGATTCCGCTCGTTATTCACGCTGACCGAATAACGACGGAGGCCCTCAACGGTGACTATATTTTGGTCGACGGCGATCAGGGTGTCGTTCATCTGCGGCCGGATGATAGCGTTTCTTCTGCATTTCGTGACAAGATTGCTATGCATGCGAAGGCACAGGAACGTTATGCATCCATAAAAGACAAGCCAGCCAGGACACTTTGTGGGAAAATAATTTCTCTTAATATGAATGCCGGACTGTTGGCTGATTTACCATCTCTCGCGAGCTCAGGTGCCGAGGGTGTGGGGTTGTTCCGGACGGAGTTGCAGTTTTTAATCCGAAACCAAATGCCGAAGCGGACAGAATTGGCAGCGATTTACTCAAGAGTCATGGATGCCGCCCAAAAAAAGAAGGTGGTTTTTCGCACCCTTGATATTGGGTCCGACAAAGTTCTTCCGTATATGCAGCCAAATGATGAACCCAATCCGGCATTGGGTTGGCGTGCCATTCGCGTTGGTTTGGATCGGCCAGGGGTTATGCGGATGCAACTGCAAGCGCTTATTCGTGCCGCCAAGGGCCGGCCTCTTACGATAATGTTTCCATTTATCGCCCAGTTTGAAGAATATTCTCAAGCAAAAATTGAAGTTGAAACGGCGTGGGCGCGTGAAGAGCGTTTAGGTCATGTTTTGCCTGAAAAACTGGAAATTGGTGCGATGTTGGAGACTCCAAGTTTGGCTTATGCGCCGCAAAAATTCTTTGAGCAGGTCGAGTTCCTGTCGATTGGTGGCAATGATCTGAAGCAGTTCTTTTTTGCCGCTGATCGGGAGAATGAGCGTGTTCGTCGCAGATATGATACTTTGAATGTCAGTTTCCTGTCGTTTCTCGAGAACATTGTGGAGCGTTGTGCCATGACGCGTACCCCAGTGAGTTTTTGCGGCGAAGACGCCGGGCGTCCGGTCGAAGCCATTTGCCTTGCTGCGATTGGACTTCGCACGCTGTCGATGCGCCCGGCTTCGATTGGTCCTGTTAAGAGTCTGCTTAGACGAACGAATCTTGATGAACTGTATGATGTTATCTGTTTCGCTCGGCAGAGTGGGGTACAGTCAACGCGACCAATGGTGATGGACTGGTTGCGGGAAAGAGGTTGATATCTCGGTGTAATGTACGTGATGAACCTGTTTTTTGGGCGTTCATCTCCCGATTCTATGATCGTTCCAATCCAGGATATAAGAAACCACGTACTGTTAAAGTAATTCCTGCCAGAATATTTTTGCCTTTATTTACATATGGTTAATGGGGAATAAAAATTATTTTTTGCAGAATGTTGGTGCTAAGACTGCAATTTTGCGATCAATTGAGGAACCTTTTGCTTACTGTCAGTGCTATAGAATTTGCCGGTTAAATTTTCCGAACTCATCGACAAGTTGAGCGAAGTTCGAAATCCAATGACTATTGGATTGAATCATGGACGTAGATGCTTTCGAATCTGTTGCGGTTTGGAAAATTTTCTGGTGAGGTGGTGTCGCTGTCAAGAGAGGTGATGATGAAAGGGTGACTCTTCATGATCCGATTGAGCACAAAAAGGGAATTTTGAAATTACGGTAAATTCATTAATCGGCAGAATGCCGTAAATGGCATTACGCGCGTTTTGTTGGTGACATAATCTCGTTCATCCATATGAACCTGGTAAAATTCTGGGATATCAGTGCGTTTGCGAAAATATTCCATCTCCCGTCCCGGCGATTTTTGATCAGACTTGCACTCTACGGCAAACAAAGGTTGCCGTTCCTTGAGAACGACAAAGTCGATTTCGCGTCGATCCGTGTCTCGGATAAAGCGAAGTTCCATCCGGAAACCTTCGGTATCTTCCAAGAAATGGCAATATTTGAGCAAGTGGCTCGCAACGAGATTCTCGAACCGCGCACCTTTATCGGGTACTTGCGACCAATCCCAAAGATAAAGCTTGGCCTCTTTTTTAACAGCGCGAATACGTGGCGTACCAAAGGGCAGTATCCGAAAACAGACGTAGAGCTTTTCCAGAATTGTAATCCAGCGACTGACCGTTTCATGGGCAACCTGCAAATCTTCACTTAAGCTCTTGATTGAAAGAGGTGAGCCGACGCGTTCGGGCAAGGCCTCCACCAGTAACTCGACCAGCGCCACGTGACGGAGATTCTCGAGATCACGCAGATCTTCATAAACGACTCGTGATATACGTTCCCGCTGCCAACGTCGCCAAGTACGTGAATTTCCCGCGAGCAGAGGTTCGGGAAATCCACCAAAGCGCATAAGCGTTTCAAGATCGTTGGAATTCGGGTCTGTTGTTAATTCAGTGAGCGAAAACGGATGCAGTCGGTAATGGTGATAGCGCCCCTGCAACGAGTCACCGCCCTTGCGATAATGGTCCAATCGAGCAGAACCCGTAATCAGGAATGATGTTGTGTCACCCAAGGTATCGAAAAACCCCTTAACCAAATTGCGCCAACGAGGAAACTTGTGGATTTCGTCAAGTACCAAGAGCGGCAGTCCACCAGGAATTTCCCCGTTTATCAATGCTTTGCGAACATGCGGATTGTCCCAATTCAGATAAGCGGGATTGCGCCGATCTTTTGCACCGAGACTGTCAAGGGCAAGCGTGGTTTTTCCAATCTGACGGGGGCCGCTCAGGAAAACCATTTTATTTTTGAGATCGTCCAAGATTGGCTTTTGGAGATATCGTTTTAGAAAACTGGAGTGTGATGCCATGAATGAATTTACTCACCAGTATGAATAAATATTAGTAAAATAAGATTAGTTCTAAATTACTCATGAGTAAAGTAAGGTTAGCCAAAAAAATCAGACACTTTGATTTTTACTTATATGTGCCCGAATGGACGCTCAGATTCGGGTCGAAATTCGAATGAATCCGAGTGCTTAGCGTACTCTCAATGATGCGGTTTTTGAATGCAAGGATCTGTTACATGCGTACGCATGCCTGTTTGGAGATTGGTAACTGTGACATATGTATTATGTGTTGAGTGGTGTCTCTGTACACAGCACCGATCTTTGTGGCGGTGCGCGATAATCCCTCTGATCTGCTAATCGTTACACGGACTTTGAAATCGCCGAACGCAACAGACGCAAGTTGTGAAATTACGTTATCGACTTAGATTTTTCCAAGTTTCTTGAGTTGTCGGCGGTGTTGAATAATCTCATCTTGGACAAAATCGCGAAAGGCTTCAATGCGCTTGGAATGTCTGAGTTCCTCGGGGTAGGCCAAAAATACCGGGACAGATGACGACTCGAGATCAGGAATGACTCGAATTAAATCAGGGAAATCCTCGACAAGATAGTCCGGCAGAATTCCGATTCCGAGATTATGAATGACCCCTTGCAATACACCAAAATAATTGTTCACTGTAAGCAGCGATCGAATTTCATTCGTCATCAGATATTGTACCAATGATACGCCCGCTGAAACTTGGGTAGAACTCGGACTTTGACAGACCAGACGGTGATCACGCATATCCTTGACGGTGTCTGGTGTGCCCGTGCGATCAAGATAGGTGCGCGAGGCAAACAGCCGCATACGAACGGTCATGAGTTTCTTGCGGATGAGATCCGCTTGTGATGGTTCTTTCATGCGGATTGCGACATCGGCTTGACGCATGGGAAGATCAAGGACTTGCTCTGCGAGCATGAGGTCAATCTTTAGATCGGGATATTTCGCGTACAGATGCGGCAATCTCGGCGCGAGCCACAGCGCACCAAATCCGAACGTTGTCGTGACTCGTAAGTCACCAAAGACTTCCTCTTCACTGTCTCGAATGCGCGCGGCTGCGGCGTCAAGCCGTTTACTCATTGCAACAGTTGCATCAAAGAGCAATTCTCCTTGCTCTGTGAGAATGAGACCGCGTGCATGGCGATGAAAGAGCGTTGCATTCAACGCTTCTTCGAGAGCGCGAATTTGTCGGCTGACGGCGGATTGGGACAGATTCAAGCGATTGCCTGCATGGGTAAGACTGCCCGCATCTGCGACGGCATGAAATATTCGCAGTTTGTCCCAATCCATTTTTCAGACCTTCGAGAAGAGACACTATCTTTTTCAATTGTAATGATGTCAGGCACAGTAAGGAGAATTACGTTTGGTATCCCGAGCGCTCAACCAAACGTAAGGTTTGACAATTTCGTTGTTATACGAAGACGGTTCTTAAAGGTCTAGTACGTCATTTCTCGAGATTTCTGTGAACAGACAGGGGAGTTCAGCGGGTCAACGGAGAAAGGTGCTGTATTGTTGATCATTTTTGGGATTTGCGTGTATGTTTTGATCGAGCGTATATCCGTGTCAGGACGTTATTGTTCTAGACAGGTCAGCAATGATGACCTATTATGATTGGTGGAGTGTTGATATCGGGTTTAGCCGGGAGTGTACGATGAACGTTCACAATATTTCTCTGAGTGATCGATTTGATCTTGGTAAGGATTCTGTTCTGCTCAATGGAACGCAAGCCTTGGTACGACTGATGTTGACGCAGAAGGTGCGGGACCGAGCGGCGGGGTTAAACACAGCTGGACTTGTGACGGGATATCGTGGCTCGCCTCTCGGCGCAGTGGATACGCAGATGACCCGTGCTGCGAAACAACTCGCAGAACATGACATAACGTTTCAATTTGGTTTGAATGAAGATCTCGCGGCAACAGCGATATGGGGAAGTCAGCAAGCTGAGCTTCGGGGAGAAGGTCGCTTTGATGGGGTATTCGGTTTGTGGTATGGCAAGGGGCCGGGAGTTGATCGAACCGGTGATGTGTTTCGGCACGCGAATATGGCGGGAACCAGCGCAAATGGTGGTGTCCTGATTGCTATGGGCGATGATCATACCGGTGAGAGCTCAACGGTACTCCATCAGTCTGAATGGGCATTGATTGATGCCTATGTGCCCATTGTCTCACCGGCTGGCGTGCAAGAAATACTGGATTACGGGTTGTACGGATTTATCTTGAGCAGGTTTTCGGGTCTCTGGGTCGGTCTGAAAACAATGAAGGATACCATCGAAGCCACGGCCGTTGTTGATGGACGTATTGACCGTATGAATTTGGTGGTGCCGGAGTTTGAGTTGCCGACAGGCGGGTTGAATATCAGGCTTGTCGATACGCCGCATCAACAAGAAGCGCGAGTCATTGATCTCAAACGATTTGCGGCCGAGGCCTTTAGTCATGCGAACGGGATGGATAAGCGTGTCTGGGGCAAACCGGGAGCTCAAATTGGATTGGTGGCCGCGGGAAAGAATTGGCTGGACTTGATTCATGCCCTGACATTGTTGAATATCGATAAAGATGAGGCTGAACGGCTTGGAATAACGCTCTACAAGGTTGGACAGACATTTCCTCTTGATATGAAAGGTTTCCATGATTGGGCCGAAGGGCTTGATCTGATTGTTGTTGTTGAAGAGAAACGTAAATTAATCGAAGTCCAGATTAAGGAGGCGATCTTTGATGATCGACGAGGGCGGCGGGTTTACGGATGGTACAAGGGTGGGGCGGGCAGTTTGCATCGCGAGGAATTATTTCCTACCCGTGGAACCCTGCATCCCGATCTCATTGCGCAACGACTCGGCGAGATTTTTGTAGAAGAGGGTCGAGACAGTGAGGGTATTCAAGCCGGCCTTCGATCCCTTGAACAAGCCCGCAGGGCCGATAATGCAGAGGATATTGCTGTTCGATTGCCTTATTTTTGTTCCGGTTGTCCGCACAACTCTTCGACGAAGATCCCCGAAGGTGCACGGGCTTATGCCGGGATTGGTTGCCATTACATGGTGCAGTGGATGGATCGGGAGACCACCGGTTTCACACATATGGGGGGCGAAGGTGCCAATTGGATCGGCGAGGCACCGTTTTCAAATCGCTCACACGTGTTCCAGAATATCGGAGACGGTACGTATAATCATTCCGGAATTCAGGCGATACGTGCCGCATTGGCATCGGACGCAAATATTACCTTCAAAATTCTTTATAATGATGCTGTGGCCATGACCGGAGGTCAGGGGAATGACGGTAATTTGTCGGCGCAGCGTATCGTCGCTGAATTAAGGGCAATGGGAATAAAGCATTTGGCAGTTGTCTATGACGAAAAAGAAGACATTGATCTCAACTCTTTTTCTTCGGGGATATTGTTGTATCCCCGAGATGAACTGATGCGTGTACAAAAAGATATGGAGAAACAGAGCGGTGTGTCGGCCATTGTCTATGTTCAGACCTGCGCGGCCGAGAAACGCCGGCGTCGCAAACGGGGTACGTTATCTGATCCCGATCAACGGGTTTTCATCAATCCTGCGATTTGTGAAGGATGTGGAGATTGTGGTGTTCAATCAAATTGTGTCTCAATTGTGCCCTTTGAAACGGAACTGGGCACAAAGAGACGTATTGATCAAAGTTCATGCAACAAAGATTTTTCCTGCCTAAAGGGATTTTGCCCATCGTTTGTTATGGTTGAAGGTGCAGAGCTAAAGAAGGAGGAATCGGCGAAGCTAAACCTACCGGATGATCTTCCTGAGGCCGTTTTGCCTGTGATTTGTGGCACGTACAATGTAATCATCACGGGCGTTGGAGGAACCGGTGTCGTCACTATTGGAGCGCTGCTTGCTCAAGCGGCACAATTGGACGGAAAAGGCGCCGGCATGATCGAAATGGCCGGGCTTGCGCAAAAAGGGGGCGCCGTCCACATTCATTGTCGGATTGCTGATCGTCCTGATGACATTAGTGCAATTCGTGTCGCAACCGGAGAGGCGGATGTTCTCATCGGTGGTGATCTGGTGGTAACGGCGGGAGCAAAAACAATCGGCTTGATTAAACCGGGTCAAGCGGGTGCCGTTGTTAACAGTCATGAGATCATTACAGGAGATTTCACCCGAGATACAGAGCATAAACTTCCCTTTGATCGACTCAAAGTTGCTCTAAAGGCTCGGATCAATGACCGTCTGTACATGTTTGACGCGACAGAACTGGCTCGCGTGACGATGGGGGATTCAATTTTTTCCAATGTGATGATTCTTGGTGGAGCGTGGCAAAGGGGATTTATTCCTCTTTCACGAAAGGCTCTATGCGCGGCCATAGAGTTAAACGGCGCGTCTGTCCAAAGAAACTTGAGAGCTTTTGAGATTGGACGTTGGGCGGTACTTTACCCGGATGAGGTGGAGGCTTTGGTGGCGGGTACTGTTGTTCCTTTGCCGAAAACGCTTGAAGAGAAAATTGATTATCGGGCTGAGCATCTCAGGAAATATCAGGGACGGCGACTGGTCAAGCGGTATCGCGATTTTTTAGACGCGATCTCGGATGCCGCTGTGAAAGAGGCTGCCGCTGTCGGTTATCATAAAGTCCTAGCCTATAAGGATGAGTATGAAGTCGCGCGTTTGCATTTGGAAACTCGGAAGCAAGCGCAGGCGGTCTTTGATGGTACATTTAAACTGACTTTCCATTTGGCCCCACCTTTGCTTGCCAAGGTTGGCGTCGATAGCCGGCCCGTAAAGAAAGCCTATGGTGAGCGTATGCTTGGTATTTTTCGTGTGCTTGCGTCTCTAAAGTTCTTGCGCGGTACGCCATTTGACCTTTTTGGCTACTCGGCGGAGCGCAAGACTGAGCGAGCGCTGATTGCACAGTATGAACGAGACATGAATACGCTGTTGGCTCAGATTAATGATCGTACCCGAGAGTCCATTGTCGCGCGCGCAAAGTTACCTTTACACATTCGTGGCTTTGGCCTGATCAAGGATGCCAGCATCAAGAAGGCTGAGCAACGTCGAGAGGAATTATTGTGTCTTATTCGGCATGCCAATGATGACGTTCTCGTCGCGGCCGAATAGCCTGCTTCGTTTCTAGCGGCATTTGAAGGCATTCGTGCCGGATTATTGTTGGGTTTATTGGTTACGACCTGGGTTGAGACATTCAGTGTTTCTCCGGTGTATTGATAGAGGTGTGTCGATTGAATCTCGTGACAGATATTGCGAAAAACAGGCATCGATTTGGATCCAAAATTACGAAGGTGAGTAAGTCTTATTCAGGAGGACAAAGACTCAAATCCGAAATCTGGTTTGGGATACTCAAAAAAATCAGGGTATATTTGCATTTGGTAAGATCTAACGGAAACAGCACGTAAATGTACTTGAGTATGGGATATTCAGTATTTGGATATTATTGAATGGATGATTTGTAATTTATGGAGACTGTAGAGTTTTTGACGCCCCAGCTTTGAGATCAGAAAATGTGGGTCAAAAATGAAATTGATTTTTTATCAATTGTAATGTGGTTGGTGCAGAGGTTGTTCGGCAGTTATGGCTATAGGTATATTTGATTCCGGATTAGGTGGGTTGACCGTATTGGATGCTGTGCAAGATCAATTGCCCGATGTTCAATTTCTTTATTTTGCCGACAGCGAACATGCTCCTTATGGTGTGCGGGCTTCGAATGACATTCATGACTTAACAAATGATGCCGTGCATCAGTTGTGGGACAGAGGCTGCAATCTCGTAATCTTGGCGTGTAATACGGCGTCCGCCGTTGCTCTTCGCCGAATACAAGAGTCAGGTGTGCCGCAAGGTAAACGGGTTTTGGGGGTATTTGTGCCACTCATTGAGGTGATCACGGAAAGAAAATGGGGGGATAACTCTCCACCACGTGAGGTTGCGGTCAAGAATGTGGCATTGTTTGCAACACCTGCTACTGTCGCGAGTCGGGCGTTTCAACGTGAGTTTGCCTTTCGAGCGGTTGGTGTCGATGTGGAGACTCAAGCGTGTGCCGGCGTCGTTGATGCAATCGAAAGTGGCGATCTCATCCTTGCGCGAGAACTTGTGAGATCTCATGTCGAGGCTCTGATGCGCAAGATGCCAAATCCACAAGCGGCGGTTCTTGGATGCACACATTATCCATTACTCTTCGATATATTTCAGGAGGCTTTAGGTGCAAATGTCAACGTCTATTCGCAGGGATCAATTGTAGCCGAAAGTTTGGCCGATTACTTGATGCGCCATGAGAATATGGTTGGCGACGGTGATGGGGGATTCATAACGACAGGAGATGCTGACACATTGTCGGAGCAAGCTGCGCAGTTTCTTGGTCGACGGATTGATTTTAAGTCGGTTTGATAAAGGTTACGTATTTTGGTAACCCACCGTCATTACGACCTCTCTCGATTTCTCGGTAAGACTGATAAATGACACATCATGTAGCAATTCTGGGGGCATCTGGGTATACGGGTGCTGAGTTGATTCGGCTGATTTCGGGTCATCCAAATCTCGCGATCTCAGCGATTGCTGGAGAGCGGAAGGCTGGACTGGAACTCGCGGACACTTTTCCACATTTGCGTCATCTTGATATGCCTAGACTATGTCACATTGATGACGTAGATTTTGCATCTCTTGATCTGTGTTTTTGCGCACTACCGCACAAGACCAGTCAGAAGATCATTGTGAACTTACCGCACAACCTAAAGGTTATTGATCTATCTGCGGATTTTCGACTGACGGACTTGGCGGAATATAGAAAGTGGTACGGTGATCAACATGTTGCGGAAAAGTTACAAGGAGAGGCGGTATACGGTCTGACGGAGTTTTACCGCGCTGATATATCCTCGGCGCGCTTGGTGGCCGGTACAGGGTGTAATGCGGCGATCGGGCAATATGCGCTTCGGCCATTGATTTCGACTTCGGCGATTGATTTGGAAAACATTATATTGGATTTAAAATGCGGAGTTTCAGGGGCGGGACGATCTCTCGCCGAATATTTACTGCATGCAGAGGTGAGTGAAGGGTGTGGCGCTTATTCTGTAGGTGGGACACATCGTCATCTTGGTGAATTTGATCAAGAGTTCTCTCGCATTGCCGGACGTTCTGTTCATGTGCAGTTTACACCACACCTCATTCCAGCCAATCGAGGCATTCTCGCAACCGCTTATGTGTGGGGTGATGCCAATGTCATCCATAATATCTTGGTCAAACACTACCGTGAGGAACCATTTATTCACGTGTTGCCTATGGGTGAGACGCCATCGACGCATCACGTGCGCGGTTCGAATTTTGTTCATATCGGTGTTATCGCCGATCGGCTTAAGGATCGGACGATTATTGTCGCCGTCTTGGACAATCTTACAAAAGGGAGCAGCGGTCAGGCATTGCAGAATGCAAACCTTATGTTGGGCGAAGTTGAAACGCAAGGGTTGATGATGGCCCCGCTTTTTCCATGAGCCGATTATGCAAAGTTTGAAAAAAAGACGTCGTATCCAAGTTTTGGTCGTGACTTCCGTTGCGCTGGTTTTGTCAACCGTATTGATTGGCACCGCGATGCGGGACGGTATTAATTTTTTTCGCGCGCCGTCTCAGATCGTAAAGGAACCACCTTCACCGACAGAAACGTTTCGAATTGGCGGTCTCGTCGAGGAGGGATCCCTTATTCGTGGTCAGGGCAAGGTTGTTCGGTTTTCGGTTACAGATGGTGGGGCCTCGATACCCGTGGCTTATACGGGTGTTTTACCGGATTTATTTGCCGTTAACCAAGGCATGGTGGGGACCGGGCGTTATGTCAATGGTGTTTTTGAAGCAACCGAAATACTTGCGAAACATGATGAAACCTATATGCCGGCGGAGGTTATTGATGCACTCAAGGAGCAGGGGGTTTATCAAGACCCTGATGGACGCTGAGAATGCTTCGATGGCGCAGACAGCGGTAGCCTGATGTTGGGTGTGCCGCCATAGCGACGTAAGTCCCATTATTTTCCTCGTTCAATTGTAGCAGACCGCTCCTTCTCCGGTCCATTCCAAACGGTTTGCCAGTCCTCGAATTGTGAGGGCTTGATACGATACCGTGCGAAATTACCCTCATGGAGTGCCAGAATTTCATTTTCGGTGACGTCCCTAAAGTGATCTCGCTCATTAGCTTCGATGCTCTTTTTGGCCCAAGCGGCGATGCGGGAGAAGGCCGCTTGCCTGTCGAGCTGTTCAAGCACAATGATCTGAATGATTGCACGTAAGGATTCACGATGTTTCAGGCGAAATGGGTCCGGTTCGCCAAGGGATTGCTGGACCGCCTTGTAACGCGATACGGAACGCTCGTAAGCCCAGATGAAAACATGTTTGAGTAAATCAACTCGGTTCAGTTCGTACACTCCGAGCATTGCTTCAGTGTAGGTCTTGACGGGAACGTCGATGAAGGAAAGCGGCGTAAGATTCATCTTGATGAAAGGTATGTTTGCAGCAAGACGCGAGACACGCTTGTTTACGTCGTCGAACGGTTGCAGATACGGCAAATGCACCATAATGAAAAACGCCTGTTCGAAGGGGCTTTGAATAGCCTTGGCGGTGGCCAGAACTTGATCAAAGCACTCCTTGATGAGTGCGGGCGCTTCGAGTGGATGGAATGTTGATTTTTCTATGCCTACGGCGATGCGACGCAGGCGCCCTGTCGCTTCCGGGTTTGGGAGAAGGTTGTTTGCCAGTAGGGCGTGCAGATTCAAAATCGTGTATCGGTTGAATGTGATCTCCGCTGCTGAATCGATGAGAAACTCGATTGCATCCTTGTGGTTCAGGATCATTTGTGCGTCGAGATGGTTTTTTCCTTCGGCCATTTTTCCGAAATTGATCAGTCGCTTTGTATCGAGCAGCGAGAATGTGTTTCCCTCCATGCGACTCGAATTCCATGATAGATCGATAAGGAGTCGATTCAGGATCTGCCGGGCATACGTTCCGGCGGGTTGCTCACGGGATGAAGTCTGACTGCCGATCTTGGTCAGATGCGCAAGTTCCGGTGGGGCTAGGTACGCGATTTCGTTGGGTCTGTAGGCATCAAGAAATGCGCGCCGATAACCAACGGGTGTGCGGGCGTTGAGAGGACTGCAGACGTACTCCCGGATTTTAACCGCCTGCCTTGAAAGCGGAACTGCGGTTGGTCCTCTTTCAGATGTTTCGGGAGCCTTTGTTGAACGTATCGCCGTGGTACGCACTGTATATTGTGCCCAACGCCTGTCTCCTTTCATGATGATACGACCTTTGTTAACAAGGTGTTTGAGACGATATTGAAGTGTACGGCGCGCGACTGTCTCCTCCAGTTTATCCTGAATGTCTGGAATGGCGATGCCATCGGGATGAGCGGAAATTACCGTTTCAATGGCTTTCAATGCCAATTCTGGGATGGGTTTTGTCATGATATCGTATTCTGTGCATAGACATTATGCGCAACTAAAATACATTTATGCGCATTTATCAATTCTAAACGCAATTTATGTTGCGCAAATCTGGTTTCGGGTATTCACGTAGTATTAAATTCGATTTTGAGCTTGATCTTCCGAGCGCTGTGGCAATCCAAACGAGACCGATCTTCTTACTTGTAATGTAACCGACGGTTCCACAGTTTATTTCGTGTATGGTGACGATGATGAGGTTGTGATCCTGCGTGGTATCTTGGAGCGTTTAAGTGCGCGGATCCACAATCATAACTTGATTTCAAACGATATTCAGTGCAACGATCCGTCGCTGCCGGAATTTAAGGATGGGTGTTAACGATCATTCTATGTCTCTTAGACATTATTGATCGCACTCAATGTTGGATTGCGTATACGGCATTTCGGTTACTTCGGTACTGAATATGGGATAGAACCGAATTCGGTGCAAGAAAGATGGAAGCATTGCGTCATGATTACTGAACTCGGTCACTACGCGTTGATATTGGCATTTTGGGTGTCGATCGTGCAAATTGTGGTGCCATTTGTGGGAGCACATCAAGGTCGACCACGTCTTATAGCAGTGGGCGAGCCTGCGGCGATTATACAATTTCTCCTGACAGTTTTTGCCTTCTTTGCACTTGTCTGGGCATTTGCAACGTCTGATTTTTCTCTTCAGTTGGTCACGCTGAACAGTCATTCAGATAAACCCATGATTTACAAGATCACAGGCACGTGGGGTAATCATGAAGGCTCAATGTTGCTCTGGGTTCTTATCGTGACGTTCTTCGGTGCGCTGGTCGCATGGTTTGGTGAAAATTTGCCACCGACATTGAAGGCCCGTGTGCTGTCGATACAGGCTCTGATTGGCACAGCCTTCTTGGCCTTTATCCTGTTCACATCCAATCCATTCTTGCGTTTGGCGATACCGCCGATGAATGGTCAAGACTTAAACCCTTTGCTCCAAGATCCAGGATTGGCCATCCATCCACCATTCCTTTATCTGGGTTATGTCGGCTTATCGATGACGTTTTCCTTTGCTGTTGCGGCCCTCATTGAGGGACGCGTTGATGCGGCATGGGCACGTTGGGTTCGACCATGGACGCTGGCCGCATGGATTTTTCTCACTATTGGGATTGGTCTTGGCTCTTGGTGGGCATATTATGAGCTGGGGTGGGGTGGTTTTTGGTTTTGGGATCCTGTTGAGAATGCGTCCTTTATGCCCTGGTTGCTGGCTGTGGCTTTGCTGCATTCGGCGATTGTGGTGGAGAAGCGTGAAGCCCTCAAGAGCTGGACAATATTGCTTGCGATTTTAGCGTTCGGGTTTTCGTTGATCGGAACCTTTATCGTGCGCTCGGGACTGTTGACCTCGGTGCATGCATTTGCAAATGATCCTGAAAGAGGCGTTTTCATTCTGGCAATTATCGGGTTTTTTGTAGGTGGGGCGCTTCTACTTTTTGCCTGTCGTGCCGGTGTGCTGGAGGCGAAAGGGGTGTTTGGTACCGTGAGTCGGGAGAGCGCCCTGATTGCAAACAATGTTCTTCTGGCGACGAGTTGTTTTGTTGTCTTTATTGGTACAATCTGGCCGATAATTGCGGAGATGTTCTTTGACCGAAAGCTTACGGTCGGACCCTCCTATTTCAATTTCGTTTTCACACCCTTTATGATCTTGTTGGGCGTGTTGCTTCCGATTGGTGCAATGCTCCCTTGGAAACGGGGGAACGTGGGGAGGATTATGCGTGTTCTGAGACCTTACTTATTCTTGGCGCTCGCAATGGCCGCTTTGGTTTGGTCTGTACAGACGAATCGGAGCATTTTGGCTCCTTTAGGTGTTTTTGTGGGTGTATGGATTTGCGTGGGAGCACTTGTGGATATTCTGTCGCGCGCGTATTCGTCTCGAGACATCTTACGTATTTTGCGTTTTCCTCGGGCTGACTGGGGAAAATTGGTCGCGCATTTTGGGATCGGCGTGATCTTTTTTGCGATTTGCGGTTTGGTTGCGTGGCAGCAGGAAGATATCCGCGTTGCTTATATTGACGAGTCCTATGATGTCGGGGGGTACACCATAACGCTCCGCGATGTGCAAAGACATGATGGTCCTAATTTTGTATCCACAATGGGAACTGTTTCACTTTCGGACGGAGGAGATGAGATTGCACAACTGTGGCCGGAGAAGAGAAACTACCCTGTGGCGCAAATGACAACAACAGAAGCAGCGATTGATTATCGCATAATGCGTGATGTTTACGTTGTAATTGGTGACAGGCAAGACGATGGAGGATGGGTCATTCGGACATATGTGAAACCTTTTGCAAATTGGATGTGGTTCGGTTGTTTTCTATTGGCGTTTGGTGGCCTTCTGAGTTTGAGTGACAGACGATATCGTGTTGCAGCCGGTGCACGCAGACCTCTGCATGGGCTTCTTGCCAAATGATCCCGATCGTTGGTACTCGCAGAGGGGTGGCGTTGCGCAATTGTCTTATTCTATTCAGTATCTTATCATGGAACACTGTGCTCGCTGTTCAACCCGATGAAGTATTGACGGATTCACGACTCGAAGAAAGAGCCCGTGAACTATCAAAGGAACTTCGGTGTTTAGTCTGTCGGAACGAGAGTATTGATGAAAGTAATGCGGCTCTGGCACGTGACTTGCGGCTTCTGGTGCGTGAAAGACTGGTTGCAGGAGATAGTGATCAAGAAGTGATGAGCTTTATTGTTGAGCGTTACGGGGAATATGTGTTGATGACGCCGAGATTGACTGGATCAAATTGGCTTTTGTATGCTGCAGGTCCCGTGATGTTTTTGATTTCTTTCTTTGTAGGGGTCGTTTACATGCGCAGTCGCCAGTGCGCTCTTCCGTCTCAAGAGATGGCCTTGAGTAAGGACGAGCAAATACGATTGAATGAAATCCTTGAGAAGTAATCTGTAATTTTTGGACTTTGTGAGGACATCCGTTTTGGACTACAATGCAATCAAACTTCAGATTGACGATGATATTGCTGTCATTACGCTCAATCGTCCAGAGAAGTACAATGCCCTTACCACGCAAATGCGTGCGGAGATCCAACATGCGGTGAAGAGTGCGCAATCGTACGCACGTGTTGTTGTGGTGACGGGCGCGGGGAAAGCCTTTTGTTCGGGTCAGGATCTGGGGGATCGTGTGAACAGTGAGAGTGTGAATTTGGAGCAGACGTTACGGGATGAATATATACCGATGCTTAAAGCAATTTACGATTGTGCTGTCCCGACAATTTCAGCTGTGAATGGCGCCGCGGCGGGTGCGGGAGCAAACCTTGCGCTTGCGGCCGATGTTGTGATCGCTTCCGAGGACGCGTATTTTTTACAGGCGTTTACGCGTATTGGCCTTATTCCAGATGCTGGAGGTACTTATTACTTGCCACGTATGATGGGCGCTGCAAAGGCGATGGGGGCGGCATTGTTTGCTGAAAAGATCAGTGCGCGTCAGGCTGATGCCTGGGGATTGATCTGGGAAGCTGTAGAGGTTTCAGTGTTTGAAGGAACCTGGAGGTCTCGCGCGACTCACTTGGCCTCAGGTCCGACAAAGGCTTATGCTGCCATTAAGCAGACAATACGCGGCAGTTGGGATAAGACCCTTGAAGCGCAGTTGCGGCTTGAAGCGGAATTACAGGGCAAGTGTGGGAAAAGTCGGGATTTTCAAGAGGGGGTTTTGGCATTTTCCGAAAAACGTGCGCCACGTTTTGAAGGGCGCTAGTGTTGAGGCTCAGGGCCGAGTCGGACGGGAATGCGTCATGCGATCGTTGTAATGTGTTAAGAACTGAAAGTCCTTAACGTACGCACGAGCGGAGTCCTTCAGCACCTTGAAAAAGATACGCAATGCAGCTGCGGTCTGCGATTTCTGGAAGATCAATGGTGCTGATAGTTGCGTCACTCCTGACGCGGGGTCCAGATGTGGCTGCAAATGAAATGCTTGCTGTTATTGGTTGGGTTACCGGGGGTCGATTCCGGCTCAGTGCGAAATGATACGTTGGCCGCCTGTTTTCATCCGATGTCGCGAAGTGTACTTTGTTGGGAGATATTCTTATTTTTGTAGGGCGGTATGATAGGATTTTTTTGGCCGTTTAAAGTCAACGCAGCTATTGCTGGTTTTGGGGTTTCTCCCAAGATGTTTGATTCTGCTACTCGATCAGATGTGCAAATACTTGGTAAAAAAGTGAAATTGATGCGCTTTGAAACAGCTTTGCTGTTTATGGCTTTACATTATTCCTCAGTAACACTCTATGATAATTTTTATGCCATTTTATACGCCTTGCTCGTTAACAATAAGATAGATTGCAGAAAAAATGAAATGCAAGATGTACTTGATTGGTTGCAACTTAAGTCAATTGTGGATTCGTGGGCGCAGAAAGGGCATTTTGTTGGGCCTAATACGCTCAATATAGAAATATGGAATAATGCCCGAATGAGAGCTTTAGAAATTTATATGGGAACAGCCGAAAGCGATGATGATTTTTTAAAAGAGAGCAATGATTATGATGCGGGTTTAAAAGCTGTTCGCTATGCAAAAACTCCCATTGCACAATTGTTTGCCGAAAAAAGAGCGAATCTTATGGAATCGTCGGTATCTTGAAATGTGTGAATGTGTATCAATTTAATGAAGCACCGAAATGTTACTGTTTTGACCCTTTTCTCCTTTGATATGTCATAGTCATTTACCGGGAGAAAAAAAGTTGTCAGATAAAGTGGAATTATTTCAAGCGTTTACTGATTTTGTAAAAGGTAAAAGCGGTTCATCTGATGTTCATTCGGCAATTATCTCATTAGGTGAAGACTCTGATCCCCAGGCGTTTGTGCCACCTAAAAGAAGCTTCAGTTTCAAGGAGTTTGGTGCGGAATACTCGTTATGCGCAATTGGTGGAACATGATGCAAGGATGTAGGGGCGTGGGAGATGGTACTTAAGTGGTTATTCGGATCGAGAGCCGGTCGGGGATTCCAGCCCGGTACCGAGACCTTTCCTTCTTTGCGTGTTGATGCGATTGGCCGAGATCTCAGACTTGAGAAGCGCGGCGCCCGTGATGCCAAGGCGGGTCTTCCAGCGTCTGATGCGGAAAGTCTGTCGTCTGCGGAACAGGATGTTGTGGCGCGGGTTGGAGACTTTCGCAAGAAAGGTCTCGAGTATTATGAAAACCAGATCGCTGTGTATATTAACCGGATACAAGGGGCTGTTTCAGATCGGAATGATGTAGAGACGGAAGCCAAGCAATTTGAAAACCGGCTCAACATTGAGATCCGGATATGCGGCAATCATCTTAACAATGCCATGACAGCGGTGACGGGGTCGGATCAGAAGCTGAAGGCGTATTGCGTACGGCACGGCGTGGTTGGTCCACCGGGTAAAGCCAAGAATACGTTCTTGATGGTCGGGGTCTTGTTGCTCCTGTTTGTTGTCGAGGTGGGATTGAGCGGCATCTTGTTTTCGGAAAAGAATGAAATGGGTCTTGTGGGTGGAATGGGGATTGCCATCATTATTTCCGGTGTCAATGTTGTGGCCTGTCTGTTGTGTGGTTTTGGATCACGATATCTCAATTTGAAATCCTTTTTCAGCAAAATTCTGGGAATCATGGCTGTCCTGATGTTTGGTATCATTTTTAGCGGGTTGAATCTCACGGTGGCACATTTCCGGGACGCCCTTGAATTCCATGTCTGGAATACAGCCGGTATTCAGGCCATCGAAAATCTGAGGAACAATGTATTCGGGATCGACTCGTTCCGGTCCTGGGTGGTGGCCGCCTTTGGTGCCATCGTCAGTGTCATTGCGTTTATCGAGGGATGTTTATGGAAGGATCGGCATCCGGGTTATAATCATGTGTTTGACGCTGCGGAAAACGCGGTGACACATTATGCAAAACAATATGAACAAGGGCAGTTCCAGCTTGAGGAGATCTATACGGTGGCGCGGGACCAGCTCCGTAACGATGCCCAGCGTATGTATGCCAATGTGCAGTCTGCTGTGGATGCGGTCGGCGGTCAATCTACGCTTTCGCGGCAACTGGAGACCTTTCTGAAGACCTGTGATCAGACGGTGAACCAACTGCATGCACGGTATCGCGAGGCCAATGAAAAAATCCGATCGGAGCCGCGGCCGAAGTATTTTGATCGTGCGTACAGTTTCGAGCCCTATATGGTTTCGGATCATCTACCGGACACCGATATTGAAAAGGCCCGCGATGAAATTACCAAGGTGGATGACATTGTTGAGCATAGTGTCAAAAATCTCATGGAGGCTCAAAAAAGTGCGATTTCCGCGTTTTCAACTGTGGAGCAATTAAAACAGAAATTGCAGGGAAACATGGATGATCCAAACCCCGAAGGGGTCTCCTGATGGCCCGTCTGGGAGCATCGGAACCGTCGTCGAGTGGGAAGACGGTTCTTGGTGTTGTGTTGATCCTTGTCGCCTTGGGCATCCTGGCCGGGATTGGTTTTGTTTATTTCATGGAAAGCCGCCAGCCGGAGTTGACGGAGGATCTTTGTCCTGTAGAGGGTCCATCCGAACATCTGGTCATTTTGGTGGATACAACGGATCCTGTGACCCGGACCCAACTTCAATTGGCGCATCAGCGTATTGACAAGGCAATCAAAGACGCTCCGGTGCACACACGTCTGAGCTTTTCAACGGTCAACCCTGATCTAGACATCCGGCAAGGCGCTTTTACAAGCCTCTGCAAGCCCCCCTCGGGAGACGAGGTATCGGAGTTTAACAAAAACCCCCGGATTGTTCAGGAACAATATGAAACGGTTTTTAAACAGCCGGTTGATGATGCCCTTGCGCGACTGTTGGCTGTCCCGGAGGCTCCGAGTTCTCCGATCATGGAAAGTCTTCAGGAGTTTGCCAGCAGCATCCCGGATTTCACGACCACGGAGAGTCCGCGTAAGGTGGTGTTGATGTCGGATCTGATCCAGCACAGCACGGCGTTCAGCTTTTATCGGGGCGGCAGCTGGAGATCTTTTTCCGATGCAGAGGGTCCCAAGCGCTTTGGTACGGCCTTCAACGGCGCTGAGATCACGATCTTGCGAATCCCGCGGAATGTGGAGATGCACGCGATTGTCGACGACTTTTGGGTGCGATATCTGTCGCAGCAAGGATTCAAAAAGACTGAAATCACGCTCCTTGGAGACCTGTAACCGTGACCTTTGGCGACCGGGAGAGGATCGATACCGGCCTGTTGGTCGTGGCGTTTCTTCTTGGGATCCTTTTCAGCATCGGCTTTAAGATGGATATCGGCCTGGGAGAGGGCCAGCAGTATCCAGATTGGCTGCCTGCGGTGACATCGGGTTTTATTATTGCCGCTTATGCGGTTTTGACCCTTGTATCTGTACAGGCCCGTCTTGATCCCAGCCAGATCGGCGATAATGCCTATTATCTGGGGTTTGTCTTGACCCTTGTCGCGTTGGCCGTAACTCTTTACGAGATCGGATCAAAGGAGACGGAGATCTCAGACGATTTGCTCCGTGATGTGATTGCCGGGTTTGGTATTGCCTTGTCGTCCACCATCATCGGTGTCTGTGTGCGGGTGGTGCTTCTCCAGTACCGTGTCGATCTTGTCGCACGAGAAAGGGAAATACAGCACACGTTGAACGATGCGATGCGGCGGTTTCACAGCGAGATTGAAGAAGTCGTGCGCGGCACGAAATATCTTGGAATTGAAATCCGGCAGTCCCTGGATGAACACCACCAGCACATTGTCGAAAATGGCGGGAAACAGATCGAGAAATTGATGGACGATCTTGCAAGCCATCATCAGAAGACATGGGCCGCCGTTGTCACGCAGATCAAGGACGTTAATGAAGCCTTGGCCGCAAGCACCCGGGAGACACTGGAGACGGCGGAGACGGCGACCTTGAAGGTTCTTCGGGAACTTCCGGATCATCTGCGACAGACCAACCTTGCCCTCGCAGAGGAAACGCGATCAACGGCGGATGCCCTGAAACGCAGTCTTGAGCAATTGAACACAGTCATGGCCGAGGGGACCGAAACTGTGAAAACCCAGATTCAAGGGTACGTCACGGAGACAGCGGTTAGTCATGCGGAAAATTTGAAACGGGAAACCACCTTGATCGATGAATCGGCAACAGCCATGCAGCAGGCCTTGCGGTCGTTTGCGGACAAGGTGGCCGGGAACTTGAAGACAATCGAGACAACCATGTCCGAGTTTGCGGACATGCACAAACAAGCCTGTCAATCAATCGAGAAGGTGCTCCAGAATGTGGAGCATTTGAGTACGCAGGTTGAACAGAAAATGGAAGAATCCGGTCGTCGATGGCCCTCGTTTTTACGAGGTAGGCGGTGATTCGACCATCCTTTGACCAAAGGGATAGCGGGTTCGGCTATCGCGATGGGACGGTCATGGGTCTTACGGCGGCCGAGGCCTTCATGTTGATCTCATTCATGCTTCTCTTGCTGCTTGCCTGGCGATTTATCGCCGATGAAAAGATTCGAATAGTGCATGAAGAAACACAGAGCGAGTTGGAGCAGGCACAAGATGAACTGGAAGACTTGCGAAAATTCGACGATCAATTTTCAGAAGAGCAGAAAGAACTTGTTCTTAGATATCTCGGGCGACTTTCTGTTATTCATGAGAGCATTGAGATGATTGACTATATCTCGGATACGGAGGTCACATTCGGACAACTGCAAAAGGGTCTGGATCTGGAGAATCGATTCGGACGTCTTGATCCTGACCTCATGGAAAACCGATTGCGCCTGATGGAGAAGGAGAAGCTTCGTACACTTCTTGAGAGTGTGCAGGATCTTCCCGAGGAGGAGCTTCAACGGCTCACGAACATGATGTCGACAACAGATCTGGCCAAGCGCCTTCAGAAATTCGAAGCGTTTGATAAATCCGGAATTGACCCTGAGACAGTGTTCAGCCGGCAGAAGAAGGAAAGGCAGCAGCACAAGATTATTGAAAACCTGCAAAGCGAGCTGCAGACGTTCGAGCAGCTTGGATTGACGCTGGAGGAGTTCCGGGAAATGCAACGTCAGGTCAGGCGCACGGAAGACCTTCGTCAAGGTCAGGAACGGTCACGTGAGGAGATCGTCCGGCAATTCCGCCAGCAAATCGGACCCAGGATCAAGCCTCTTGGCGGTGAAATCCGGGATAATGGAAATATCATTTTTCCAGATCGCGGTCTATTCGACACGGGGTCCGCAAAAATCCGGCCGGAGTTTGATCAAGTGCTTCAAAGTATCTGTCGTACCTGGTTTGAGGCACTTTATGACAAGCAACAGAATCTGGATACCATGCAGATTGAAGGACACGCGTCCTCGGAATATGGGGACAAGACGGGACGGGATGCCTTTGACCGCAATTTGGATCTGAGTCAGGAACGCGCCGCCGCTGTTTTCAAGAAATGTCTTGACGTTGGAGGCCAGGACGCCATTGCCGCGTGGGCTCAGAGTAATTTGGTTGCTGTCGGGTTTTCATCGGCGCGACTCATTAAAAACAATGGCGTGGAAGATCGTCGGTCATCGCGGCGCGTTGAATTTGCTATTGGTATGAAACCGGTGGATCATATTCCTTCGTCGCAGGTTCCAGAAAGGGGCAGAATTCTACGTTAAGCGTTTGTCGACGCTGCGGAATCGGGTTTTTATTGCGCTTAACCGTCTTCGGGTCGGCCGTAACCGTAAGAGTATCCAAAATCCTCTTCATAGGGTCTAGGTATACCAACTTTAAAGGGCTTGGCGAAAGCTGCTTTACCTCTTCAGCGAGAGCTTCAAAGTCAGATTCCAAGAGTAAAATTGGGGGATTATATACTTGCATAGTAGATAAGTCGTTTTTCATGTCTGAGGGTTCCGATGTCGAATAAGAATACGAATATATTTATTCTTGCCGTTCACCTTGCCTTCCTTGTCTTTAATTAAACCGTGAGGTTTTACCGGAACCTGTTTACTGACACGGAAATCGTTAGCGTCAAGTATTTCAAACTGACTTGGGCTGTATCTGTTTAAAGAAGTTATAGGCACTTCCATCGCACCGGACCAGTCTATCGGTATTTCCCTATATCCTACTATGCAAGTATATAATCCCCTAAAATTGCAGCACCTTTCTTAGAAAGTATTATCAACCTTTACATTGAAATCTAATGCCAGCAAATGCTCAAAAAAACAGTCAAATCTGACAAACTAGGAAGTTTTGTCACGGCATATATAAAATCTGCTCCAAAATTGTTCAAATGAGACTATCTGAAAAATAAAAGCGACACATTTTTGCGACATGCTACTTCATATCAGGATCACACCCTATAAGACGTTACGTTTTTTAGTATCCACATTTTTGGAGCAACCCCCCCCCCCCCAATGGCATTAACTTTAAATTTTAGTTTCATTGGATAGGTAATTATGCGAGTAATATTATTTTAACCGGTTGATAATGTTTGATTTTTAAATTTTATTCCATGACTTAGATTCGGGGCTTGACTCGATTCGCATGATCCTGTACGCATCTCCTTATTGACGTTCTGGAGATACCG
>JAPORU010000184.1 GCA_026710045.1 Aestuariivita sp. | reverse complement strand
TCTTACCGCCTCCTGACCCTAACACAACATCCATGAACCGGAATCCTCAAACCACACCATCCGCCGTGGTGCACTTCAGAGTTGAACGGACGAAAAATAAAAAGGGCGCATCCGTTGATCGTTGTAGGTTGTTAGAAGATCCAAAGACACTTCTGCGCCAAAAGGCAGAAGAAATGGCCAATCCCGACGCAAATCGCATCCCTTGGGGTTATTGCATTGGAAAAGCAAAACAGATCAGATCTATTATAATAGTGGGCAGTAAATCTCAGCAAGCTTTCAAGATTTGTCCAAGCCCGATTATAAATACAAACAATCCCAAACCATGGGATGCAGCTCATACGATTATAGTCAAATTTGACAGTTCCTACGCAAGGTCGCAGGTGAGAGGTGTCCGTGACAAACTGATACATGCATTTTCATCTAAGATTCATGCTTTTTAAATGGGATTTCATCTTTGGAGCGTTCAATACGTCCAAGACCTTTGCCTGGATATCGGGGGCATTCATACTTGCAACAGTGTACATGTCGGCGGGGCTCGCTTGATTTACAAAAATATCAGGAAACACCATCGAGCGAAACTTCAGTCCATTATCGAAGACACCAGAATCCGACAAAAATTGCGCGACGTGACTTCCAAAGCCGCCAACCGACCCCTCCTCGATTGTGATCAGTGCCTCATGCGTGCTCACGAGACTCAAAATTAAGTCATGATCAAGCGGTTTTGCAAAACGTGCATCCGCGACCGTCGGTGAAATACCTTCCGAATCCAGCATTTCACAGGCTTTTATAACCTCTTGCAATCGTGCGCCAAAGGAGAGAATTGCAACATCTTTCCCCTGTCGAATCATCCGCCCCTTGCCAATTTCAACAGGTTCACCTCGCTCCGGCATGGTGGTTCCGACGCCTTCTCCTCGCGGAAACCTAAAGGCAATCGGTCCGTCATTATGATGTGCAGCCGTCGCAACCAGATGAACCAGCTCCGCCTCATCCGCAGCAGCCATGACCGTAAAGCCCGGTAGATTTGAAAGATAAGCAATGTCAAATGATCCGGCATGGGTTGCGCCATCCGCCCCGACCAACCCTGCACGATCAATAGCGAACCGCACGGGTAAACCTTGAATGGCCACGTCGTGAACCACTTGATCATAACCACGCTGAAGGAATGTCGAGTAAATCGCACAAAAGGGTTTCATTCCACCCGCCGCCATACCGGCTGCGAACGTAACGCCGTGCTGTTCCGCAATCCCAACATCAAAACAACGCTGCGGGAACCGCTCTGCAAATAAATTAAGTCCCGTTCCATCCGGCATGGCCGCAGTCACCGCACAAATCTTGTCGTTGGTTTCGGCTTCCTTAATAAGACTTTCCGCAAAAACACGGGTATAGCTCGGTGCGTTTGACGGTGACTTCTTCTGTTCTCCCGTAATCATATCAAACTTTGCGGTTGCATGCCCCTTGTCTCGGGCCGTTTCCGCCGGTTGATAGCCTTTGCCCTTCGTCGTCTGGATATGAATAAGAATAGGTCCTCGCGCACGATCACGTACGGTTCGCAAAATCGCCAAGAGTTGTGGAACACTATGACCATCTATCGGACCGATATAAGAAAAACCCAACTCCTCAAACAATGTGCCCCCGACCGTTAAGCCCTTCAATATATCCTTTGCGCGTTTCGCACTTTCACGAAACGGCTCTGGCAAGAGGGATACGGCACCGCGGGCGGCAGCCTTGATCTCTTGATAGGGGCGTTCTGCGTAGAGCCGTGACAAATAGCTGGAGAGTGCACCCACGGGCGGGGCGATCGACATCTCATTGTCATTGAGAATCACGATCATGCGCTTCTTGAGATGACCGGCATTATTCAGCGCCTCGAAAGCCATTCCTGCGGTCATTGCGCCATCACCGATCACGGCGATGGCATCTCCCAATCCTTCTGAGATGACACCCCCGAGTTCACGCGCCATCGTAAATCCAAGCGCAGCCGAAATCGATGTGGACGAATGAGCAGCTCCAAAGGGATCGTACGGACTCTCGGAACGCTTCGTAAAACCACTCAACCCATCTCTCATTCTCAATGTGCGAATTCGGTCGCGGCGCTCTGTCAGGATTTTATGTGGATAGCACTGGTGCCCAACATCCCAGATTATCTTGTCACGCGGCGCATCAAACACGGCGTGTAAGGCGACGGTCAACTCAATCACGCCGAGCCCAGCACCCAGATGCCCGCCCGTTTCGGACACGGCAGAGATCGTTTCCGATCGCAATTCATCGGCCAGTGTCACAAGCTGTACATCACTGAACCGTTTAAGATCAGACGGTCGCGCAACCTGATCAAGCAAGGGTGTGTGTGGTCGAACCGACATTATCTACTTTTCCTCCACCTCCGTCTACGCATTCCGCGTGATAACGTAATGTGCAATTTCTCGCAAGCTTTCCGCTTCATCACCGTATCTTGCGATGCAGTCACACGCTTCATCGACCAAATTCCTTGCGCGTCGCTTCGCTTCATCCAATCCAAGAATTGCGACAAACGTTGCCTTGCCCGCATCCAAATCCTTGCCAACCGCCTTCCCGACGGTACGAACATCACCTTCAATATCAAGAATGTCGTCAGCGATCTGAAACGCCAGTCCCAATGCTTTCGCATAGGCACCAAACGCGGAAGGATCATCCCCGGCGATCCGTGCACCCGCTTCGGCGGACCATCGAATCAGCGCACCCGTCTTGTTCTCCTGGAGATAACGGATCTCCTCCAATGAGAGAGTTGTCCTGGCACTCTCCGCCGCCATATCAAGGGCTTGACCCAGAACCATACCCGTTGCACCGCTCGCCCGTGCAAGACTCCGCCCAAGATCGGCGCGAACGGCCTCGGTCCCCACCTCCGGTCTCAACACTAAATCGAACGCCAATGTCTGCAATCCGTCTCCGGCCAGAACGGCTGTGGCTTCATCCCACTTGATATGCACCGTCGGAAGCCCACGACGCAAATCGTCGTCATCCATGCAGGGAAGATCATCATGAACAAGGGAGTAGGCATGCAACGCCTCAGCGGCTGTCGCCGGCCAGATAGCGCGCTTGATATCAACTCCGTGCAGACGTGCCGTTTCAATCGCCAGAAACCCGCGAAGCCGTTTACCACCATATATCGCATAGGCCATCGCTTGCGTCACAGGAACATCTTCGAATTCAGCGAATACAGAGTCGAAATGTCTTTGTATTCTCAAAGCTGCTTCCTTTAGACGCTCCTCAAACACAACTCAGATCTCGTCTCTGTCCAACGGTTCAACTCCTGTTGGATTGCCATCGACATCAAGCGTAATTGCAGTAATTTTCTGCTCGGCTTTCTTCAACTCTTCTTCACATCGCTTCTTGAGCGCCGCTCCACGTTCATATAATTTTATGGACTCACTTAACGAGACCTCCGGCTTTTCCAATGCATCAACAACCTTTTCCAGTTTGGTCATCGCCTCCTCAAACGACAGTTCCGACGTATTTTCATCCACCATCAATTTGCCCTCATCAATTCTTCAACATGTATACGAACACTCTCCGATAACGCGCTCAAATCATATCCACCTTCCAGTGTCGAGAGAACACGGCCACCGCACAAATCATCCGCAAGTGCCATAATATTTGCAGTCAACCACCCATAATCTTCCTCTGTCCAGTTAAGATCCGCAAGCGGATCTTGCGCGTGTGCATCAAAACCTGCCGACAGAATAATAAGTTGAGGCCTAAAGTCCCGCAAGCGCGGAAAAACCTTTTCTTCATAATCCTGACGCATCCGCCTACCATCGCTCTTCGGTGGCAGCGGGATATTAAGAATATTATTGCTCGTCCCGGTTTCGGAAGGATGCCCGGTGCCCGGCCACAGAGGCATTTGCTGACTCGTTATTACGAGGCTACGCGGCTCATTCCACAAAATATCCTGGGTCCCATTTCCGTGATGCACATCAAAATCGACAATGGCAACGCGATCAAGATGATGATTATCCAGTGCATGCTTGGCGGCCACTGCCGCATTTCCGAAGAAACAAAATCCCATTGCTTTATGTTTCTCTGCGTGATGCCCGGGTGGACGTGTTGCAACAAAAACGTTTGACGCTGCGCCTGCGATCAGCAAGTCCACTCCATAGGCACAGGCACCGGCCGACCGTCGTGCTGCATCAAGCGTTCCAACGGCCATCCACGTATCAGCGTCAACACCAATCGGCCCACTCGATGGGGAGAGCGCCGAGAGATCGGCGATATGGTCTGGTGAATGAGCGAGGAACAGCAGATCATCCGTTGCCAGCGGCGCAGACTCACGAATCACGTCAAGTGACGCGAGAGCATCATTAATGCACGTCAAACGATCCACACACTCCGGATGACCTGGAGGAACGCTGTGCTTCAAGCAGTCAGCATGGGAAATCAAGGTTGTCTTCATGCCATTTCGTTCGTGCCCGTTAAACGATATATACGTTGCTCCCACTAATCGGCAGCGAGCATATAACCTTCACCTCGGACGGTCTGCAGATATCGCGGTTTCTTCTGGTCAACCTCAATTTTGCGCCGTAACCGCGTAATCTGAACATCAATCGCGCGTTCTTGTGCGTGCTCTTGATCCCGCCCCAGTTTTTCCACAAGTTTCATCCGACTAACGGCCTCTCCAAGATTCTTCGCGAATGTCTGCATCAATTGAGCTTCCGTTGCTGTTAAGGAAATGATTTCATCTCCTTTCTTGAGCTGCACCTGCTTCACGTCATAGCGCACCAGACCCAGCTTCAGAACTTGAGGTATTTTCTCATCTTCCGAGACCTCGGGCATACGACGCAATACCGCATTAATTCGAAGGAATAATTCATGTGGATCAAAGGGTTTCGCGATATAGTCGTCCGCGCCAGCCTCCAATCCGGATATTCTGCTGTCGATATCTCCTTTCGCTGTCAATAACATGATCGGTGTCGCAAGCGATTGGCGCAAGGACCGGGTCAACGAAATTCCGCTTTCACCGGGCATCATCACATCCAAGATAATGACATCAAATTCAAGTCCTTCAAGGATTCGACGTGCATGCTCGGCATCGGTCGCAGCCGTAACCAAAAATCCTCTCTTCATGAGATACTTCTTCAACAGTTCACGGATACGCTCATCATCATCAACAATGAGAAGATGAGCATCGATTATGTTCATGCGGACTTATCATTCAATTGTGCCACCGACTTGCGAAGGTTGTCATCCATCATGGCCTCCAGAACCTGTCGGAATCCGGCAACCGCTTCTGGACCAACATCCCGATATGCCGCTCGCATCCGATTGCGCTGCGAATTCGATAAGTGTGCTTCAAGCTGCTCACCAATGTCGGTCAAAAACAAATGCCGCTCCCGCTTGTCCGACATCCCGATACGCCGCTCGACCAGACCATCCTTGATCAACGTCCGCAACACCCGATTAAGCGACTGCTTCGTTACACCGAGTATGGCCAGGAGATTATTGACCGTCGTTCCGGGAGACCGATTTATAAAGTGGATCGCGCGATGATGGGCCCGGCCATAATCAAGTCTCTCGAGGATTCGATCGGGCTCAGCGGTAAAGCCCCTGTATGCAAAATACATGGCCTCGATTCCTTGACTCAACTGTTCATCCGTCAAGTAGAGCAGACTTTCGCCTCCGCACCCTTGACCAAACTTTCCGTCCGCCATGGAAATCTACTCTCCATAAAGCCACTGCGAATGCAACGTCGGTTTATGTCAGCATTGTTGACATTCCAAGAGTGTCTTGATACCTGGCGACACTCATAACGTAAACTTCTCCTTTACACAATAATGTAAAGCTTCAACAATCTTCACCTCTATTCTCGGGAGATAGGCCATGGCAAGTTACGAAGACCGTGACGGCCAAATTTGGATGGATGGTAAATTCATTAAATGGCGCGACGCAAATGTCCACATCTTAACCCACGCATTGCATTATGCCTCTTCCGTATTTGAAGGTGAACGGTCCTATGGCGGCCACATCTTCAAGAGTCGACAGCATTCGGAGCGGCTGCACTATTCCGCCTCGTGCCTTGACTTTGAGATTCCCTGGTCTGTCGACGAAATCGAGACAGCAAAGCAAGACATTCTCAGGGTAAACGGACTGTCTGACGCTTACGTTCGTGCGGTCGCTTGGCGAGGAGCGGGTGAAGATATGGGAGTTGCAGCAAGTCGAAACGCCGTCCATCTCGCAATCGCTGCATGGGAATGGGGAAGTTATTATGGGGATGCGAAATTCAAAGGCGCCAAGCTTGATATCGCAAAATGGCAACGACCAAGCCCCAAGACAGTACCCGTTCATGCCAAGGCTTCGGGACTTTATATGATCTGCACGACATCAAAACATGCAGCCGAGGCCAAGGGATGTTCCGACGCCCTCTTTATGGATTACCGTGGTTATGTCGCCGAAGCGACAGGCGCAAATATTTTCTTCGTTAAAGATGGTGAAGCTCACACACCCGTTCCGGATTGCTTTCTTGACGGCATAACTCGGCAAACGGTCATTGGCTTATTGAAAGAGCGCCAAATCAAGGTTCACGAGAGAAGAATCGCACCTGCGGAAATGGAGAGTTTTGAACAATGCTGGCTGACAGGTACAGCCGCCGAAGTCACGCCTGTCGGTCAAATCGGCGCGTATAATTTTGAAGTTGGTCCGATGACCCGTGACATTGCCGAGGCTTATGAAAACTTGGTCAGACGGTGATTGATGAGCCATCCCCGATTTTTGGATTGACAAGACGATCCGATCCATGTCCTGATCGTCCAAACCCGATTCTACTCTTTCATGTCATTTGAGCAATTGTCCGGTCCTATGTCTACGCCCCACATTCACGATATGGCTTCCGTCCATGCTTTGCGGGCAGAGTATCACAATTTTGTGCCATATCTTCGACATGCGGTTATGTGCCGTCGCATGCGCACGCGGTCTAGTATCCAGAAATTATTGAATTGATGGCTTGTCACTGATGTGGACAGTAAATTTTTCGACGATCCAACTTTAGAAAAAAATGTACGTCCAAAAATGAAGGTGATATTCCCATCAATTCAATGCGGTTGATACACTAGAGAAGCTACGGGTTTGCCGGTGTCCGATTTTGTGACAATAATCAACTATGTGCACGCGGCGCTGGCGCGAACACCGTACCGTGGTCAGATGTAGTCGGCCGATCGACACGGACGTATGTCCGTCCACCGCGACGACTGGGCTCGGACGAGGGTTCGGCCGTCACCTCACGAACCGAAGGAGCCGGTCACAATGAACCAACGCGCGGGCGGAGCTGTTCTCGTCGAATGTTTGCAGGCGCTGGGTGCGCGGCAGAGCTTCGGGATTCCGGGTGAAAGCTATCTCGCGGTGCTGAACGCGCTGTATGATACCAACCCGGCGCGGAGTGACAGCCCGACATCCCTTGATTTCTTTCTCTGCCGACACGAAGGTGGTGCGGCGTTCATGGCGGCCGCCTATGGCAAGCTCACCGGCCGGCCCGGAATCGGCTTTGTCACCCGGGGACCCGGCGCCACCAACGCGGCGATCGGCGTCCACACCGCAATGCAGGACAGTGCTCCGATGATCCTCTTTATCGGCCAGGTCGGAACCGGCATGACCGGGCGCGAAGCGTTTCAGGAGATCAATTACCGGTCCTTCTTTGGCGGCGTATCCAAATGGGTGGTGGAGATTGAACGGATCGACCGGATTCCCGAGATTCTTGCCCGCGCCTGGAGCACAGCCCTGAGTGGTCGACCGGGACCGGTTGTCGTCGCACTGCCGGAGGATGTGCTCACCAGCGGCACCGCGGTGCCCGCACTGACCGCCCCCGCTTCGGTCGACGAGGCGGCACCGACGCCCGAGGCCCTCCAAGCGGTGGTCGCGGCGCTGTCCGCGGCGCGACGGCCGCTAATCCTGATCGGCGACGGTGGGTGGACCAAAACGGGACAGGACGCTCTGCAACGCTTTGCCGAAGCCGCCGACATCCCGGTGCTGGCGGCCTTTCGCTGCCAGGATCTCTACGACAACCATTCCGTCACCTATGCAGGCGATGCAGGCGTCGGCATGACATCAACCACAAAAACGTTGTTCGCCCGGGCCGACCTGCTCCTGGCCATCGGTGTACGTTTTTGCGAGATGACCACCGATGGCTACCGGTTGCTGCGAGTCCCCGTACCCGAGCAAACATTGATCCACGCCCATGCCTCGGACCGGGAGATCGGCAAGATCTACCAGCCGCATCACGGCATCCATTCCGGTCCCAACGCCTTCTCGCACGCATTGGCGCACCAATCCGTCCACGGATCCTGGGCCACCTGGCGCCGGGAAGCCCGCTCGGCCTACGAGACCAGCTTCACGCTTCCGAAACAGCCGAGTCCGGTGGATATGGGCGCCGTCACCGCCTACTTACGCAACCGTCTGCCCGCCGATGCGATACTCACCAACGGCGCCGGAAACTTTTCCGTCTGGCCAAACCGCTACTTCCAATTTGGCCCGAACCAACGCCTGCTGGCCCCGCAATCCGGGGCCATGGGCTATGGCCTTCCGGCCGCCATCGCCGCCAAGGTCACCTATCCCGACCGCACGGTCGTCTGCTTTACCGGCGACGGCGACTTCCAGATGACCTGCCAGGAGCTGGGTAGCGCGATGCAAGCGAACGCGCAGCCAATTATCCTGCTTCTCAACAACCACAGCTACGGCACCATCCGCATGCATCAGGAGCGATCGTACCCGGGACGCGTCTCCGGCACCACCCTGAAAAACCCCGACTTCCTCCGGCTTGGAGACGCCTACGGCTACCACACCGAACGCATCGCAACAACCGCCGACTTTGAAGCGGCCTTCGAACGCGCCCTGACATCCAAGACCGGCGCGCTGCTGGACCTCACGCTTTCCGTCGACGCCATCACACCGCATCAGACACTCGCTCAAATCCAGGCCACTGCCACCACACACGCATACCCATAACAACCCATCCCATCCGTCTCGGTGCCGATGTCGGCGGAACCTTCACCAATGTCACACTCGACACCCATAGCAACCCCAATTTCTAACCCGTTACAGAAGAATCCAAGTACACTCAAATTCAACGACGCCGAAGATCATCAGGATCATCTTCCGGCTCGACCCGGATATCCAGCAGGTTGCGGGCGTCACGCCCGCAGGCGATTGCGATCAAATGGATGGGCTCCGAGCGGTCGCGGTACTTTTCGGCGTAGCCCCGGTCCCGGATCTGCGCGAGGGCTGCGTCCAATGCAGTCTCTGTCTCTTCGGCTGTTTCGGCCATCTTGAACTCGAACAGGAACACCTGTCCGCCCGTCAAGACCACCAGGTCCGCACGACCATGACTGGAAGAGTCTTCGGACCGGACCTCCACGCCGATGGCCCGGAAGGCCATATGCAGGAGACCCGCATACCAGGCTTCGTAACGGGTGAGATCACCGGTCGTGTGCCACTGGTAGGGAAGGCTCGCGAGGTAGGCCTTCAGCGTTGTGGCAAAGCCCTCGAAATCGTGGGCGACGAGTAAATCCCGCAGCGTCTCTCCGTCCTCCGAGGGCACCCGGTGTGTCGGGTTCAGATACATCAGCAGTTCGTCGTTCAGGCTGAGCTTGACCTCCCGGTTGGGATAGTCCAGCCGGTAGAGGGTCCGGTGGCCTCTTCGCTGCTCGTCAACGATGGTGAGATACCCGGTCTGGAATAGAAGCGCCTCAATGTCGATCGCATCAATCTCGAATTTTGACACCAACGTCTCATCGCGCCAGCACCCCTCCAGTTCCCGTGGATGGATGGATTTCTCCTGCAGGGTCTCGAACAGGAACCGCGGCGACCCCGTCCGGAACCAGTGCGGCTTGAATTCCCGTTCGTCGAACAGCAACAGCACATCGAAGGGATTGTAGAGCCGCTCCTCTCCCCGCCAGTTATAACCGTTGTACCAGCTGCGGATGGCCTCGCGATCCAGTCCCTCCAGTTCCGGCGCAAAGACGGTGTCGATGTCGGTATCGGTATAGCCGCAGATCGTGGCAAAGCGCGGATCGAGGCTGATGTCCTTGAGATTGTTGAGACCGGAGAACAGGCTGACCTTGGAGAACATGCTGATGCCCGTAACGAAGACAAAGCGGACATGCGCGGCACTGCCCTTGATGATACCATAGAAGCCCCGCAGATACTCCCGGTTGGCCCGCGCCCGATCCGGATCCTTCAGAACATCCAGGATCGGCTTGTCGTACTCGTCTACAAGGATAACGACACGCTGGCCGGTCGTGTGCTGGAGACGGCGCAGCACGTCAAACAAATACTCGGGGGCCGTTTGCCACGTTGACGGTTCAAGCGCGGCCTCCCGCTCGATCGCTTGCAATTGAACGAGAAGGTTGCGCTCAATAGCCTCCGGCTCATTATACATCCCATCAAAGCTCAGCCGCACCACCGGATGGGTGAGCGACCAGTCCCAGTGATTATGGATGTCCAGCCCGTTGAACAACTCTTCGCGGCCCTCGAACAAGGCCTTGAGTGTGCTCACCAGCAGGCTCTTGCCAAACCGACGGGGCCGGGAGAGAAACCAGTAGTCGCCCTGCGCGATCAGATCCCGGATCAACGGGGTCTTGTCCACGTAATAGCTGTCCGTGCTTCGCAGTCGGTCGAAGTCCTGGATCCCAATGGGCAGGCGCTGACGGGTCATGAGATATCTCCATAATGAAAACAAGGCGAACACGACCGCAGCGTTTTCTGAACTTGTACATTTTGAGGCTGTTTGTGCGGACGGGCAACTATGACATGCATAGAATCAACTCCACTGATCTCTTTGATCGTAACCCAACATCGACGCCGAATCCACCTGAGAGAACCGCATGGGCTCAAAGTTACGAACGTAAAACCTGATTTATCATCACCACAAAATATAAAACCTGACGCCTGGATCTATTCCAAAACAAATGGATTCAACGCTACGCCAATCACAAATCGACCGTTTTTCCCTTTTCCCGTAACACGCATGAAGCCGAGCAATCATAACTTGCCGATTCACTATTCATCCTGCGCGACAACACACCCATTACCCAAGCGCCTTGATCTATCAGAACGGCCGCTCATCAACCCATCGAGCACTCCAAAGAAAACTCTGTATCGACGTTTTCAATGTATATTCCTCTTTTACATAATTGAATGTCTACACAATACAGCGCTACTACATCGGCCACAAGACAAGTCATGAACGCCCGAATGTGCCGTTCCAAACCGACAAATAATTTTACTCGGATTCTCACAATGTTCTCTCTCGCAAAATATTGGCAATTGACGTAGTTCCATGTCATGTTGAAACCACTCGCACTTTCTGACGCACGCAATTTACCGGTTTGGCGGCAACCGATCGCGTTGCTGGTTCTCATGGCGATCGCCATGCCCATAGCCTTCGCAACATGGTCCGCGTTACTCAACAATTTCGTAATCGAAATGGCACGTTTCGATGGCTCAGACATCGGCTGGCTTCATACAGTTCGAGAAATCCCGGGGTTCCTGGCTATTGGCGTGATTTCCATCATCATTTTTGTGCGCGAGCAGATTCTTGGATTGATTTCACTCGCCATGCTCGGCTTGGCAACGGCCGTTACCGCATGGTTTCCCTCTATGGGCGGGATACTCACGATCACAATGCTCAGCTCTATTGGTTTCCACTATTATGAGACCGTAAATCAATCTCTTCAGCTCCAATGGCTGGAGAAAGACAAAGCACCACAGACTCTGGGATGGCTCCTGGCTATTGGCTCTGGAGCGACATTGATCGCCTACGGAGCGATTGTTCTTTTATGGGACCCACTCAATCTAAGTTACAACAGCGTCTATATGACCGCAGGCGGTTTGACCGCTGTACTGGCGTTGGTTGGATTTGTAGGATTTCGGCAATTTGAGTCCCCGGTGCCACAAGTTAAGAAAATGATCGTGCGCCGACGCTATTGGCTTTATTACGCATTACAATTTATGTCCGGCGCCCGTCGGCAAATCTTTATTGTATTTGCCGGATTTATGATGGTCGAGAAATTTAGCTTTGACGTGCATGAAGTAACAGCGCTCTATCTCGTTAATCTTGTCGCCAACATGCTTCTGGCGCCCTTGATGGGACGGGCTGTCGGTCACTTCGGCGAACGCAATGCACTGGGTTTTGAGTATGTCGGTCTCATTGTGGTTTTTCTGGCCTATGGAGGCATATACTTTTTTGGTTGGGGTGTATTGATCGCCGCTATTCTCTATATTTTGGACCATCTGTTTTTTGCCTTGGCCCTGGCGCTCAAAACCTATTTCCAAAAAATCGCGGATCCCGCTGATATCGCCCCGACCGCAGCTGTTTCCTTCACGATCAATCACATCGCTGCGGTGTTCTTGCCCGCGGGCCTGGGATATCTTTGGCTCGTTTCTCCGGCCGGCGTATTTGTCATGGCAGCTGGCATGGCAACGGTCTCACTGGTGCTCGCACTGATGATCCCTCGTCACCCAGGACCCGGAAACGAGACCATCCTGGTTCGACTGCGACCGTCACTCGCCGTATAGATTCATGCTGTCCGAGGGTCGTTTTCTGTCAGGGTCGACTATGGGGCATGTCGTGCGCATGACGTTGACCGGCACGGCTGGCATTACATTCGTTTTCCTTGTCGACGCCTTGAATCTTCTTTGGCTCTCACTGTTGGGTGACCCAAAATTAGTGGCTGCCATTGGTTTTGCCTTTGCGATTCAGTTCTTTTCCGTTTCTTCGGGAATCGGATTGATGATTGCCGCAACAGTGCTCGTATCACGAGAGATCGGAGCCGATGACAGATCCGAGGCACGTTTGCTCGCCGGAAGCGCACTGTTCATCGGCTTTTTTGTGCAAACTGTAATGGCCGGTATGATTATTCTTTTCCGTTATGATATCTTGATTCTCGCGGGAGCAGTTGGTGAGACATTGGAGCTGGCAGCCCGTTATCTGCTGTGGACACTCCCCTCTCTGTCAGTAATGATTATTGGCATGATTGCAAGCGGTGTCTTGCGGGCCGAGGGCGATGGCAAACGGGCGATGTTCGTGACCCTGAGTTCTGGAACGGTCTCTTTCTTTCTTGATCCTGTCTTGATTTATTACCTGTCACTTGGGCTTGATGGGGCCGCAATTGGATTAAATATATCGCGCGTCATCTTGATGCTGGTGGCGCTCTACTTTGCGACCTGTTTCCATAGACTTATCGCCTTACCGAGTCTGGCCGAAGTGATGCGTCATTTATGGCCGTTTATGGCTGTAGCGTGTCCCGCAATGTTGACACAGTTGGCAACACCTTTTGGAAACTATCTACTCACCGCAGCACTGGCACAGTTCGGTGATGATGCGGTCGCAGGGTGGGCTGTCGTCAGTCGACTAACTGTGCTTGCATTTGGTGGCATTTTTGCTTTGTCAGGATCAATTGGTGGCATTTTTGGTCAGAATTATGGTGCCAAGCAGTATACGCGACTGGTCGCGACCTACCGAAACGCCATGCTCTTTTGTCTCTGCTACACGTTCATTGTCTGGGGACTCCTTGTGACCTTCAGCAGTTCCATCGCCCACGCGTTCGGCCTCGTGGCTAACGGGGCCGATGTCTTACGGGCCTTCACCCATTTTGGCGCCGGCGCCTTTTTGTTTACGGGTGCCTATTTTGTATCCAATGCAGCGTTCAACGCTCTTGACCGACCCATGCGTGCAACACTCTTGACATGGATACGCGATGGCCTTCTGACGTGGCCCACGGCGATGTGGTTCGCTGCATCATTTGGGTCCGTCGGCGTCATTTACGCTCAAGCCGTTCTGGCCATCGGGATCGGAACGGTCTCTGCGCTGTGGGGTTGGTATTTTGTTCGCAGAATTGTCACAGCCGAAATTGCGGTTGATCTTGTTACGCGACGCGGTTTGCGTGACGTTTATCGGTTTCAGAGACGGTAGTGGCCACTTATTCGGCTCAAACTTCTCTATCTGATAGGGTACGCGCTGAGGAACTAGGCGCTGCGCTTGAACGCCTAAAGCCTGCGCCCGATGGTGTCAGCATTGAGGCAAAATCAAAGCGCGCAAATGCCTATGAAGTCACGGGTTATTTCCCAACCCGTCCCGATGAAGTTGCACTCGAGATATTGCGGTCTGCGTTCAATTGTACGCCCTTCCAGGTGTCAGAAATACCAGACATCGACTGGGTGGCCTACGCCCGTAAACGGAGGCCAGCCTTACAGATCGGTCGGTTTTTTATCTATGAATCACACGACAACTGTCCCGTTCCCAGTAATCTTGAACCGCTTCAGATGAAGTCTGTCATGGCCTTTGGAACAGGTTATCACGGAACAACGCAGGGATGTCTCCTGGCACTCGATCAATTGGCTTGCAGACGTTTCGTTGCACAGAGGGTAGCGGACGTTGGTTGTGGGACAGCGTTACTCGCAATGGCGGCGGCTCGCATCTGGAATCCATCAGTTGTTGCAGGTGACATAGAAAGAGATGCTGTTCTCGTTGCGCGGAGGAACGTACAGGCGAATAATTTGGAATCCCATGTTACATGTGTTGAGTCAGCCGGATTTGAACACATGACCTTCTCGAAGACGGCACCGTTCAATCTCGTGATTGCAAATATCTTGAAAAGAGCACTCATTCTCCTGGCGCCACAGGTCGCCCGTTACAGTTCGGCCAACAGTTATGCCATCTTGTCAGGATTGCTAGAGGATCAGGTCGATGATGTCGTTGTGGCTTACTCGGCCCAAGGTTATCAGTTGGTGGACTCGATCACCCGAGAGGAATGGATCACGCTTACACTTCAGTCTACGGACCAGACAGTCTTGGATGTTCCTTCAACGACGATTCGAAACAAGATTACCGTGTAACACACCAAAAATAAGAAAGCGCCGCAAGGCTTTATATCCTCGCGACGCCAATCTATGGGGAGGTATCAATTAGCGGCTTTGTACGTTTTGAGCGATCATCTCAATGTCACCACGGACCAAGCCGATATCATCAAGTTCCCGATCGCTCAATTGCGACAGGGCCTTGCGTGTCACACGCACATTGTTCCAGGCAATAAGCGTGGAAAATACCGACAGGATGGCAAAACCAACTTGTCCCAAAAGACGCGGCGCACCAAAAGCCGAATACTCATTTGTATCGAGAGTAGCCATTTTTTTACTCCTTTATGTCACGGCTGTCACGTTTTCGATGCTCCGGATTTAGGGCCGGGAATCATTATGCACAAGCATAGAAAATGCAAATTCGATATGCATGTCATGCATGACAATCATCGCAAAGATGGAAAACAACATTGGCGGTTGGATCAACAAGGAATGTGTTGATCCCGGATCACGCGTCAACCGAGCTGACATCAGCGCAGACCCCGTCGTCTGTACGACGACGTGTCCAGCAATTATACTTGGTATCGGATCGCCAAACATGCTAATAGGAGGTGCAAGAATGAGCAACGGAGCAACCAAATCATGCGTGTACTCGGGATTGACCCGGGACTTCGTAATCTCGGTTGGGGAGTCATTGAGTTGCAGAGAAGTAAATTGATGCACATTGCGAATGGTCGTTGCAGCAGCGGTCAAGGGAAATTATCGAGTCGTTTGCTCTCTTTGCACCAGCAATTGACACACGTCTTTGAGACATTTCGACCCCATACCGCCGCAGTTGAACAAACATTTGTCAACAAAGATGCCAAGGCAACGTTGAAGTTAGGACAGGCCCGAGGCATTGCCGTCCTCGTTCCGGCACAATTTGGCTTAAGTGTTGGCGAGTACGCTCCCAATGCAATCAAGAAAACCGTTGTCGGCATCGGTCATGCGGACAAGGTGCAGATCGAACATATGGTGCGCATGCAGCTGCCCGGTTCAAACCCGAAGAGTTCTGATTCCGCCGACGCACTCGCCGTCGCGATTTGTCACGCATTCCACTTGCAATCGTCCGGAGTGTTGGCGGAGGCATTGCACTCATGATTGGTCGATTGACCGGAGTGTTGATCGACTCCGATGGCGATCAAATCATGATGGATGTTCACGGTGTCGGGTATATCGTCCATATCTCGGAGTCGACACGAATGGCACTGCCCAAGGCTGGTGCGACCATTTCCTTGTACACTGATTTGTTGGTCCGTGAGGACCTGATGCAATTATTTGGATTCAGCTCACGATTGGAAAAGGAATGGCATCAATTGCTCATGTCTGTACAAGGTGTTGGGGCCAAGGCTTCCATGGCCATCATTGGCGCACTGGGTGCCGAGGCAATCGGAAGGGCCATTGCTATGGAGGACTGGGCGTCCATCCGTGCAGCAAAGGGAATTGGCCCTAAGATGGCACAAAGAATTGTCATGGATCTCAAGGACAAAGCGCCACATATCATGATCTTGAGTGGCACCGAGAAACACACTCTCGTCGTACAACCAGACGACGAAAAGCAAAGTTCGGAAAGGGTAACTTTGCCGACCGATCACGTTGAACCACAAATATCCGCAACCGCCAGGGCCGACGCTCTTTCAGCGCTTTCCAATCTTGGTTATTCCACTTCAGAGGCCGCCTCCGCAGTTGTTCAGGCGGCCCATGCCAACAATAATCTGGAAGCACCCGACCTGATACGTGAGGCGCTCAAGATCCTCGCACCGGTATCATAGAGGGTTTATCGTGACCAAAAGCAACATTAACGTTACGTCCGAGGCGTTGCCCGAAGACATCGATCACGCACTGCGTCCACAATATTTGAAGGATTTCATCGGTCAAGCCGAAACAAAAGCGAATTTAGCCGTGTTCATAGAGGCGGCCCGCAGACGCGGGGGATCCATGGATCATACGTTATTCTATGGCCCACCCGGATTAGGAAAAACGACTCTCGCACAGATTATAACACGTGAACTTGGCGTGAATTTCCGAATGACCTCGGGACCCGTATTAGCCAAAGCTGGGGATCTCGCTGCGATACTGACAAACCTCGAAGCACACGATGTCTTGTTTATTGATGAGATCCATCGACTCAACCCCACAGTTGAAGAAGTTCTCTATCCGGCCTTGGAAGATTTTGAGCTTGATCTTGTAATTGGCGAAGGACCGGCCGCTCGAACGCTGCGAATCGAGTTGCAACCCTTTACGTTGATCGGTGCGACAACACGTCTCGGACTGTTAACAACGCCGTTGCGCGATCGATTTGGAATTCAGGTACGGCTGCAATTCTACAATGTCGATGAGTTGCAGAACATTGTTGTCCGCAACGCAAGCAAGCTCGGTGCTCCAGCGGATGACGACGGTACGCGGGAGATCGCATGCCGGGCCCGTGGAACACCACGCATTGCCGGGCGTTTGCTCCGTCGCGTAATTGATTTTGCAGATGTTGAGAACAACGGACATATCACAAGGGTCTTGGCGAACAGGGCCCTCACACGCTTGGGAGTCGACAATCTCGGCCTCGATGGAGCTGACCGACGCTACCTTCAGCTCATTGCGGAAAATTATTCAGGTGGCCCCGTCGGAATCGAAACTCTTTCGGCAGCACTCAGTGAAGCACGGGACGCTATCGAGGAGGTAATCGAGCCGTTTCTCCTGCAGCAGGGGCTTATTCAACGCACCCAACGAGGTCGAATGCTGGCCCATAAAGCGTGGAACCATATGGGCTTACGTCCACCGGCCCAGATGGCCAACTTGTTTGACCCGATAGAACAGGATGAAACAGGAGCCACACTATAAATGCATGAGACACATTTGAATGCGAGGCAAAAAGGGGAAAGATATCCTTCCAAGTACGTAACGTTACCGAACCTGGTGCTCCGATTGCGTCAGCCACATAGACGCAGAGATCGACTTGCCTATCCGTTTGTAAGGAAAAAGTAAACCATGACCATGACATCGACGGTGGCAGTCTCGACCGGTTTTTGCAAGAAACGCCAAGGCGATGAAACAAACGGGTCTGGCAGGACCTGCTGCCGCATATCAGCAGATTTCACGGTAAATCAGGATGCGTTCCTCCACACCATAACGGATACGACAACGGCCTCATGACCTCGGCCATTCCTTTCCTCTCACGATTTCAGTATGTTTGCATCCAAATCCCTTTTAAATCCATCATAGAAAATAGGAAAGAGAACGACGCAGAAATGAACGGTGTCATGCACATACCGGATCTCTTACCATTGAGAATCCGGATCATCGCGTGACGGTGCTCTTCTTGATGACGCCCAATATTACAGTACCGACCATGACACGTGAACATGAATTCAACATCTCAGTATTTTATGAAGACACCGATATGGCCGGAATCGTCTATTACGCAAATTACCTGCGCTTTATCGAACGAGCCCGCTCGGACATTGCACGGGAGCTTGGACTCGATCAAGGCAAAATGCTGAAGGACGGGCGGGTATTTGCCGTTGTACGCGTCGAGGCGGATTATCTTGGACCCGCTCGACTGGCTGATTCGCTCGTTATCCGGACAACACATCACAAACTGACGCGTGTACGATGGCAATTTAACCAGAAGATGTATAAACAGAAACGACTCATCTTTAAGGCGCTCGTGACCGTCGTCTCCATGACAACAACCGGACGTCCTGTTCCCCTGCCGCCCGAAATCCAAACCCTCAATTAAATGCCATGCTGATGTCCCAATTGTAGGGTTGGATTTTTCGTCAAGATATTGTAGACAGCGTGTACGAATCGGTCCAAAGAATGACCGCAACGTACGAGCAGACATATGGAAGCAGAAGTTCTGACGCAGGCTCAGGAAATTGACTTTACGGCCTGGGGTTTATTTGCCCGCGCCACTTTGACCGTGAAGCTCACAATGGTCATCTTGATTTTGGCTTCATTTTGGGCATGGGCCATCATCATTCACAAATCGCTGACATTTCGAAACGCTCGCAGAGAAGCGAAACGCTTCGATCAGCAGTTTTGGTCCGGCGAGCCTCTCGATGACCTCCTCAACAGAATTGGTGGTCAACCCCATGGTCGCTCAGAACGGATCTTTGTGTCGGGAATGATGGAATGGCGACGATCGCATGGTGACGACGGCCTCCTCATCCCCGGAGTTCAGGCCCGAGTTGATCGTTCAATGGATGTCGCGATATCGAAAGAGGTTGCGGACTTACAGAAAGGGCTGCCGGTTCTCGCAACAGTAGGTTCAACGGCCCCATTCGTCGGATTGTTTGGAACCGTTTGGGGAATCATGAATGCCTTCATTGAAATTGCCGAACAACAAAATACAAATCTTGCGGTTGTCGCACCCGGTATCGCGGAAGCTCTGATGGCCACCGGTCTTGGGCTTCTGGCGGCAATTCCCGCCGTGATCTTCTACAATAAATTCTCTTCAGACAGCGAACATATGGTGGCTGGATATGAATCTCTGGCTGATGAGTTTGCAACCATACTCTCACGTCAGGTGGATCGATAAGTCATGGGCGCCGATGTTCTCAAACGTGAAACACCACATCGGAGACGAAGGCGCGCGCGCTCTAGACCGATGGCCGAAATCAATGTGACGCCGTTCGTGGACGTAATGATGGTCTTATTGATTATCTTTATGGTCGCCGCACCATTACTGACCGTCGGAGTACCAATCAATTTACCAGAGACAGCCGCAACCGCGCTACCGTCTGAGCAGGAAGAACCATTGACGATAACCATCCAGGCAGGCGGCGCGGTGCAAATTCAGGCGACCGATGTCGACCGCGACAGTCTGGTACCGCGCCTACAGGCCATCGCTGCGGAGCGTACCTCTGATCAGGTCTACGTCCGAGCCGACGGCTCTGTGCCGTACGAGGTGGTTATGCAAGTCATGGGCGCACTCGATGCGGGAGGTTTTTCCAAAATAGGGCTCGTAACGGACGGGGGTGGACCGCGATTCGACAAACCACAGGAATGAACCGCATTGAAAATCGGAACATTTATTTCAGGGTTCGGTCACCTTATGTTGATTGGATGGATTGTGATCGGTGGCACTATTGAACCCGAGCCGCCACCTTTTGATGTTCAAGATGTTTACGTGATTTCGAACGATGAGTTCCGTCTTCTCCAAGCCGTAGATCCATCCTCTGAGGCAGCAATTGAAGATCCTATCGCTCCCGATCGACCCTCTGAACCGGTGGAGGAAGTACCGGATGAATTGGAGGAAGAACCTCAGCAACGTCCACCATCGCCGTTGGCTGACACAGAGCCTACCCCTCCTGAAACGCCACCGGAGGTACCACCGGACCCGACGCCATCGGAGAACGATGACACGACCACTCCAGACCTAATCCCGCCAGCAGAGGAGATTCAGCCCGACGCCGCTCCAACACTTGATTCAACACCGCAAGCAGCAGAGCGCATTGCACCCGAAATCGTTGCACCACCGCCACCTGAGACCACTCCAAGCGACATCGAGCAAGAAGCCGTCGTCTTGGATGACGGACCGAGCGACATCCCTCAGGACATCCAGGAGGCGACTTCTCCCGAAGAGGCAACGACTGAAATCGTCACCGAAGCGGAAGAGCCGGCGCATGCGCTCGCACGGGCAATCATTCCACCGGCACGTCCTCAACCGGTCAACCGTGACAGTGTGGAAGAAGAGCGAGAAGAGGTTACGATCACCGATGCTGTTGAGAGTGCGCTTGCCGATGTCCTGGCGGCCGAACCGGCTCCAGACGCAGCATCGCGATCGGGCCCGCCGCTGTCATCCGGCGAAAAAGGCGGTCTGATCGCGGCGATCTCGAACTGTTGGAATCTCGGATCACTGTCCACAGAAGCTCTAGGAACGACTGTAGTCGTTAGGGTATCAATGACACGCGAAGGACGTCCCGAACCGGTTTCTCTCAAAATGCTATCCTTTTCAGGTGGTTCGGAATCTGCGGCCCGGCAAGCTTTTGAAGCGGCGAGGCGGGCAATTATTCGTTGTAGTAAGCCACGCGGCTATAATCTACCGATTGAGAAGTATGACCATTGGCGCAACATTGAAATAACATTCAATCCAGAGCAAATGAGGATCAAATGAGGATATTTTTCCAATACACAGTTTTGATCTTGACCACGTCATTTTTGATACAGGCTGAACCGGCATTTTCACAGTCGGCGCCCCTTCGGATTGAAATTACGGAAGGGATCATTGAACCTTTGCCGTTCGCTCTTCCCGAGTTTCTGTCCGATGATGAAACGGCTGCCGGATATGCACAGGACATAACACGCGTGATTGCACAGGACTTGGTCGGGACAGGTCTCTTTCGCGAGATCCCGCAGACGGCCTTTATAACGGATGTGGCAAACTTCCCGGCCCCCGTTCAGTATACCGACTGGAAGGTGATTAACGCGCAGGCCTTGATTGTTGGCTCTGTGTCTGTGAGCGGACAGGATCTTGTCGTGCAGTTTCAGCTCTTTGATGTGTTCGCGAACTCGCAGTTTGGGTCAGGACTGCAATTTGCCGGTTCCGTCGCGAATTGGCGACGCATGGCACATAAGGTTGCGGATACCGTCTACAGTCGCATAACCGGTGAAAGTGGTTACTTTGACAGCCGAGTGGCATTTGTCTCTGAAACCGGGTCCAAAAATGAGCGCCGAAAACGGTTAGCCGTTATGGATTACGATGGGGAAAACATCCAATACTTAACGGATGATGAATCCATCGTACTGGCCCCAAGATTTTCTCCCGATGGTGAACGTGTTCTCTACACGTCCTATATATCCGGCGAACCGCGCATTCATGAACTCGACATCAAGTCGCTGCAAAGCCGCATTCTTGAAAACACGATTGGGACCATGAGCTTTGCGCCGCGATTTGCACCGGACGGACAAACCGTCGTGTACTCGCTTGAGCAGGGTGGAAACACAGATATTCATACACTCAACTTAAGTACAGATCAGTCCCAAAGGCTCACACAGGCTCCATCCATCGACACCGCACCAAGTTTTTCACCCGATGGACAACGCATTGTCTTCGAGAGTGATCGATCCGGATCTCAGCAGCTCTACGTAATATCAGCCACTGGAGAGCGCGCGCAGCGCGTTAGTTTTGGACGCGGACGATACGGTACACCGGTGTGGTCTCCACGTGGCGATTTAATTGCCTTCACAAAGCAGCATCGGGGACGATTTCATATCGGTGTCATGCGAGTCGACGGGTCGGAAGAGCGATTGCTCACCGCTTCCTTCCTGGATGAAAGTCCAACATGGTCACCAAACGGCCGTGTGATTATGTTTGCACGGGAAACCCAGGGCGAACGCGGGCGATTTTCCCTGTACACGGTTGATATAAGCGGACGGAACCTCAGACCGGTGAACACACCGGAGGGTGCGTCAGACCCGTCCTGGTCGCCTCTACAAAAATAGTCGAGAAACCGCATGGCATGATTTCCTCTAGGGCTCGTGGACATTTATCGTGCGGCGATGACCCCTGCAACCCGGTGAATGCCGGCCGCGAAGCTGGATGCGGTCTTGTCGTATCGCGTTGCAATCGCCCGGAACTCCTTGATTTTGCAGAAGAAATTCTCGATCCGGTGCCGTTCCCGATAGGCGTCTCGGTCAAAGGTGCGCGGAAGCGTTCGGTTTTTCTTCGGGGGAATCACCGTCTTGACTCCGTGTTCCGCAAGCCTATCTAGTGTCTGTTAAAAAACCCCCATTTTTCGTGAATGGCAAGACTTTTGGCCGGATTTCTGTCGTGCAAAACCAGCGATTTATCGGATATTTGGCTTGACAACCGGCGTAATATTGATCATTTCGGCACGATATGAGGCTGCGGGGAGTCGCCCTGTTTGAGGAGACAGACTCCACCCGTCGGTTTTCCGCGGATTTTTTTGACCGAGTGACTAAGCGGCGCGGCGGTGATGCTGGCGTTCGAGACGCGCCCGTTCCTTGTCGCGGAAGAGGCGTCCGACACG
>JAPORU010000121.1 GCA_026710045.1 Aestuariivita sp. | reverse complement strand
GATTTGCACCCGCTAGGAGAGTGCACCTTATCTCGGCGCACGTTAAAGATGGGTTGAGACTCTCATTGCCACCTTGTTTCATCAACGCTAAGATGGAGAATAGGATCGTGCAGGAAGTTAGAAAGTATCGGACAGGCATATCCTATTACCACTTTCCAGCATGACCGCATTCTGTTCCAAGAGTGCCGCTCTGTCCTTCCTGTTGCCGCAGGAAAGATCCGTCAGCAAGGTACGGACGTACGACATCGTCGGATAACACGCTGAAAATACCCTCAAAAGACCTTTTTGTACCCACCAGCGAAACCGTCGGAAGTTACTGTTCCAGTTCCCGAAACGGGGCGGAAGATCCCGCTTTGGATCATTTTTAACGGTACACCGGTCCGAAACCGCCACAGCACCGCCTCCAGGAACAGGCGATTGTCCGCTGTTCGACCAGGATCCGTTTCCTTTCCCGACAGAAGCGGCGCAATCCGCTCCCCCATCACATCCGTCAAGACGGATCAATCTATATTCATGATTCGACTCTCTCAATAGTCTGCGTCGCCTCTTTTCCGGGCGACTCTGAGAATGAATTTAACAGAAATGCAGAAACGTTCAAGATCAGATGTCCACGGGCCTTAGAGCTTGACCTAAAATTCAGACCAAACTACAATATATTGAGGTTATTTTGTCTTTTTACTGTATATACTGCAATATGAGGTATTATGATTCAGGCTCTTAGTTCGTGTCTATTTTGTAGGGTTTCATTTCAGTCACTTGCGATAAAATCGCTCATGCGTTTCGCAACAAGTTCACGTCTCGCCTGGAGAAAGTCCTGATAGCGGTCAACCGACCAAAGCTGTCGATCGATTGGAATACATTGCCTCAATAGTCCCTCCTCACCGAGCTTATCTACGATAGCGGAAAGATAGTCTGCGGGTTCCTTGTCACTTATTTTGCGATTTGTACGTTCGCTGATAAATGAGAAATTGCAAATATCGTTAATGTTGTGCTTATCTGCTCCCACACGTTTAAGAACAGCCTGTGGAAACACGTGATGAAATTGCAGACGGTGTTTTTTTCCGATATGTTTGAGCGATATCTTGAGTTGGTCACGCCAGTCGGTGGCTCCATCCTTCTGAAAGGCGAGAAACATTGTCTTAAAGTAACCGCTTTGACTGTTTCTGTTTTCAAAATCACGGGCATGAATGTCTAAACTCCCAACTTGTGTTCTCAAACGTTGAAAGAGGATGGATAGATCCTCTGGCTGGTTGATCGCTGTCAAGTCCTGGTCAAGAAGGGTCTCGGATGAGCCGTGCGAGTATCGTCCCTTTACATTGGCCAACAGGACCCACTTCCTCAATTGTGCAACAAAGTCCGGTGTGAAATTATAATTACGCCGATGAGCAAGCAGCGCAATGACAATCAGAATGAAATTCGATGACAGGAGCGCCGGGCTTTCGATCCCGACATTGGACTTGAGGAAATCTATTGAATACTCCATGCCCTTGATGGACGTTTTCCAATTGTCTTCAAGTTGGTTGCGTGACAAACCGGTGATGGCACGAAATTTCGATTGTCCGGTCGCAAATGCGATGAGATTGCGCAAAAGGATCGCCACATCCAAGGGAAACCCCTTTTGATCGCATTCCCGTTCAAAGTCTTGGAATATTTTCAGGGAATCCCGCCATTTCGCTGTAATTTGCGCAAGGGCCAGATCGGAACTTCGCAGCTTGGCTCCGAGCGAATTCACCCGCACAAAGATTTCCGTGACTTCCTCGTAGGACTTCTCACGCTCGAGGATATGAACACGATAATTGTAGTCCTTGATGGCTCTGAGTTTCTTGAGACGGTCCGTAAATTTGTCGTATCGCGGATCATCCATGAATGTTATTCCGGCGGCCTTTAGAATCGATGCGTCACTGTTTTCCTTGAAGACTTTGGTGACTGAAACCCAGTGGGGCAAGACCGCAAGTTTCTTTGCATGTACAACAAAGGCCATTTTGTTGAAGCGTTCGAGCAATTCATCTTCCGTCGCCTCAGAGGTGTCTTCTCCTGCACTGCTATCCGTTGAGTCGTTTTCATTCACTTCGGTGATGAATTGTAATGCATCCGGGTGTTCGAGATTGAATAGGATATCAATGGGACGCTTGCGCCCTCGTACCTGAACAGGTTCACCGCGCAGAATAGCTGAGAGTGATGTCAGGCGTTGCTGCCCATCAAGCAGAAGCTGGTATTGCATGGGCATGTTGACGTTTTGATCGACGGCAAACGCACGTGTGGCGACTTGTTCATTCGTTTCCCAAGTGAGAATGGTTCCCGATGGATACCCGCGGTAGAGCGAGTCCAGGAGATCACGAACGCGTGTTGATTGCCAGACATACTGGCGTTGCATCTCCGGCAAGCGAATTTCATTGTTCTCAATCTTGTCAACAAGCTGCTGAATGGAAATGTCTTGCTGTGCCATCTTATGTACTCGACTTATGGATGTTGCGCATAAAAAAGCAGGGTCAGGTTTCCCCACCAATGCCTTTGAATTTGTCAACAAAGGCTGAAATCTTCTGAAGGGCGGTCTGTTTCCTGGGGAGATATCGGGGATTCAATGGACTCATCTTTGGCAGGATATCGTTAACAAACTCTCAATTTGATATCCCGACATGTCCCGGCAATGTTGGTACGCCAAGTTCTCTCAGAAAAGCATTGTGCCGTTCCGTAGAAGCACGAACCTGTTCTT
>JAPORU010000209.1 GCA_026710045.1 Aestuariivita sp. | reverse complement strand
TGGCCCGTCCGATCGGCACAGGGTGCCGGTTCGGTCCGTACATCAACCCTGCACACCCCCAGACAGGACGTCCCGCGTTGCCACACTCTCCCTCTTCCATCGCGGATCCTATGAGGCCGACGCCAATACCCCGGCGCGTCCCGTTGATGCTTACGTTGCTCTCTTCTCAACAGGTACCCGACTTCCCCATATTAACGGAAGGTCGTCACACGCATGACCCGCCTCATAGCCGGCTCAGTGTTCACTCACGTTCCAGCCTGTATGGTCGCTAAACGGCCATAAGCCGTCCTTTTATCCGCAGTGCTTCAAACCATATCGTTACCTTTATGATCCGCCGCGGTCGCTACCAACCGAAGCAACAATTGTTGGACGGGATTTGCACCCGCTAGGAGAGTGCACCTTATCTCGGCGCACGTTAAAGATGGGCTGTGATTATCTTCTGATCGCTACAGAGAAACAGACAAAGATCTGATTGCAGTACTTGAACTGAAGCGCGGGCAATTGGATGTCAAAGAAGTTGTCAGTCAGTTAAGGGTAGGCGCCAAAGCTGCAGAAAAATTGGTCCCTGACGGCTATACAATCAGATTTCGACCAGTCGCCGTAACGGGCCAAGTAAGCAAGTATGAACGCAATCAACTGAGAAGAAAAAGCGACCATATTACATTCCATGGGCATCAGGAACTTCCACGATGGATATCGTGTGGTAACTTTTTGGCACAGGTACTTTGAAACAAAAACAAGGATACCATGATACCACGGCGTACTTTGACACGACGTTGACGATCAACCGGTCGGCGTAATTGGAAGTTGTGACGATTAAGACGGTAGACCACCATAAGGGACAACCGATGACCTGATCGTAAACAAGCCAATCAAAGGGCTAAAGCCTGTCATCACGCGCACATTATAGGCAGAGGTATTGCGAACATAAATCGGATCATAAGAAGCAAAATAAGGGACTTATTACCTGTCTCGCAACAATCCTCACAAGCCGTTACTGACCTGTAATCGATACGCATCTTCGAAGAAGATACCGAACCGGCCGCGGACTCCCTTACAGATTTGTCAGGATCTCTTGCATCTTTTCTGTTCCTTCAAACAACGCGCGTGCACGTGCCAAGGCCTCTTCGGCTTCCCGTGCCCTTCCCATCGTTCGATAGGATCGAATCAACATTGTCCAGCCACTGGGATCGTCTGGATTCTCTTCAAGTCGTGCAGCCAAACCACTCACCATACCTTCAATCATACTGCGTCGCTCATCCTCCGTCATCGCAGCCGCCGCCGCGATATCGTCCGCATCCGGACCACGGCCCACAGGCGCCGTAAGATCCAATCCCAAAGACCGTTCAGCCTCAGCAAATTTTTGCAATACAAAGGGCGCATTCGCATAATGCCGCCGTCCTTCATCCAAGGCGGACGCAGCGGCCCGATCATTGCCGGCCGCAACTTCTGCGCGCGCCAAGCGGATCCATTTTTCATAATCAACAGGGTTACTTTGCAACGCCTGACGCAAGATCGAAGACACATCATCTCCAACGGGATGATCCGCACTCTGCGTCAATGCCGCCGATATCTCGGCCTCCGTCGCATCTGAAAGATAATGAGTGATATCGCGTTTGAGAAATCGCACCATATTGACAATGTCCCGACGAACCAAAGGAATCCATGGAGCATCCGGTTGTGACGCCAGGGCCAGGGCCGTCCAATCTTCAAGCGCACCTTCAAAGTCCTGTCGCTGCGCCCGCGCGAGCGCCAAATAATACAGCGCACGCGGGTCTGCCACGTCACGCCCAATCTGCGCAAAAATGATTTCCGCGTTCCGTGGAACCTTGTTCCCATTCGCAAGAGTCATGGCCTCGGCATAGGACACCAACACCCCGGGGTTCTGAGGATCCAACGCCAACGCCTTCCGATACGCTTCGGCAGAGTTCGCATGATCACCAACGGCCGCATAGGAACGCGCCAAGGTCCACCAGCTGTCAAAATCCTGCGGCTCTTCCTCCGTTCTCTGGATCATGAGTTGAATGCGACTCGGCAGATCACCGGCCTTGGCCCGCGTTTCAAGGAGGACCTGCTTACGCGCCGCGAGCGGCTGATCTGGTGCGTTCGGGTGACCAATCCAAACATAACCGCCGATGGAAATCACGGCGATGAAGGTCACTCCCGCGAACGCCAACCCGGGTGCGCGGCGGGCAACACTCAACCCGCCCGATACATCCCGCAAAGCCCGTGCACGGCGCCGCTCAATCTCCGAGCACGCCGCAACCGCCTCAGATTCGCTAATCAGTCCTTGCCGCTGGTCACGGGCAACTTCGTCAAGTTGATCGGAATAAATCGATAACACCGCATCTCCATCACGAGTCTCGATCGTTGCCGTACGCAGGAAGGGAAAAATCACCCAAAGAGAGGCAAGGAACAAAAGACCAAGGCACAGTATCCAGATCATGTCCGTGTCTCGTGTGAACCGTTCGGCTGAAACCTCTGTCGCGATAGAACATAACGTCCCAACACAACACTCCCGATACCCATCAAAACAATCGGTGTGAGCCACAGAACAACGGTATGCCTGTTGACGGGTGGCTCAAGCAAGACATAATCGCCAAACCGTTCTTGAACGTAACGGAAGATGGCCGGATCACTGTCGCCGGCCTGTATGCGTTCGCGTACCGCAACCCGTAAGTCATACGCCAGACCAGCATTGGAATCAAAAATCGATTGATTGCGGCAAACCAGACAGCGCAACTGGCTGCCAATGTCCCGCGCCCGCGCCTCCTTTTCAGGATCATCAAACATTTCAACCGCTTCAATGGCAGCAACAGAACTGCCGCAAACCAAACCAACGATAAAGACCAGAACACGCATCATGATCACAGTCTCTCACTCAGCAGGTTGTACAGACACGGTCGATTTTGGCGGAGAAGGCGCGCCAATCCGCAATCTTCGATCAGTCAGCGAAATCAAACCCGCGGATGCGATAAGAATGGCACCAAGCCACATCCATGGCACACCTGGATTGTAGTAGAATCGCATCACAAAATTACCATTTCCGTCCGGGTCTCCCAAAACGGCATACAGATCACCATGCCATAATGTAGAGATCCCCGCTTCCGTCGTCGGCTGCCGCTCAACGGGATACCAACGACGTTCCGGGAAAAGCATCGTGACCAATACCCCGTCGCGATCAACGCGCACCGAGGCAATCGAGGTTTGATAATTGGGGCCCGTCGTATTCTGAACGTCAATCAGCGTGAACGCATACGGCCCAACAGCCAAGGCGTCCCCCGACGTAACAACGCGAATGTCCTCGGCTTTCCACACGGAAACCGCCACAACTCCCGCCGCGGCTATCGCAAGGCCCAGATGTCCCAGGTACAAGGCCCAGGCAGCCCGCGGCAATCCAACCAGTCTGCGGAACGCCCGACGCAGCGGCACCTCACCAATACCGATCCTCCGTGCCAAATCCAATGTTGTCGCAATCCCCAACCACAACGCGATGAACAGACCGAAGAGACCAACAGGTTCACGTAATCCCAAAACCCATGCGATGAGGGCCAACCCGATGAGAACCACCAATGTCACCCACCCAAGCGTGCGCACAACCAGTCGGAATGAGCCACGCTTCCAGGAAATAAAGGGCCCGATACCAGCCCCTAACATCGTGAGCGCGAAAATGGGCAAGAAGGTCTGATTGAAATACGGCGCCCCAACCGAAATTTTTGCACCATTTACGAGTTCAAGAGCAAGCGGATAGAGCGTCCCGACAAAGACAACGCCGGTCGCAGCCGTTAGGAAGAGGTTGTTTGCCAGAAGACCGGTTTCCCGGGAGACCGTCGAGAACAGCCCGGTATCACGTATCGAACCCGCGCGCCACACAAACAAAATCAAGGCCGCCCCGATAAATATGGCCAGGAGCAATAAGATAAAGATCCCGCGTTCGGGATCGGTAGCAAAAGCGTGAACCGATGTGAGAATTCCCGATCGAACCAGAAATGTTCCGACAATCGACAGAGAAAAGGTGAGAATGGCCAGTAATACCGTCCACTGCAACAGACAGGCACGCTTCTCAACAACGATCGACGAGTGCAGCAACGCCGTGCCAATAAGCCAAGGCATAAAGGATGCGTTTTCAACAGGGTCCCAAAACCAAAATCCACCCCAACCAAGTTCATAATACGCCCACCAGGAACCCAACGCAATCCCGGCGGTCAATCCCGACCACGCCAACAAGACCCAAGGTCGCATCCAGCGCGCCCATGCGGCATCGACGCGACCAAGTATCAAGGCCGCCACCGCAAACGAAAACGCGATGGAAAACCCGACATACCCAAGATAAAGCAAGGGCGGATGAAACGCCACGCCGGGATCCTGCAAGAGTGGGTTCATTCCCTGGCCATCAAGAGGCGGACTGGTAATGCGATCAAACGGATTGGATGTTAACAAGATAAAGAGATAAAATCCCACGCCCACCATGGCCTGAACAGACAAGACGGTCGCGCGCATGGCGATGGGAATGGAGCGCCCGAACACGGCAATCAAGGCGCCGAATAAGGACAGCATCAACACCCATAAAAGCATCGACCCTTCATGGTTCGCCCAAACCCCGGTCACCTTGTAAAGCATGGGCTTCGCAGAATGGGAGTTCAGGGCAACCAGAAGAACGGAAAAATCAGAGACGACAAAGGCATAGGTGAGAGCGGCGAACGCCGTAGATGTCGCAAGAAACTGAACATGTGCCGCAGTGTCACCGACGCGCATCGCCGCCGGATTTTCTTTCAACATCCCCCATAAAGGCAGGCCCGCCTGCACCAAAGCTGCGGCAAGCGATAACCAAAGCGCGAAATGCCCCAGCTCAATAATCACCGTGATATCTCCTCATCCTGTGATGGGAAGCACATTGCGTTCGGGAAGGTCTCCGGCAGAGAAATAGGCAATCGCTGCGCTATAGCACTCCAATCGAGTACTACATATTCGGTTCGCGACAGAAATCGAACCAGACCGGATCGTCGCAGACGAGTCAAAATGCGGCTGATGGAGTCCGAATTTAACCCAAGATAATCAGCAATGTCTTCACGTGACATTGGCAACGCCACAATTTTACCGTCATCACGCGCCCCCAATCGCAAAGCCAACTCCGCCAAGAAATAGATCACCCGCTCATGACTATCGAGCCGTCCAAGGGTCGACACGTGGTTCACACTTCGCTCAAGGCGTTTGTGCATCACTTCAAAAATCGCATGCAGAAAATCGGCGTTCTGCCGCAATTCTCCAGACCACGGCGTTAAGTTTACTTCACAGATCTTGCATTCAGAAAGAGCCTCGAACCAGTGCTCATTATCATTATCGGCCATCGATGCGCACACAACATCGCCCGTTGTCTCCAGGGAAACAATTTGCCGTCGACCGTCGCTGAACATCCGGCACGTTGCACCCGTCCCTTGCTTGACGATCCAAAACCGCAGACAATTTCGTGAGTGTGTTTCAAGTGTATCACCACGCTCCAGGCCACGCAGAGAATAAGCGCGCTTAAGCAATCCAAAGTCACGCAACCGACACGCTTGTAAATCACAAGACTTACAAGGAACAGACGCTCGCACCGGCGCAGAAAGACAGGTGTCCACTCGTCGCACTGAACCACATCGCTCATTGATTGGCTTCACGTTACCGCTCAAGTCGAAAGAATGTTCGCACGGAGTGTGCACATCAATGATATAGATCAAACCCCATTATGAATACGCGACTTTGATCATTGCCTGCCGATATCACACGAAGAGGTCGGTCAAAGCTGCAGGGACGTGACGGTCGGTGCAAACTTTGACTCCCGTGAAGACAGGGGCAAGACAATCGTTTCGAATGTAAGACCAAGCCGCCGTACCGGACGTAGAGACGTCTCATTCAATTACGGATACGCGAACCCTACCGAGCCAAAAAAATCTCTCAGAACTGATAAATGTCAGAATATTAAGGTGCGCCACGGCACTACTGTCAATACGGGTGTCAAGAATCAGTCGGGAGATCATCGTGCGTACGTCAATAATTGCTGGCCTGATGCTCGTAATCGGTACGACGGCTCATACTCAATCAAACAATGCAAGCGAAAACGCGCCTGAAACCATCACCGTATCAGCCGAACGGGCATCGGAATTCGGATGTCTGTCCTGCCATGAAGGTATTGAGGACTTCACACAAGGCCCGATGATGGACACCATTCATGCGATGGGGCCCGATTACGGTGACCCGGGTGGATGTGTTGTGTGTCATGGCGGCACACCAAACGCCACAACCGTCGAAGCCGCACACTCAGGTTCGCCGGCAGACCTGGCCGAATTTGGTCCCCACACCTTCTATCCAGATCCGGGGGCGCTATGGGTAGCGGACCGGGCCTGTGGCCAATGCCACGAAGGATATGCAGACCGATTGATGAAATCACTGATGAATACCGAAGCAGGGAAACTGCAAGGCAATTTATGGTCATGGGGTGTGATTGATACCCATCGCTCAGTATACGGAAACTACTCCTTGACGGACGATGACGGACCTGAACCAACCATCGGAACCGATGCCTATCGCGCGTATATGATCGCATTTGCGGAAGCCCACCCTGACCAACTTGTTGACTCCATGGAGCAAGTGCCGGCCGTAAATGTTGACGACATCTCCGAGCATCCCAATCTGGCTGGAATCACCTACTCGCGGCAACAATGTCAACGCTGCCACGTCGGCGTATCCGGACGCGAGAAACGCGGTGACTTCCGCGGAACCGGTTGTTCCTCCTGCCACGTCCCCTACTCCAACGAAGGGTTATACGAAGGGTCCGACCCCATGATTTCGCGCGATCAGCCCGGTAAATTACTCGTTCACCAGATGCAGGGATCACGGAAATCAAAGGTCACACATGGCGATCTCACCTATTCCGGAATACCCTCGGAGACCTGCAATTCATGCCACAACCGTGGCAAGCGGATCGGTGTAAGCTATCAGGGCATTATGGAATTCCCATACGGATCACCCTACACGCCAACAGGGGGCAAACAACCAAAACTGCACACGAAAAACTACCTGTTCATCAAAGACGACCTCCATCATCAGGTCCAATCACGTCCCGGCAATCCGGAAGGCGGAATGCTCTGCCAGGATTGTCACACAACCGTTGATATGCATGGCGATGGCAATCTACCGGGCACCACTTTGGCCCAGGTTGAGATCGAATGTGAGGACTGTCACGGGACTGTCAGCAAATTCCCATGGGAATTGCCTCTCGGTTACGGTGAAGAATTCCAGCAAGACATTGCGCAGACACCACGTGGTCTTGCAGATGATATTCTTCCCGAACAATATTTTGCCGAAGTCTATGAACCGAGAGACGGATATCTCTTGAGCGCCCGCGGCAATCCCCTCGGCAATGTCGTGAAAGATGACGATACAGTCATTTTGCACTCGGCCTCCGGTCTCGATTTTGAAATCCCCGTTCTCAAACACATCGCACGGACGGGCGACTGGAAGTCGCCAAATGCCGAAGTGGCCATGATGAGCGTTGGCCAGCATATGGAGTCGATGGAATGCTATGCGTGCCACGCGGACTGGGCGCCGCAATGCTACGGCTGCCACATTACAGTGGATTATTCCGAAGGAAAGACGGACATCGATTGGATCAACAACGCCAATGCGCGCGGTGAAGATGGCCTGACAGCCGACTACACACTTGGAACCAACGGATTAACATCAGCCGGAAAAGTGTCCGAAACACGGTCGTATCTCCGGTGGGAAGAACCGACTCTTGGGATCAATGGAGAAGGACGTGTGTCGCCACTCATGCCGGGATGTCAAGTCATTACAACCGTCATCGACAAGGACGGAAACACGGTTGCCCACAATGAGACATGGATGACGCCGGATGCCGGCGGTACGAAAGGCCTTGATCACGCCGCGGTACAACCTCACACCGCAGGACGCGAGGCGCGCACATGTGAGAGTTGTCATAATAATCCGAAGGCCCTCGGATACGGAATTTCAGGTGGTCGTTTCCTGAAAGGATATGAAAACGGATTTACCGTTGATCTTGAAACGGCAATGGGTGACATCATCCCGCAGCAAACACAACTTCAATCACAACCGGTTCCGTCACTGGATCATGATCTCAGCCGAATCGTTACAGAAGATGGGAAACAACTGGTTACGGTCGGGTCCCATTGGCCTCTGACAGGCCCGCTTCCGCAAGACATGCGTGAGAAGATGGAACGCACCGGCTTGTGTATGGGATGTCACCAGAACATGACCGATGCCGAAGTTTGGGATGCCGTTAACTCAGAGACATTTGTTAATAATCTCGAACACCAGGCGGTTATGGATGAGGCAATCCACGCGCTCGCGGCTGAACGTCCGGCCACGTCGGAGTAACACAACGAGCGAGCCAAACCGGTCTGACGACTATTGATACTGGAGCAAAGACATGCGCCTTTTATTTGTGATCGCCATTCTCGCAGTGGGTTTCTCTCTTCCAGCCCAGGCGGGCTCGCGTTCAATTCTCAAAATTCATTCAAACTATACCACGGCAGAGCTCTTGTCGCCGTGTCAAGAAGCAGACAATGACGCCCGCTGGGGGCAAGTTGCTGAAATCGAATGTGAACAATATATCATTGGGTATGTGGACGCCCTTGAGGTGAACGGTGATATTGGTCCCGGTACGAGCATCTGCCTTCCGGAAAAAAATATCCCGGATGAAATACGATGGGCTTTCATGCGCTGGGTTCACCAGAGTTACTCGCAGCGCATCAAGATGATGGCAGGTGAAGCAATCATCGCGACCCTGAAGGAGACGTTTCCCTGCGACCAATGACGCTCGGCATAACAACACACCCGATTGTAGGCTCATGCAATTCCCCAACGTCGTTCAGACATCTCTCGGAAAATGAGTGAGGGCCATTACCGTGCGGGGTAAAGCGTGTCATGATGTTTTCCTTTTTGGGTTCTGCACCCTACCAATGATCCGTTCGAAAGGAAAAAACCGGCGCACGCGCGAATGTTGGTAATTTTATCCGGCAAGGTACGTCAGAAGACGAGGCAAAAAAACAAGGCGATGGTACGTTGAAACTGTTATGGAATCGGAGCGCTCCCGATCGGAGGTTGACTCAGGCGCCCTCCGGCCACAGGGCCGCGAGCGGAAAACTGATCGCCTCAAAGGGCGGCTGGGAAACGGAGACGTCATCGGCCAGCGTCCCGATCAGCAACCAGTGCCCATCATGCCGCTGAAACACCTCCAACGTCTTTGCCAGCGGATCCACGAACCAGAGATGGGACACGCCCTCGCGGGCATAGAGGGTGCGTTTCTCGTTCTGGTCAATCCGCCGGGTAGACGGCGAGAGCACCTCGCAGACCCAGTCCGGTGCAATTTCGCAATAGGCCGTGTCCGGATACTCCGGCATGGTCTCCCGCCGCCAGCCGGCCAGGTCCGGCACCACGATATCCCGGCCCAGATGCAACTCCGGCTCATCCACAATCCACCAGCCACCGGGACCGTTGCGCCCGCGATCAAAAGGGTCACCGATCTCCATTCCGAGAACCGAATTTGCCCGCGCATGGCGCATGGCCGGTCTGGGCTGGGTATACAGTGTGCCAGCAAGCACCTCGGCCACCCTGTGCGGCGGTGCGTCCAGGACATCCTGGTACGTGGCAGGTGCTTGTGAGCGATCCAGTGCCGCCATTTGTACTCACCCTTGCTTGATATTGGATATTTTCATGAACAGCATCCTCCACCGAAAAGAGACCGTCTCGAAGATCTTGGATGCTCACATTTAGACTACGAAACCCATCCGGCAAAAGCAAGGGCGGAACGTAGGTCGCTTGAAGACCGGCGCTCGAAATCATAAGTTGATTACGGTTCACGAAGATCGCATGCGCACACAACAAACCGATACCCTGTTGTGAAAAAAACGAACCTTGGCCCGAGCCCAAGCGATAAACAATCTTGCAATCATCCAAAATTGAGAATACTCTCCCAATCCAGAACAGGTACGTTAGCACCATGTCTCACTCATCTCCAGATCGCATGTTACATTGACAGGACCGTCCCGATATTCATCCGATTTGCAGCACCTTACCCATGACTGTAACCTTTGCTACGGATATCCTCCCGGAACCGCAGAAATGTCTTTGGAGACAACTCGGTCACACTCCAAGGGAATTTGTCCTGTACGGGGGAACAGCCCTCGCTTTGCGACTCGGTCATCGCGAATCCCTAGATTTTGATTTTTTCTCCCATAGGACATTCCAACCCAATCTCCTGCGCCAGGAAATTCCCTATCTTGATACGGCGACAACGACCCAAGAGTCCGCGAACACATTAACCTGCGTTCTGAACTTCAATGGAGCTGTTCACGTGTCCTTCTTTGGAGGACTTGCTCTACGCAGCATTCAGGAACCCGACAGAGCGGAAGGTCCCGAAATTCATGTCGCATCCTTAATCGACATCGCGGCGACAAAGATGCTCTCGATCCAGCAGCGAGCCTCGGCCAAAGATTTTATCGATATCGATGCACTCATCGACTCGGGTCTAACACTCGCAGACGCACTCGGAGCGGCTCAATCCGTTTTCGGTCCGAGTTTCAACCCTCTGCTCACCCTGAAAGCGCTTACATATTTTAACGACGGTAATCTGTCCACTGTTCCCGTATCCGTCCGGGAAAATCTTCAAAAGACCGTAAAAGATATCGATCTGAAAGATATTCCAGATTTTCCGTTCCGAGACACCCTCTACACCGACGAACGAAAGAAGACTTGAGATATGGATGCGAATGGTTCACCAACATCTCTTCTGGACGTTGCGGCGCGCGTCGTCTGGTTTTCTCAACCACAGGAAACGCTGAAAGATCCGTGTTTTTTCTTGAACCATGTCATGGTTCACGGACGTATCACGGACATTGTCGAAACACGACGTTATTTTGATGACGACGCCCTGAGACATGCCTTGAAACACGCCCATCCCGGCATTTGGGATCAGCGATCATGGAGCTATTGGCATACGGTCCTGGATATGCTTCCGATTCCCCCAATGCCTGTCCGATTTCCGGGCATCGACAAGAACCTGATCGGATATGGCGGACCGCCAAAAACAGCGCCGGCATCATGAGTCACGTTATGAGGCACATTGCGCAATAAACGAAATGCGTGCGATCTCACACTCCCCAGTTTTGAGATATAAACCGGACCCGGAGCAACTCGGACAACGACTTGCTCCGAAGACACCGTCTCGCTAAGATCAAGAGGCGTACAGAAACGAAAATATGCGCTCGTACCAACAGTGACGCAAAAGAAATGTCACGCCGTTACGGCGAAGAAAGGCACGTTCATCGCACCGATACACGGCACAGACGCATTCCAGTATCAAATCGAGGGAGGATCGCATGTTGGGCAAGATGATGAATAAGCCCTTGCTTATTTCAGAGTTAATCTGTCACGCAGACCGATATCACGGAGCGACCGAAATTATTTCTGTCGAAACGTCAGGCCTTACAGAAATCTCATCGTGGCACGAGGTTGCAATACGCGCGCGTAAGCTCGGTTCGGCAATCGACAACTTGGGACTGAACTTTGGGGATCGCTGCGGAACGCTTGCCTGGAATAACCGACGGCATCTGGAAATCTATTTTGGCGTCTCCTCCCAAGGTTTCGTATGCCACACACTCAACCCGCGGCTCCACCACGATCAAATGCGCTACATCATTAATGACGCGCAGGACAAAATGCTCTTCTTCGACCGTACGTTTCTTCCAGCACTCGCCCAACTCAGAGATCAACTGGAAACCGTAGAATACTATGTACTGATGGGGCCACCGGATGCGGACGCTGCCGGCCAATTTGATGGGCTGCTATTCTACGAGCAACTTATTGACACGGGCAAAGAGAAAAGCGATTGGCCTGAGTTCGACGAACACCACCCGTCCTCTCTCTGCTATACATCGGGCACCACAGGACATCCCAAAGGCGTACTTTACACACATCGTACGACACTCCTGCACACCCTGGGAGGGAATCAACCGGACGGAATGGCTCTATCCGCCAAAGACACCGTGCTGCCCGTCGTCCCCATGTTTCACGTGAATGCCTGGGGTGTTCCCTATATTGCGGCGAGTGTCGGAGCAAAACTTGTCTTGCCGGGACCAAAGCTCGACGGACAGAGTCTGGTGTCCCTCATTGATGACCATGACGTATCGATTGCACTCGGGGTTCCCACAATCTGGATGGGCCTTCTACAGGCCCTCGAGAGCAGCGGCTCACAGGCAAACAGCCTTCAACGAACCGTCGTCGGCGGATCGGCTTTGCCGCCTTCGATGATACCAACCTTTCGAGACAAATATGGTGTTGAACTCATCCATGCCTGGGGCATGACCGAAACGAGCCCGCTTGGTTCACTCAATCAACTTCTACAAAAACATCAAAAACTGGACGCGGATACACAAGCGTCGATCAGACTGGGACAGGGACGCCCACCCTTTGGCGTAGAACTGCGTATCGTTGATTCTGAAGGCCACAACCTGCCACAGGATGGGCAAACGCAAGGCAGCCTGCAAATCCGGGGCTACTGGATCGTTGATACCTATATGGGAAAGAACACATCTGCACTCACAACCGACGGATGGTTTGATACCGGGGACATCGCAACGATCGATACCGACGGATATGTCATCATTCGGGATCGTTCAAAAGATATTATCAAATCCGGCGGAGAGTGGATTTCGACCGTCGATCTCGAAAACATCGCGATCGGACATCCCGCAATAGCCAACGCGGCGGTTATCGCCGCAAATCATCCGAAATGGGGTGAACGTCCTGTTTTGATCGCCATAAAGTCGAATACCATCAGTGAACCCGATCTTCTGGCATTTTTTGCGGGAAAGGTTCCGAAATGGCAAATCCCCGATAAAGTCATCTTTGTCGAAGACCTGCCTCTTGGAGCCACAGGAAAAGTCCTGAAGGTGAAATTGCGTGCACAATATGGCAATATCCTTTTGGGTTGAGAAGGACCTGATGTTGGTCGCAGCCGCACTCAAGACCCTATGATAGAAATGACCGCTGTCCTGAAGACCATCGAAGAAATACCCGATATGGGTATCACACTGCACGACGGGGTACGCTTATCAGCACGAGTCTGGCGACCGGTTGATACCGATCAACACCCTGTTCCAGCCATTCTCGAATACCTGCCCTATCGCAAACGTGACGGCACATGCGCCCGTGACGCACTCACGCATCCCTATTTTGCCAAACGCGGTTATGCCTGTGTCCGCGTTGATCTACGCGGCAATGGCGACAGCGATGGACTCATGACCGATGAATATACACAACAAGAGCTTGATGACGCTGTTGAAGTGATCCACTGGTTGAGCAAACAGCCATGGTGCAGCGGTCACATTGGAATGATGGGCATTAGTTGGGGTGGATTTAATGCCCTGCAAACGGCCGCTCTTAATCCAGAACCACTGAAAGCCATTATCACACTCTGCTCGACGGTTGATCGCTTCTTTGACGATATTCACTACAAGGGTGGTTGCCTGTTGAACGAAAATCTCGGATGGGGCGCCACAATGTGGGCGTATTCCTCACGCGCACCGGACCCCCAACTGCGACCGAGCGATTGGCGAAGGATCTGGTTGGACAGACTCAATCAATTGCCCTTCTTGCCCTCAATCTGGTTAAGGCATCAAACGCGCGATGACTATTGGAGGCACGGCTCCGTTTGCGAGCAATATGACGCGATCACCGCCAAGGTGCTCGCCATCGGCGGCTGGGGTGACGCCTACAGGAACGCTGTACCGCAACTGGTACAAAACCTTCCCGATGCCCATGGCGTTATCGGTCCTTGGGTTCACAAATATCCTCACTTTGCCGCACCGGAACCTCGAATAGGCTTCTTGCAAGAGGCCTTGCGTTGGTGGGATCGATGGTTAAAGAACATGGATAATGGGGTCGAACAGGATTCCAAATTCAAAGTCTATATCCTGCAGTCATCCCGACCCTCGACCTGGTACACGTATCGTCCCGGTCGCTGGATTACCACAGCACCCGAGACCAGGGACTTCTTGACGCTGCATCTCTCGAAGCATCAACTTGGTGACCCAAAACCATTTAAAATTGACGTCTGTTCGCCGCTTACGACAGGAACCCACGCAGGCGAATACTGTGCCCTTTGGCTTGGACCCGACATGCCCGGTGACCAACGCACCGACGACGCCTTATCGGCCTGTTTTGACAGCCAAGCTCTCCCGGAAGACACCACAATTGTTGGCGCACCCAAAGTTCTGTTACGCTTGACGTCTGATTCACCGCAGGGCCAGATAGCCGTGAGACTTAATCATGTCCATCCGGACGGTGCCTCCTATCGCATAACCTATGGCGTTCTCAATCTTGCGCACCGTGAAGACTCGGAAAATCCATCGCCCGTCCCGGTTGGAGACACCCTCGAAATTGTCTTGCAATTGGACCATATCGCCTATTGTATTCCGAAAGGACATAGGCTGCGTCTCGCCATTTCCACCAGCTATTGGCCGCTGATATGGCCGTCACCGACCGTCACTACACTCACAATTTCTGCCGGACAGGTCATCTTGCCACTCTGTCTCCATGCCAATGAAACGGAATTGCCAGCACCCGTAACCGAAAAGCCAATGACGTTCGAGGAACTTCGAAAGCCATTCCACTCCCGAAAAACACTTGTTGATCACGCAACCGGAGCAACCACACTCGAAATCGTTGATGACTTCGGAAAACATCGCGACGTTGATCACGGATTGATCTCCAGATCAACATGCCACGAACATTGGACAATCTTACCCGATGATCCATGCTCAGCTCAGGGTGTCTGTCGGTGGACGACCGAATTGGAACGCGACGAAACAAACTTGAGAGTCGAAAGTTATTGTACTATGATGTGTGATACGGATGCGTTTCACCTCTCTGCGAAACTCGACGCATTTGAAAATGATGATTGTCTGCTTCATAAAATCTTCATTGATTCCATTCCGAGAAGCAATTTATAGTTCAATCATCAAGGTGTCTAACCACGGAAGCTCTTGGCTCTTGAAAAGAGACATTACAAGACAACCAAGATGTTCCACCGTTTCACGCCGTCCAGTCCGCCTAAAGGATGGACGGCTAACCAAGGAGAAAATCTATGAATGAACGAATAGATTACTACGCGAAACGCGCGGCTCTCGGACTGATAAGTCGACGAGAGTTTGTCGGTCAAGCACTTGCTCTCGGCGTAAGTGCATCTGCCGCAAATGCGATTTTAGCGAGCGCTGTGCACGCGGCCGGTCCACAGACCGGCGGCACAATTCGCATTGGGCTGCAAGGGGGTGCAACCACCGACAGCCTTGACCCCGCAACCGCAGCAAACTTTACAGCAACACAGGTCACCCTGCTATGGGGAGAACCCCTTCTTTTTCTCTCCGATGGCGGAGGGCTCGAAGGGCGCGTCGCAGAAAGCTTTGAAGGATCGGACGATGCCACGAGCTGGCGATTTAAATTGCGAAACGGTATCACGTTCTCAAATGGTCAGCCAGTGACCACCAACGATGTCGTCGAGACAATCAAAAGACACTCCGGTGAAGATACAAAATCCGGTGCTCTTGGCTTGCTGCGCGACATCGATACGGTAACGGCCGACGGCGACTCAATTGTCATTGGACTCAAGAATCCGAATGCCGATCTTCCCTACTACATGCAAGACTATCACCTGATCATTCAGCCGAATGGCGGCAATGATGATCCTACAGCGGCGATCGGCACAGGCCCATATATTCTCAAAGACCACGAAATGGGTGTGCGTTTTGTCTTCGAAAAAAATCCGAACTACTGGGGTGACTACGGATACGCTGATACAATTGAAGTGATTGTGATCAATGACAACACGGCACGTGTCGCGGCGCTACAATCCGGACAGGTTGACCTTATAGACCGCGTACCACCACGCACCGCCGGGCTTATAGACCGCGCACCGAATATCACCGTGCATTCTGTGCCAAGTGCCGGTCACTATGTATTCATTATGCATTGCGATACCGCGCCTTTTGACAACAATGACCTGCGTCTGGCACTCAAATACGGCATTAACCGCCAGGAAATGGTTGACAAGATTCTGTTTGGATATGGTCAAGTCGGTAATGATACACCCATAAACGGTTCCTATCCGCTCTACACAGAGTTTGAGCAACGCGAATACGATCCGGACAAGGCCCGATTCCACTACAAGAAGTCCGGCCACGACGGATCAATCCTTCTACGGACATCCGGCAACTCCTTTACGGGAGCACCTGATGCGGCTGCACTGTTCCAGCAGTCACTCGCCAATGCCGATATATCACTGGAAATCAAACGTGAGCCGGACGATGGCTATTGGTCCGAAGTCTGGAACAAACAACCATTCTGCACATCATATTGGGGCGGACGTCCTGTTCAAGATCAGATGTTCTCAACAGCATACCTCTCGACGGCCGACTGGAACGATACCCGTTTCTTTAACGATCAATTTGATCAACTGTTGACAGCCGCACGTGCTGAAATTGACACCGCCAAACGCAAAAAGATCTATGCAGACATGGGCATGATTTTACGCAACGAAGGTGGACTCATCTGTCCAATGTTCAATGACTTTATTGATGCACAATCCGAACGGCTTGCCGGGTGGGAATATCAGTCCATTGGTTTCGCCTTAATGAACAACACCGCACCGATGAGAATGTGGGTGAAAGCCTAAAGATGGGGCCAATTACCGGCCTTCTGGCCCAGCGCATAGCGCTGGGCCTATTATTGCTTTTCCTTGTTTCCATATTGATCTTTGTGGGAACAATGCTGTTGCCCGGCGATGTTGCGCAACAAATACTTGGACAGTCAGCAACCCCTGAAGCTGTTGCCAATCTCCGTGCGGAGCTGGGCCTGAACGACCCACCCCTTACACGCTATCTTGAATGGCTTGGTGGATTGCTTTCCGGGGATCTCGGAACGGCTCTTACGTCCGGACAGAGCATCAACGAAACTGTCGGCCGCCGTCTTGGCAACACCCTGTTTTTGGCTTTCTGGGCCGCCATAATCGCGGTTCCACTGGCAATTTTTTTAGGGCTCTTGGCGGTACGATACCTTGACCGCTGGCCAGACAAGATGATTTCCGCGACAACCCTGACAACGATTTCGATGCCGGAATTTGTCATCGGTTACATCTTGATGTTTATTTTGGGTGTGCAGTTGAACTGGTTTTCACCGACAGCCGTTGGCTTCCGACCCGATGCCGATTTACTCACCCGATTGGATTCAATCGCAATACCGATCATGGTCTTAACGTTGGTTGTTCTCGCTCATATGATGCGGATGACACGCGCCGCGATCCTGAATGTCATGCAATCAGCCTACATCGAAACCGCCGAACTCAAGGGCCTCTCAACCTTCACGATCATCCGCAAGCATGCCTTTCCGAATTCAGTCTCCCCGATTGTAAATGTCGTGATGCTCAACCTCGCCTATTTGGTCGTCGGCGTCGTCGTCGTTGAAGTGGTATTCGTCTACCCTGGCATGGGTCAATATCTTGTCGATCACGTAACCAAGCGTGACCTTCCGGTGGTACAGGCCTGTGGGATGATTTTTGCCACGATTTATATCGGGTTAAATCTTGTGGCGGACGTCGTATCGATTCTCACCAATCCACGCCTCAGACATCCCAAATAGAGCCGATCAAGATGATGGTTATCCGAATTCCCTTTGTGACACTCTTCGGCCTTTTCTTCACAGCACTCTTTTTTCTCGTTGCAATCTTTGCCCCATTGATCGCGCCCTACAGCTATGACGAAGTTGTTTCCAATGGATTTTGGGAACCGGCGACATCAGAATTCCTGCTTGGAACGGACGGTATTGGTCGCGATCTGCTGAGCCGCATGATTTACGGATTACGAACAACGATCTGGATCGCAACTCTGGCCACGCTCCTGAGCTTTACAACGGGTTCCGTACTCGGTTTTCTGGCCGCTGTAATGGGCGGATGGGTTGATCAAGCGCTATCCCGATTTGTCGACTTGATGATGTCAATCCCATCCCTCATATTCGCACTTGTAATCCTGTCCATCACACCCATCACAATTACGATTCTTATCGTGGTCATGGGTTTGCTGGATGCGACGCGGGTTTATCGACTCGCGCGCGCGGTCGCTGTCGACATCAACGTCATGGATTACGTCGAAGCCGCCAAACTTCGTGGTGAAAGAAATGGCTGGATTGTGTTTCGAGAAATATTGCCAAACGCACTCTCTCCATTGGTGGCCGAGATGGGTTTACGATTTATCTTCGCCATTCTGTTTATTTCGACGCTGTCCTTTCTCGGGCTTGGCATCCAACCGCCGCAAGCTGATCTTGGTGGCCTTGTGAAGGAAAATGCCGAAGGTCTCACGTACGGGATTGGCGCCGCCCTTTATCCCGCCATGACGATCGCCGTGCTGGCAATTTCGGTCAATCTGGTCGCAGACTGGGTCCTGAGTCGAACAAGCTCTCTCAAAGGCGGACGGGGATAAGCCCATGATCCAATCACGTTCAGGTCATTTTCTTAAAGCCGCGATCATACCAGCCCATTCGATCACACGACTGATCTGCGGGCCATCATCCTACCTTTCATGGAATCAGACATGCGTTAGAGAGCATGTCGATGATACCGCGGCGGGAGAAACTGTATGGTAGACTCCCTCATAAAAGTGCGCGGATTGACCATCGGTGCAACAGTCTATCCGGCCAACGAAAAACCAAAGGACATCGAGATTGTCCACGGGATTGATTTTGACGTTGCGCATGGCAAGGTCTTGGGTCTCATCGGTGAATCGGGAGCCGGCAAATCAACCGTTGGACTCTCCACGATGGCCTACGGACGTGGTGGTGTACGAATCACCGGTGGAGAAATCTGGGTCAATGGTCGTGACATTTTGCACACTCCTATCAAAGATATACGAAATCTACGTGGTAACGAGGTAACCTACGTCTCCCAGTCCGCAGCGGCAAGTTTCAATCCAGCCAAGCCAATCATGGAACAGGTTATTGAAGCGTCTGTTCATCACGGAAAATACTCAAAGGCAGATGCCGAGGACCGCGCAACCGATCTGTTTAACCAGCTTGGTCTCCCAGATCCTGAAACAATCGGCAAACGATACCCCCATCAAGTGTCCGGGGGTCAACTTCAAAGATGTATGACGGCTCTGGCTCTCTGTCCCGGACCGGATCTGGTTATTTTTGACGAACCGACAACAGCGCTCGACGTGACCACGCAAATTGATGTTCTTGCGGCGATAAAAAGAGCCATCAAGGAAACGGGCGTGGCGGCTCTCTATATCACCCATGATCTGGCTGTCGTGGCGCAAGTTTCCGATGACATCATGGTCCTCAAGATGGGTGACATGATCGAATATGGATCAACGAACCAGATCATTAACACTCCCCGGGAAGACTATACCCGTGCCCTTGTTTCCGTACGCTCCATTCAGCATTCCGAGCAATCACCGGAAGGTGACGCCGTATTGACATGTACGAACATTACCGCACGCTATCGTGGCACCAAATTCGATGTCCTTCACGACGTATCTGTTGAATTATTTTCCGGCCAGACTCTGGCTGTTGTTGGCGAATCCGGGTCCGGTAAGTCCACGTTAGCCCGCGTCATCACAGGGCTCTTGCCACCGCGTGATGGCACGATCATGTTTGACGGGCGCAAATTGAGTGCGGATCTTGCATCGCGAACGCGCGAGGACGTGCGCGAGTTACAGATGATCTATCAGATGGCCGATGTCGCAATGAATCCACGACAAACGGTCAATACCATCATTGGTCGCCCGCTTGAATTTTATTTTGGATTACGCGGTGCCAAGAAGCGGGACCGCGTTCTCGAACTCCTTGATGAAATTGAAATGGGAAAGGATTATATTGATCGTTATCCGGCGGAACTGTCAGGCGGTCAGAAGCAGCGCGTCTGTATCGCCCGTGCGCTCGCTGCCAAGCCAAAACTGATCATTTGCGATGAAGTTACATCAGCACTGGACCCACTGGTAGCGGATGGGATTCTCAAACTGCTCTTGAACTTACAGAAAATTGAGAATGTCGCGTACTTGTTTATCACACATGATCTCGCGACAGTGAAGGCCATCGCAGACAGCATAGCCGTGATGTATCAGGGTCGCGTAAAGCGCTACGGCAGCAAATCGAAGGTTCTCACCCCGCCCTTTGATGATTACACCGACTTATTACTGAGTTCGGTACCCAAAATGCAATTAGGGTGGTTAGAGAACGTCCTGGCGCACCGAAAGATGGAAAGTGCAGGAAACTAATTGAGCAGCAGCATTGAATTGATCGTGAGAGTAGATTTTTGGTTACAGTCCCTTTGAAAAGGGTCGGATGCAATAATATTTATGCGTCAATCCGAACAATAGCATGAGATTAATAATATGACCCTTTCAATCAATTCACAACATGTGATCGGACCTCTTGGTTCTGACTTTTGGTACATAAAGGTTCCTCCCGCCCTTGTTCCAAAAATGGCACGGGAACTTGATTGGAACAAGATCGGAAGGCGGGTTATGATTGATGCTCTTGAGGGCATTATTCTTCTCATGAGCCCATCCAGTTCGCATGAAGTTTATGCCGAATCCTCGGGTACAATTGTCAAGAAAGCCGGTTCTGTATTGCAAAAACAAGTCAGAGGTATGCTCGGAACGCGTTGGAAAAAGCCTGAAGATCCCGAGAATGTAGGGCTTGAAGCCGACGCATCCTTTTACATAGGAGAGAATGCACACGCATGGTATAACGCTGCGAAGACCAATGGCGAGAAGGCTGTACTGGCTTTCGTGATACAGACCCCTCCCGATCTTGTTATCGAAGTGGAAGTTACGCATTTCGATCAAGATAAACCAACACGGTATGCTCGACTTGGTGTTCCCGAGATGTGGCGAGTAAATGCCCGAAAGGGAATCGAAAACGTCCAGGTCGAGTTTCTCAACCTTCAGGCTCAAGATGGACCGATACCAATACAAGAGTCTCGCGTGCTCGAAGGTTTGATGTGCTCCGATTTAACCCGAGCCTATCAATTGGCCTATTATGGTGATAACAATGAACTGGATGATTGGCTGGAGGCAAAGATTCTCCCTGCAACTTAAGGTTTCTCTTAAGTGTGAGTCTTTACAGTTTTATAACAGCGATAATAAGTGCGGTTGCGGCGATGATCGTTGCCATGATCCAGACCTTGTGCGTACCGAGATCAGCGCGTAGCCGTTCGTTTGATGCCTCATTTTGGCCACTAAAGTAAATTAAGCTTTTTGGTTCTCGGATTCTTTTTCAGGATTCTTTTTCCACACATATTTTAGAGTTTCTTCATATGTCATTCCGGTATGACCGTAGATGTATTCTGGTTCCGGAAACCAAAACTCGGGCAATGAAACTGGTTCTTTCATTTCTTCGAGAACCATCTGTACGTCTTCGTCTCTATCAATCATGTTCAGAACTCCTTTGATTTAATTCTGGCGGGTAGTAGTGTTTTCTGCGAATCCATTTGAAACCTTCGTGCCTAGTGATTGTTGCGATGTCGGTTTCTCCCCCTACTATATTTGGTATAGGGAGAAAGGCAATATATTTTTTAGTTAAACTAAAAAATCTGCTAAGTCTATTGCATCTTTTACGGGCATTAACGGGTGAATTAAAGGAGCTTCGAGAGATCGTATCTGGTTGTGCTGTTCTTTGGTCAGATTTTCCATACCCGCGACAAATTTAACGCGAGGATCATATCCAAGTATAAGACGCTGAAGAGCCTGTACTTGTCCTCCCCATATAATTTTGTATGGATCTGATTCACCGCAAAGCTGAATTGGTTCTAATAATTTTCCGTTACGAATTTCTATTTTCCAGATTTCTCCGCGAGTTGCGTTATAAGCGTATCCGCCAATCCAGAATTCAAAGTCAACTGAAGAGGATGAATTCAAATTTGTCTTCTTGTATATTTTCTCCCAAACAGAATTGGCCGCTTTAGTGACGATTTCCAGTGTATATTCTTTATTTTCTCCAATTTTTTCTGTCAGAGCTTTTCGGAAAATTTTCATTAGAGTACTCATCGATACGTTCTTAAAATTCGCTAATCCTGCGCTCATCCCCATTATAGGAAGCTGTTTATGCAGATTTGAGATTTTCAAACCGTTCTCCCATACATATTGGTACGTAAAATCTCGTTCTCTAAATCTATTTGTGGATATCGCACTGTCCGCCGCGAACACTATGCAATCTTGAGTTTTGATACCGACACATATAGTCATAACTTTTCTCCGAATTATAATTGAAATAAAATACAGTTCAAAATAAATCAACGTTAGGAATATTTAAGTTTTGGCATGTCTCAATTTCACAATGGTTCCGGCAAAACAGCAAAGATTGGTTTCTTAAACAAACACGAACAGATGTGTTTAGGGACGCGGGGCAAACTGGGTAATCACTACAATCAAAAATCTTATATGATGATTTGCCTTAAAGAGAAATTAGAAGGCAAGATCTGCGGGCATCTGTACGGTTCTAATGGGTGCGATATATTCTTGCGCCGTTGCCCCTGCGATGATACGGGAGCGGCAGATTTGGAATTTTAAATTAAATGACGATAAATTCTGATAATTTGTTAAAAAATTTAGTGATTATATGGCGTGCTATTTTCGAACATCTCAAATAAAGAAAACCGCTGTTGGAACTCGCCAACAGCGGTTTTCTTGTTTTTGTCTAGGAGATAGATCTTCACCCACCCAGTCTTTCCTAGGCTTTCCCACTACATCTAGTCTTTCTAGATATCCGTGAGCCTACTGAAATTTCTTCAAAAATCTCTTGATTTGCAGTAAAGAATGCCTGTAAAAGTGGCTCAAATTTCTCTCTTGACACCAAACTTCTCCTTCGCTAAGTTATCTACTTAAGTTCTTCTCTTTAAGGCCACCATCTACCGTTATCTCAGTGAAAATCAAGCCTGAGCTCAATGACAGAAGCTCAATCCGGCCTTGACGCCCTCT
>JAPORU010000203.1 GCA_026710045.1 Aestuariivita sp. | reverse complement strand
TCTATGCCCGCGAGGGCGTGTCCCATCTCTGGTTCGTGGATCCGCTGGCAAAGACATTGGAGGTGTTTCAGCGGCATGAAGGGCACTGGTTGCTGATCGGGACGCTGGCCGATGACGTCTCCGTCTCCCAGCCGCCTTTTGAGGCGATCAGTTTTCCGCTCGCGGCCCTGTGGCCGGAGGGGGCCTGAGCTAACGATGATGTCTGACCAGAATCACTCATATCAACTGTGATTTGTTGTTCTCGTGTCATAGGAAGCGGGTCGCGTCTTGTACCCTAAACTGAATCTGGATTGATGCAGCGCATATGATACCGTCCTGTCTGCGCGAAACAAATGTTGACAATGCCATCGTTGTGGTAACCAAGTCAGCTTGCAATGCGGACGTTTCAGCGATATAGTGTTGCTAAACGGGGGTATAGCTCAGATGGTAGAGCGACGGTCTCCAAAACCGTAGGTCGCGGGTTCGATCCCTGCTGCCCCTGCCATTGATCTCCGACGGTATCAAATGGTGTCATCGTTCGCAGACGTGTTGGACGCATGTGAATCAGGGTGAAGAGACGTTCTTGGATGCTGTGTTGTCCTTGCTGGAGATGCGCCGATGTGACGCATTTGGGAAGAGTTTCTGCTGATATTTGGTTATTGTGACTGTGATTAAGTTGCAGAAAAGTATGAAGACCATCTTGTTGCTTTGGAGGGGTATGACCCGCACTAAGAAGTATTTTGACCACCTTTTTTAGGGTCGGGATCGAAGTAAAGAATTGAGAAGTCGTCAAATTAAGTGATCCTCGCTGCAGGTTGTGCGTGCCATGATGTGTTTCAATGCGAGAATTAAAGATGCGGCGGACCTTGGGAAGAAGGCCGTGGACGAGTTGTAACGACTTGAAACCCAATCAATTTATCTTTAGATGACCCTCGTTATTTCGCAAAGGGAAAAATATGGCGCGTATCAACCCATTTGAGTTTATCCAGCAAGTCCGCTTTGAGGTTTCAAAGATTGTCTGGCCCGCTCGTCGAGAAGTCTTTGTTACGACCGTTATGGTTTTCATCATGGCTGCTATAACGGCGGCATTCTTTGCTGTTGTCGACATCATTATTCGTAACGGGATACAGGGCATTCTTGGAATTTTTGCGTGAGCGAAGTGGACGCATTTACGCCGTGAGTGGACGTCTGCAATTCTCGAACTTGAACGAGTGTCCCAGCGGTTGCGCCGACGGCCTGAAGATCACAATCTATCAGATGGCGTTCGGTCCCGACATCTTCCAACGGTAAACGTCGGGCCGAACCGGGGTGAGCGTATCAATTAGGTGAGGAATCAAGGAAGATATGACAAAACGTTGGTACTCAATAAGTGTGCTGTCAAATTTTGAGAAAAAGATAAAAGAACAGATTTGGCAGAAAGTTACCGAAAAAGGTCTGGAAGATCAATTTGATGAGGTCTTGGTACCAACGGAAGAGGTGGTCGTCATTCGGCGTGGTAAGAAGACAACCGTCGAGCGTCTTTTCATGCCGGGTTATGTTCTGATCAAGATGGAGATGACTGACCGAGGATATCATCTCATTTCGTCGATCAATCGGGTAACGGGGTTCTTGGGACCGAATGGACGCCCGCAGCCGATGTTGAACGCTGAGGTTGAGAAAATTCAAAGGCGCATGAAGGAAGGTGAAGAGGCACCAAGATTGATGATCAACTTCGATGTCGGTGAAAAGGTCAAGGTGAGTGATGGTCCATTTGAAGATTTTGATGGAATGGTTGAAGATGTGGATCAAAAAAATCAACGCTTAAAGGTGATGGTGTCAATTTTTGGCCGAGAGACACCGGTTGAATTGGAATATACGCAAGTTACCAAACAGAGTTGACTTATTTTTTTTAAATCATTACCCAGCCATTTTCGCTTTGTAACGTGCCGTTTGGCGTTCAATGACGCCTATAGTGATGGGGTGGTGATGGGCTCGTTTATTGGTGATGGTGATTTTGGCACATTCGGCTCAGAACATTAGGTCAAGGGTGGGAGGCCAGGCGACGCGTTGTCTAGGCCGTACCACATCAATGCAAATTCTGTCGATCGCGATCTACGGGATTTGAAAACAGGAGATAACGTGATCATGGCCAAGAAAGTTGCTGGAACGATGAAGTTGCAGGTGCCGGCCGGGCAAGCGAATCCGTCACCTCCGGTTGGTCCGGCTCTGGGACAGCGCGGGATCAATATCATGGAATTTTGCAAGGCCTTCAACGCCAAGACAGAAGACCTGGAGCCGGGTGCGCCATGCCCAACGATTATTACCTACTACCAGGACAAGTCCTTCACGATAGAGGTCAAAACGCCTCCGGCATCTTTTTTTCTGAAGAAGGCAGCAAATTTACAGTCGGGTGCAAATAGTCCGTCACGCGAAACCGTGGGAACGGTTTCTGTCGATCAGATTCGCGAGATCGCGGAGGCAAAGATGGTTGACCTGAATGCAAACGATATTGATGGGGCCATGAAGATCATTCTTGGTTCCGCTCGATCTATGGGAATTGAGGTGAAGTGAATGGCGAATGTGGGGAAAAGGTTGCGCGCGGCCCGGGACGCTTTTCGAGGCAGAGAGAACTTATCTGTCGAGGACGCTGTCGCGTTGGTAAAGAGCAACGCGACAGCTAAGTTCGATGAAACGGTCGAGGTCGCCATGAATCTTGGTGTTGATCCGAGGCATGCGGACCAAATGGTGCGCGGTGTGGTCGGATTACCGAATGGTACGGGCAAGTCTGTGCGTGTTGCTGTCTTTGCACGTGATGCCAAAGCTGAGGAAGCGAAGGTTGCTGGTGCGGATATCGTGGGTGCGGAGGACTTAATGGAAACGGTACAAGCGGGAACGATTGCATTTGATCGTTGTATCGCTACCCCCGATATGATGCCCGTCGTTGGTCGTCTGGGTAAAGTGTTGGGTCCGCGCAATCTTATGCCGAATCCGAAGTTAGGTACAGTCACTGTGGATGTTACGACGGCGGTGAAAGCCGCAAAGGGTGGTGAAGTGCAGTTTAAGTCTGAAAAGGCCGGTGTCGTTCATGCTGGAATTGGTAAGGTTTCGTTTGATGAAGCTCAATTGGTCGAGAATGTCCGGGCCTTTGTCGATGCTGTTGCGAAAGCCAAGCCGGCTGGCGCAAAGGGAACGTACCTGCAAAAGATTGCAATCAGTTCGACGATGGGACCGGGGGTGACAATCAGCGTTGAGAATGCAACGGCCGGATGAGTTCACAGTCCTGTCATTGGTTTGTAAGCATAATCATGTTTCGTAATTAGGGTGCTCTCTTCTGTGACCTGGATCAATCGGACGGGCGTCTGCACAGCGTGGGTAATGGCGGTCGAGCGTGCGGTTTCTACGGCGATTACAGCAGACTGAAGTACTCGCAATGCTCCCATTGCGAGACTGCGGAATGGTATCGATCCCACTCGGCCCGCTTAATATGCGCCAAGTACGTCACAAACTCCGTTCCCAATGCCTCGGAATAGAGATTTGAGGACTCAAAAAATTGAATGGCCTCTTGTAGATTCGCAGGAAGCCGGTCAACGTTGCTTATATACGGAGTTTCAACGGGCGTTGGTGCTGTTCGACCGTGATGGAGCCCATCCAATCCAGAAAAAATTTGACTTGCAAATACATAATAGGGATTTGCCGCTGGTTCTGCGACGCGATTTTCGACTCGACTCGTCGGATCACTTGGTGTCATGAGACCGCGTACCATTGCGCCACGATTGTCTCGACCCCATAGAATACGGTCGGGTGCCAGCTGATGAGGTTGATATCGCTTGTACCCATTCACGGTAGGTGTTGTTAAGAGACAGGAGGCCTTCGCATGGTCGAGGAGCCCGGCAATCCACGCGGATGCCGTCTCCGTCAGTGTTCCATCGGCTTTCGGCATCATTAAGTTATTTTCAGACCTGTCGAACAGCGACTGATGGACATGCCAGCCACTCGCTGCGGCATTGGGCAGATGAGGCTTGCACATAAATGTGGCATGGAGGCCCTTTCGTGCGCACACCTCCTTCACCATCGTGCGAAACATCACCATGTTATCGGCATGGGACATCGGATCTTCCGCATAAAAGGTGAATTCAAATTGGCTCGGTCCCATTTCGATTTCAATGGATCGAACGTTGAGACGCAGGGCATTTGCGTTTCGGCGGAGATCATCCATCAACGGTTCAACGCGATCATACAGTTGTTCGGTCAATAACTGATAGCCTTGTACAAGATTGCGTGTTGTAGCGGGTGACGCGGGCATGTTCGCGTTGATATGATCAAGTCGTTCGTCCGTGACAGCGAAGATGCAAAATTCAACTTCCAGCCCGACCCGGAGTTGTCGATCGATTGAGTCCAGCTGATCTATGGCACGTTGTAATACGGTACGGGATGCGTACGGGATTCTTGAACCATCTTTGTTGAAGGGTGTGCAGAAAATCCATGCGGAATGGCTGCTCCAAGGCAGAACGCGATAGGTTAATGGATCGGGTACGAGCAGGATATCTCCGGCTCCCGCCGTAAGTCCTGCCGAATCTTCGGACCAAACAGGAAATACGGTCCGATGCGAGGTATCTTTGAGAAGCAGCGTGTTTGGCACTTTTATTCCCGACGTGAACAATGACGGGAATGCTTCGGCGACGATTGTCTTTCCGCGCAGAAGACCGTGCTGGTCGGCAAAAAGAACGCGAACCGTCTCAATCTGAGATTTTGAGACCGTTGTTATGCATTCTTCCGCAAGTTCGAGATCAATTGATCCGAGCAGTCCGAGCGCGTAGAGCGCACCATCTCTTAGACTGTCAGCAGTGTTGGACAACGTCAATGACATCCATTTTCATTTTCCGCGATAACGTTCAAGAGATTCCAGTTCATCGGTTATACTCTTGGGGACCACTTGTCCATATCTCGTTCGAATCTCATACTGATTTGACGGCATCTTAATACGGGGATTACTGTAGGATCGCTCGTAAAAGATCCGTGCGCGTGCTTCTGGGTCTTCTGGTTGTGTGAGCACGGCCCCATAAGATCATTGAATCATATACGCAATGCGATCGTTCCATTCCGGATGGATGTTATTGGTTTTGCCTGGTTTTTCTCAAACGGAGCTTGATGTCCGTTACAATGCGCACGGTTTCCTTGGTCGATTTGAATCCCCAAACGCGGTGTCGTCACCTTGTTCGCCATCAGTATGGCCAGTCGCGTTGCATTGCACCGAGTATTCACGGATCGAACGTGACAAATCATGGCGATTGATTGTACGCCGAGGAAGGCAAGGAATGAGATGGGCGTCGGGCTGTAAGGATCCAGATCTGAAAGATGTCAGGTCGTCATTCGCAATGCAAATTGAGGATGACAGATTGTTCATCTTATGTTATGTTTATTCTAATTCTTGAGTTGATTCCGTATTCGCTGGATGAAAGAAGAGGCACGAGGTCCGTGACCCTGCAAAATTCTCCCATACCATCGGAAATCATTATCAATAATGAAATGCCATGGATTCGACTTGTTGAGTCACGAGAGCTTAATATTCCCCGTCCTGTGATTCCCCTAATTCTCAACGGAAAGAGGTTGGTGCTGTTTCGCAATGATGATGGGGTGCTGGGTTTGATTGGACGACACTGCCCTCATCGAGGTGCCGATTTATGTTACGGTCGGCTGGAAGATAAGGGTTTGCGGTGTCCGTTTCACGGATGGCACTTTGATTATACAGGTCAATGTCTCGAACAACCGGCGGAGCCGAAAGGGTCTCAGATGTATAAGGCGATAAAGATCCCTATGATACCAGTGGAAGAGCGCGCAGGTGCCATCTGGGCTCACTGGAAAGAGGGGTTCGGTTTCGATTTGGTGGAGAACGTGGCAACATGATTTCTCAAGAGTTAAATGATAGGATCACGCGTATCGGTTCGGGCACCCCGGCCGGGACTGTATTGCGCCATTATTGGCAACCCGCTGCCTTGGTTGAAGAACTCCATGCATCTTTGCCGATTGCGGTTAACTTACTTGGGGAGAGACTCGCCCTGTCTCGGAATCAACTCGGTCATTGGGTGTTGACGGGTCGGAAGACACAGATCGACGAACCCGTTGTCTGTTATCCAGATGCCGATCAAATTCAGATTTTGGAAGATGGGCCGACATATCCTGTCGCGGAGAACAATGGCATCATCTTTGCTTATTTGGGTGACGGTGAACCGCCGGATTTTCCAAATTTTGATTGCTTTCGTGCGGATGAGTCGCATGTCTTTGCGTTCAAGGGTCTCTGGGAATGCAATTGGCTTCAAGCACTTGAAATCGGGATTGATCCCGCACACGCATCGTTCCTGCATCGTTTTCTCTCGGATGAGGATGCCGAGGGCTCCTATGGAAAGCAGTTTCGTGATACTGTGGTACAGACCGATATTCCGATCACACATGTCTTGCGGGAATATCCGTGTCCCGAAATTGACGTTGAAGAAACGGATTATGGCCTCAAGATCACGGCTCTAAGGCATATGGATAACGGGAGAACGCATGTTCGAATAACCAATCAGATTTTTCCTGAGGCAATCTGTATACCGATGTCTCAAGAAATGACGATCACGCAGTGGCACGTACCGATTGATGATGAGAATTGCTACTGGTACGCGATGTTTACCAGCTTCGGAGAACCGGTAAATAAGGAGGTGATGCGCACTCAGAGATTGAAAGAGCATGAACTGCCGACCTATGCACCAAAGAAAAATCGATTGAACCATTATGGATTTGATCCGTCGGAGCAGAAAACACAGACCTACACGGGTATGGGTATGGACATCAATGTTCATGACCAGTGGGCTGTGGAAGGAATGGGAACCATTCAAGATCGTACGCGAGAACATCTTGGGCGTTCAGACAAAGCGATTATTCGTTATCGAAGGATGTTGCGCAAGGCCCTCAAGGCCGTCGAGATGGGTGATCGGGCGGCGCTGCCGATGCAGGGCAACGCGCATGTCAAAACAATTGTCGGTCCTCTCTCAAACGATACCATTGCGTTGACGGATGATTGGTTTGGAGTGAGCTACAGAGCTGATCTCAAACGACGTGCCGCTTGCTCATGGGATGCTTCGATCCTGTGAACATTGTTCCAATTGAAGCCAGGCTGTTTGAAGATTGTGTTGATGGATATTTCCCACTTTCGGTGACGCTCGCCCATTTGCTCCAGCGGCAGTGTTTTGGATCCGCCTTGATTGCGATTCGGGTGGCGCCCATGATGGACATTCCCAATCTTGAAAGTGGCGCACCGGTACCCTTGCATATCAATCCTCTGTATTCTGGACAAATTGACTGGCTTGTGGCTATTGCGCGCATGCAACCGCTTGGTTCGTGTTCGATAGTTTCTGGTTGGGCGCAGTGGCACTGGAATGATCGTGCGCGTGACAAGGTATCCAGACTCCCGCATTCCCTTCGCCTTGCGGAACCTGCGTACGTGCACGGTATCGGGTTTGTCCAAGGGCACTTGCGCACACGCTCACTGGGACGCGTAAAGCTGGCCGAAACCTCCTCTTGTGTTGCATTGCATATGCCAAACATCGATCTGTCTGATTTTTCCACGGATGTTCCGCAATTTGATACGGTCGAATCTCTCTGCTGGAGTCTCAACCCGACATATTTTTTGGAGTGGTTCGATCACAGCGTGGTGGGATCTTGGGGGTGTCGATATTCTCTCAACTTGGGCAATGGATCAGAGGAACTTTTGCTGGTTGAGAAGAGATGTGAGGTCATCTGGAGGGCGTTGATCTCAGATACACGGGCTTACACCAAACGCTCTTTTGACGCTGTGCCGGCGTGAATTGTCGGCTCTGCTCTGCCGATTGAGTCACGCGACATGCAGGATTTGCGATAGTTGAACGGTCTGGGTCGTTAAGGCGTACGGTTTTCAAATTCCTGTATTTGTGTGTTCTTTGAATCGGATCGGCGTGAGAACTTATTCGCACAGTCTCGGGCCGAGTCCCTTCGGTTTGATCTGGGGATGCCCTTGTGACGGAACGTCTTCAACGATAAACTCCAAGGGTTGTAATTAACGCGCACACATAACCTTACCGGTGCGGACATTTTTTTGAGGAAATCGCGGTTATTTTATGTCGTTGACATATAATCTATCTCAGTTTGGGAACTGTTTTCCGTGAATGTGGAACCATTATGGAGCCGATGTTGAGCCGTGTTACTGTCATGGTCACTGGTGCCGGCAGTGAGATTATCACTGTTCGTTGTGCGTGAGGGCCGAGAGTGCGGTTTTATTTGTCAGATTACAGTTCACACTCCAATTTACGCTGCGCTTCAAGCTGACGTGTAGCGTACAAATGATCTGTTCAAAGCCGGTGGAATCGGCAGATTTCTGTCACCTGAGATCCTCCAATGCCGTAGGAATCCAAACGCCTACACCGTGGGTGACAAGCCATGATATACAATTATTGAGTAAAGTGGGTGCTGCTGCGATGGACGTTATCCGTTTTGGAATGCATATGGATAGCACGGCAGCAGGCAAACGCCCAGAATAAAGTCAAAAATGTTATTTTGGTTTAATTTGGGTCTTGCTTTTTCAGAACATCGACTTTACATTGATTATCGCTGAAAAGCGTGCGATTCGTCGTGCGCTTTTTTCTATTTTCTGTTTCAGGAAGAAAAACGTCTTTATCTTTGAATTCTAAGCGGTCTCGCCTCTCGGGTGTCGTAAGGCGGATGAGAGATGGCGCCCCTTAGTTTCGTTCAGATGAAGGATTGGGCTCATGCCCTTCACTTTGGAGCGATCGAGTGGACAGAACTCAAAAAGAAAAGATAGTTGGAGAACTCCGTCAGATTTTTGACACCTCTGGAATTGTTGTGGTGGCCACCTACGCCGGATTGACGGTTGCGGAAATGCAAGATTTGCGTACGCGGGCTCGAGCGGTCGAAGGGGGTGTGCGGGTCGCTAAGAACCGTTTGGCGCGGCGTGCACTCGAAGGAAGTGCAAGTGCTGGAATTGCTGATCTCATGATCGGCATGACCGCACTGACTTACTCCCAGGATCCGGTAGCCGCCGCCAGGGTTGCTGAGGATTTTGCCAAGGACAAAGCGAATTTTCAAATACTGGGCGGCGCTATGGGCGGCCAGGTTCTTGATCGGGCCGGCGTCAAGGCTGTGTCGGCACTGCCCTCGCGTGACGAACTTATTGCCTCGGTTGTGGCGTGTATCGGCGCGCCCGCTGCAAACTTGGCGGGTGCGTTGGCAGCGCCGGGATCAAATCTTGCAGCCATCCTGTCAGCAATTGAAGAAAGGGCCGCCGCGTAGGTGCTTAGGAATTTTTTGATGGCGTCGCCGACGTCGAAAATGAATCAAACACAAACTATAGGAAGAGTAAAACATGGCTGATCTCAAGAAAATGGCAGAAGAGATAGTGGGATTGACCCTCCTTGAAGCTCAAGAATTGAAGTCGATCCTCAAGGATGAATACGGTATTGAGCCGGCGGCAAGTGGAGCCGTGATGGTGGCAGGCCCGTCGGACGGTGCGATAGGTGCGGAAGCTGAGGAGGAGAAATCCCATTTTGATGTTATCTTGAAGAACGCCGGACAGTCCAAGATCAATGTGATCAAGGAGGTACGCACGATCACGGGTCTTGGTCTGAAAGACGCGAAGGACCTTGTCGAGGCTGGCGGCAAAATTAAGGATAGCGTCGAGAAAGCGGAAGCGGAAGAAATCAAATCGAAGCTTGAGGCAGCCGGGGCTGAAGTCGAACTCGCCTAAACAATTACTTAAAAGTGAGCGGGCTGTTCGTGTTCCCTTGTGAGTCTGTCGGCGATTGACAGGCCAGCGGAATCGTGCCCGCAAAGCCTGTCCCGGCGACATCTCCGTTCAGCGGAACTCGCCTGCGGATGTGTGAGTCTTGATCGGGAGCCTGTCAGTGGGTCGACAGGCAAGCATGGGTCCGAGCACATCCTTTTTCGTTGCCGAAACGCTGCCGCCCCATCAGCGTTTGTCAATCAGACAACCAATAAGGTGGCCGTATTTATGTCACAATCTGTTCTTGGACAAAAGCGTCTTCGAAAATACTACGGAAAAATCCGTGAAGTTTTGGACATGCCAAACCTCAATGAGGTGCAACTCAGTTCCTATAATATTTTTCTCAAGTCCGGCGATGGTGATACGCCCAATGACGGTGAAGGAATTATGGGCGTCTTCCAGTCCGTTTTTCCGATTAAGGATTACAATGAAATCGCTCAGCTGGATTTCATGTCGTACGAGTTTGATAATCCGAAGTTTGACGTGGAGGAATGCCAGCAACGAGGCCTGACATACAGTGCACCTCTCAAGGTGAAGTTGCGCTTGTGTGTGTTTGACGTTGATGAAGAGACCGAGAGTCGTTCGATCCGGGGCATAAAGGAACAGGATGTCTATATGGGTGATATCCCATTAATGACAAAGAATGGAACCTTTATCATCAATGGAACGGAGCGTGTTGTTGTCTCTCTCGTTCACCGTTCACCGGGCGTGTTTTTCTACCATGATAACGGGAAGAAACATAGGTCCGGAAAGTATCTGTTTGCGTGCCGCATTATTCCAAATCGCGGTTCGTGGCTAGACTTTGAGTTTGATGCAAAGGATCATGTCTATACCCTGATTGATCGTCGCAGAAAATTACCGGTCACGACGTTGCTTTACGCCCTTGGCATGGATCAAGAGGCGATCATGGATGCCTATTATGATACGGTCAATTTCAAATTGAAGAAGAACAAGGGTTGGGTTACCGAATTTTTCCCGGAGCGTGTCCGGGGTGTACGACCGAACCATGATCTCGTCGATGCAAAATCAGGAAAGGTGATTGCGAAGTCGGGTGAGAAGATTACGCCGCGCACGGTTAAAAAATGGATTGATGACGGGAAGATCACGCACCTTCTGGTGCCGCTTGAGACGATCGGGGGGAAATTTGCGGCAAAAGATATCATCAACGAGAAAACCGGTGAAATTTACGTCGAGGCGGGTGACGAACTCACGTTGGAGTATGATAAAGCCGGTCGGTTAAGCGGAGGGACGGTCTTTGATTTAATTGAGGCCGGTGTCACGGACATCCCCGTGCTCGACATCGACTATGTGAATGTGGGTCCCTACATTCGAAACACGATGGTGGATGTTGACAAGAACATGAATCAGGACATGGCGTTGCTTGACATTTATCGAGTCCTGCGCCCGGGCGAGCCGCCAACGATTGATGCCGCCTCAGATTTGTTTTCATCAATGTTTACCGACAGTGAACGTTACGACCTGAGTGTCGTCGGGCGTGTCAAAATGAATATGCGCTTCAATTTTGATGTCGAGGACAGCAATCGCACGCTGCGGATAGAAGATATCTTGGCCTGTATCAGGGGCCTCGTGGAGTTGCGTGATGGTCGTGGTGAGGTTGATGATATCGATCATCTTGGAAACCGTCGTGTACGTTCTGTTGGCGAATTGATGGAGAACCAGTATCGATTGGGTCTCCTGAGAATGGAGCGGGCCATTCGGGAACGGATGTCGTCCATAGAAATTGACACGGTTATGCCACAAGACTTGATCAATTCGAAACCCGTGGCAGCGGTGGTTCGGGAGTTTTTCGGCTCTTCTCAATTTAGTCAATATATGGATCAGACAAATCCACTTTCCGAGGTAACCCATAAGCGGCGTTTGACAGCACTCGGACCAGGAGGTCTTCTCAAGAAGAGTGCGAAATTCAACTTTGAGGTACGCGATGTACATCCGACACATTATGGCCGTATGTGTCCCATCGAAACCCCCGAAGGTTTGAATATTGGTCATAATAATTCCTTGGCGAGTTATGCGCGCGTCAATAAGTACGGTTTTATTGAAACCCCCTATCGAAAGGTTAAAAATCGGCACGTTACCGATGATGTGCAGTATATGTCGGCAACCGATGAAATGCGGCATACGGTCGCCCAGGCGAATGCGTCGCTCGACGAAAAGGGGAATTTCAAGAATGAGCTGGTCAATACCCGGAAGGCGGGCGACTATACGTTGGCGCCGGCGGATCAAGTTGATCTGATTGATGTGAGCCCGAAGCAGCTTGTGTCCGTTGCAGCATCACTGATCCCCTTTTTGGAGAACGACGATGCCAACCGGGCGTTGATGGGATCAAACATGCAAAGACAGGCGGTGCCGCTCTTGCAGGCGGAGGTTCCATTGGTCGGTACCGGTATTGAAGGGAAGGTCGCAATCGACTCGGGAGCGGCAGTGCAAGCGCATCGTGGTGGAATAATTGACCAGGTTGACGCACAGAGGATCGTTGTCCGGGCTACGGAAGATGTTGAGATGGGAGATGCCGGTGTTGATATTTATCGGATGCGAAAGTTTCAACGGTCCAATCAGAACACCTGTATTAATCAGCGGCCCTTGGTGCAAGTGGGACAGACTGTAGAAAAGGGCGAGGTGATTGCAGACGGACCTTCAACGGATCTCGGTGAACTTGCGCTAGGAAAGAATATCGTAGTCGCATTCATGCCTTGGAACGGGTACAATTACGAAGACTCTATTCTCATTTCGGAACGGATTGCGCGGGATGATGTGTTTACGTCGATCCACATCAAGGAATTCGAAGTCGCTGCTCGTGATACCAAGCTGGGGCCGGAGGAAATAACCCGTGACATTCCGAATGTCGGGGAAGAGGCTCTGCGTAATCTCGATGAGTCGGGTGTCGTTTACATCGGAGCCGATGTCGAACCCGGGGATATTCTTGTTGGAAAGATAACACCGAAGGGCGAGAGTCCTATGACGCCTGAGGAGAAGCTCCTGCGCGCTATTTTTGGTGAGAAAGCCTCGGATGTCCGTGATACATCGTTGCGCGTCAAACCCGGTGATTTCGGGACCGTTGTGGAGGTGCGTGTCTTTAATCGGTATGGTATCGAAAAAGATGAACGTGGATTGCAGATTGAACGTGAGGAGATCGAAAGCCTCTCTCGGGACCGCGATGATGAGATCGCAATCTTGGATCGGAATATCTACGCCCGCCTGGAGACTCTGCTTCTCGGTAAGAAGGTCGCTAAAGTCGAAAGAAGTGGTGACTTGAAAGGGAGGGCCGAGGTCGACAAGGAGTTCCTTGGGCTGGTTCCGCGCCGGAAGTGGTGGCACATTGCGCTCAAAAGTGAAACGGATGTACGGGTTATTGAGGCGTTACAGAAGGAGTACGAGTCACAGAAGAAGGGCCTTGAAGATCGTTTTGATGATAAAGTTGCCAAGGTGCGACGGGGGGATGACTTACAGCCTGGGGTCATGAAGATGGTCAAGGTTTTTGTCGCTGTGAAGCGTAAGCTTCAACCCGGTGACAAAATGGCAGGCCGTCACGGTAACAAGGGTGTTGTCTCGAAAGTCGTACCGATGGAGGATATGCCGTTTCTTGAAGATGGAACCCCGGTCGATATTTGTCTGAATCCTCTTGGGGTGCCGTCGCGGATGAATGTGGGGCAGATTCTCGAAACTCATATGGGTTGGGCGGCACGCGGACTGGGCGTTAATATCGACCAGGCCCTGCGCGAATACAGGCACTCTGGCGATCTGGATTCCGTCAAGGATGCTCTTCGGCTCGCTTACGGCGAGGATGCTTTTCGGGAAGGTTTTACGAATTTGAACGAGGAACAATTGATTGAAGCCGCGAGTCACGTGACGAATGGCGTACCAATTGCAACACCCGTGTTCGACGGTGCAAAGGAAGCCGATGTGAATGATGCCCTCAAGCGGGCCGGATTTTCCGAATCGGGGCAGTCTGTGCTTTATGATGGTCGTACCGGCGAAAAGTTCGCACGCCCGGTTACGGTCGGAATCAAATATCTGCTCAAGCTTCATCATTTGGTCGACGACAAAATTCACGCAAGATCAACCGGACCCTATTCCCTCGTTACGCAGCAACCCCTCGGTGGAAAGGCGCAGTTCGGGGGTCAAAGGTTTGGGGAGATGGAAGTTTGGGCGCTTGAGGCTTACGGGGCGGCCTACACGTTGCAGGAAATGCTGACGGTCAAGTCAGATGATGTTGCCGGGCGTACGAAGGTTTATGCCTCAATTGTACGAGGTGATGATAATTTTGAGGCGGGTGTGCCAGAGAGCTTCAATGTTCTCGTGAAGGAAGTTCGAGGTTTGGGCCTGAATATGGAACTCTTGGAGTCCGAGGATGACAATTTGGTCGACATGTAAGTTCGGCCGCAATACGCAAGCGAGAGGTGCCTGACGGATGATCTGATGGCGATGTTTCCGGATCACCTCGATAGAATAGGGATGTAAAGACGTGAACCAGCAGCTTAGAAATAATCCGTTTAATGCAGCAAACTCGCCAAAGATGTTTGATGAGATCCGAATTTCTTTGGCAAGTCCCGAGCGAATGCTGAGTTGGTCGTACGGTGAGATAAAAAAACCCGAAACAATCAATTATCGCACGTTCAAACCTGAGCGCGATGGGCTTTTTTGCGCAAAGATTTTTGGTCCGATCAAGGATTATGAATGTCTGTGCGGCAAATATAAGCGGATGAAATACAAGAATCTGATTTGCGAGAAATGCGGTGTCGAGGTTACCCAGACCAAGGTACGCAGAGAGCGAATGGGTCATATCGAACTGGCCGCTCCAGTTGCGCACATCTGGTTTCTAAAATCGCGCTTTAAGAGCATCATCGGACTGATGCTTGACATGAAGCTTCGGGATCTGGAGGGCGTGCTTTATTTTGAGCACTACGTGGTTACGGAGCCCGGAATTACCGAGTTGGATTATGGTCAGATGCTCACGGAGGAGGAGTATCTCGACGCGCAGGATATCTACGGTATGGATGCCTTCAAGGCCAGTATCGGGGCGGAAGCGATTCGCGATATGTTGTCCAATGTCAGTCTGGAGGCTGAGGCCGAACGGCTCCGTGACGAGCAAAGGGCTGAAACCAGTGCGCCAAAGATTAAGAAAATTACCGATCGATTGAAAGTTATCGAGAGTTTTATTGACTCGGGGAATCGTCCGGAGTGGATGATTATGACAGTGATACCGGTGATTCCGCCCGATTTGCGTCCTCTCATCCCGCTGGATGGAGGGCGTTTTGCAACCTCAGACCTGAATGATCTCTACCGTCGAGTCATCAACCGAAACAATCGCTTGAAGCGATTGATCGAATTGGACGCACCCGATATCATTGTACGAAACGAAAAGCGAATGCTTCAAGAGTCGGTCGACGCACTTCTCGATAATGGACGGAGAGGTCGGGTCATTACCGGAAATAACAAGCGGCCGCTGAAGTCGCTGGCTGATATGCTTAAGGGCAAACAGGGCCGTTTTCGTCAGAATCTGCTTGGTAAGCGCGTGGATTTTTCGGGACGGTCGGTGATTGTGACAGGTCCCGAGTTAAAGCTGCACCAATGCGGTTTGCCGAAGAAAATGGCGCTTGAATTGTTTAAGCCATTTATTTTCTCGCGTCTTGAGGCCAAGGGTTTGTCGACGACGGTCAAGCAAGCGCGCCGCTTGGTTGAAAAGGAACGACCTGAGGTATGGGACATTCTCGACGAGGTTATTCGTGAACACCCCGTATTATTGAACCGAGCGCCAACGCTTCACCGACTTGGTATTCAGGCGTTTGAACCGGTCCTGATCGAAGGCAAGGCTATTCAATTGCATCCATTGGTTTGTTCGGCCTTCAATGCCGACTTTGATGGTGATCAGATGGCGGTACATGTGCCCTTGAGCCTTGAAGCTCAACTTGAGGCGCGGGTTTTGATGATGTCCACTAATAATGTGCTCTCTCCGGCCAATGGTGCCCCCATTATTGTTCCCTCTCAAGATATGATTCTTGGTCTCTATTACACGTCGCTGGAACGTCCAGGCATGGTTGGAGAGGGCAAGGCTTTTGCCTCAATCGACGAAGTGCAACATGCTCTTGATGCGGGTGAGGTTCATTTGCATGCAAAGATAACGGCCCGAATTCGACAAGTTGATGATGAAGGCAATTCGTGGGAGACTCGTTATCAGACAACACCCGGTCGGGCTCTCTTGGGATCCATTCTTCCCTTGAATTCAAAGGCTCCATTCGATCTCGTCAATCGACTGTTGCGTAAGAAAGAAGTGCAGGAGATCATTGACGCTGTGCATCGGTACTGTGGTCAAAAGGAGAGTGTTATTTTCTGCGACCAGATTATGGCTATGGGATTTCGCGAAGCCCAGCGTGCGGGCATATCAATCGGCAAAGATGATATTCTCATTCCCGATAGCAAGTGGACAATTGTCGATGAGACACGTGATCAAGTCAAGGGATTTGAGCAACAATATATGGATGGGCTCATTACCCAGGGTGAGAAGTACAACAAAGTTGTCGATGCCTGGTCGAAATGCACGGATCGTGTAACGGACGCCATGATGGAATCCATTTCTGGTGAACAGAAAGACGACAAGGTCCTCGAACAGGAACCGAATTCACTCTATATGATGGCCCATTCGGGAGCACGTGGGTCGGTTACCCAGATGAAACAGTTGGGTGGAATGCGTGGTTTGATGGCCAAACCGAATGGCGATATTATTGAAACCCCGATTATTTCCAACTTCAAGGAAGGGCTGACGGTTCTGGAATATTTTAACTCCACGCACGGAGCCCGTAAAGGTCTGACCGATACGGCAATGAAGACGGCTAATTCCGGGTATCTGACCCGACGTCTCGTCGATGGAGCCCAAGATTGCATTGTACGCATTCATGATTGCGGGACGGACCAAGGTATCACAGCGGAGCCGGCAATCAGTGATGGTGTTGTCGTTGCGCCACTCTCAGAGCGTGTATTGGGACGTGTTGCCGCCGAGGATATTCTGAATCCGAATACGAATGAAGTGATTGTTACAACAGGGGAGGTTATTGATGAAAAGATGGCTGACCTTATTGATGACGTTGATGTGCAGTCCGCGCGTATCCGTTCGCCGCTCACGTGTGAGGCGAAGGACGGCGTCTGTGCTCTATGTTATGGACGGGATTTGGCGCGTGGGACGTTGGTGAATATTGGCGAAGCGGTTGGAATTATTGCGGCCCAATCCATTGGTGAGCCGGGAACACAGTTGACATTGCGGACGTTTCATATCGGGGGTGTTGCCCAAGGTGGTCAAAAGTCATTCCTGGAGGCGAATCAGAACGGCAAGATCAGCTTTGAAAATGCCCAGACATTGAAGAATGAAAGTGGCGATGTACTTGTTGTCGGTCGCAATATGAAAATGGTCATAAAGGGTGACAAGAATGTCATTCGCGCGTCTCATAAAGTTGATTATGGGTCAAAAATCTTTGTCAAGGATGGTCAAAAGGTCGAAAGGGGTGATAAGCTTTTCGAGTGGGATCCCTATAATTTGCAGATCATCGCTGAGTCCGATGGTCTGGTGAAACATCATGACTTAATTCCCGGTATTTCCGTTCAAGAAAAGGATGGAGCAACGGGGATGACACAGAAGATCGTGGTTGACTGGCGGGCCGACTCGAAGGACAGCAATCTGAAGCCCGAAATTTCTCTGTTGGGTCGATCGGGTCGGCCACTTCTGAAGAAGGATGGACGACCGGAAGCGTACCCGATGTCGGTGAACGCCATTATTGCGATCGAGGATGGGCAGAAGGTAAAGGCCGGCGACGTGTTGGCTCGTATTCCACGTGAAGGAACACAGACCAAAGATATCACCGGTGGTTTGCAACGTGTCGTCAATATTTTTGAAGTACGTGGCCGCAAAGCGGACGATGCAGTCATCTCTGAAATCGATGGTTACGTCCGATTTGCGAAGGACTACAAGAATAAGCTCAAGATTTCGATTGAACCTAAGAGACTCGTTCTGAAAAATGAATTGGAGGAGTTAAGTTCGAAATCACGACGAACAAAGAACGATAAGAGCCGTATTGAGGAGATTGAGATTGAACTGGAGTCGCTACCGGAAGACGAGGAACTAAAGGATTACTTCCTGCCAAAGGGGAAACATATTCCGATCCAAGAGGGTGACTTTGTCCAAAAGGGTGATTACATCATGGACGGTAATCCTCATCCGAAAGATATCTTGTCTATTTTTGGCGTGGAAGCACTTGCCAATTACTTGATCAATGAAGTTCAGGAAGTGTATCGACTTCAAGGTGTGAAAATCAATGATAAGCACATTGAAGTAATCGTGCGTCAGATGTTGCAGAAGTGGGAAATCACTGACAGCGGCGATACGACTCTTCTGCGAGGCGAACAGGTTGATCGAGAGGTCTTGGATGCAGCGAATGCCAAAATTCGTGATGCGAATGCCTCTCTGGATGAAGACGATCATAAAAGGGAGGCGCACGGTCAGCAGGTTCTGCTCGGAATTACAAAGGCTTCTTTACAAACACGAAGCTTTATTTCCGCCGCGTCGTTTCAGGAAACGACCCGGGTATTGACCGAGGCCGCTGTACAAGGAAAGTCAGATAAGTTGGTGGGATTGAAGGAAAGTGTCATTGTTGGTCGATTGATTCCGGCCGGAACGGGCGGCGCAACACAACGCCATCGAAGAATTGCTCAAGAGCGTGATAATGTTGTCATTGAGGCGCGACGCATTGAGGCGGAAGCGGCTGCCGCACTTGTCGCTGCAACATTTGACGATGTTTCTGATGGAGAGAACGATGACGTGGCGTCCAATATGTCTGATGCACTCGATTGATGTATTGTGAGGGGATGTCCATGTCCTCTTTACGTTTGTCGTGCGACATCGATAGAATCGTTCGCCTGCGATGGTGTCTTTCGGGTTTTGGATTTCGGTGGATTCGCTTTTCGTTCAACGCGACGTTTACTCCGATAGGGACGTATATTCTGTTCCGTGATGGTGTGTCGTGTTGTGATGTTGGCTTTTCTGGAAGATAAGTGCTGGGAGTCTTTTTGCATTTGAAGCTGTGACGGACCATCTTCGGACGATTTCTGAACGGCTGTATCTTCTTTGGGGCGGTGATGACGCCGAGTTTTTAAGGCCATTCTGAGAGCAATGGATAGCATACTCTTTCAGGCTTCAATCTATTTGGCAGCCGCCGTTATTGCGGTTCCGATTGCTGCAAGGTTGGGACTGGGATCTGTTCTTGGATACATCACCGCCGGGATCATTATTGGGCCGGTATTGGGACTCGTCGGGGCGGAAGCCGAGGATGTGCGTCATGTCGCCGAATTCGGCGTGGTCATGATGCTGTTCCTCATTGGCTTGGAGCTCGAACCCCGTGTTCTCTGGGATATGCGCCATCGGTTGGTTGGACTTGGTGGTTTGCAGGTTGTCTTTACAACTTTTCTCTTGACCGTTGCCGCTTTGGCAATGGGGCGAACATGGCCGGAGTCTTTGGCGATCGGGCTCGCGCTCACCTTGTCTTCGACCGCCATTGTCTTGCAAACGCTCTCTGAGAAGGGATTGATGCAGACTCGTGGAGGTCGGTCCGCATTTTCTGTTCTCTTGACACAAGACATCGCGGTCATTCCTATCTTGGCCATTTTGCCGCTCCTGGCTGTGGGGTTACCGGCCCAGATTGCGAATGATGGCTCAATCGTTCGTTTGGGAGATAGTGCGTATCACGGTCATGGGGATGATGCCCACTCAGCTACTTTTTCTTTGGTTGAGGGTTTGCCGGGTTGGGGCGTCACGTTGGTAACACTCGGCGTCTTCGCGGCGGTCATTTTGGCTGGGATTTATCTCACACGGCCAGTGTTTCGATTTATTCATGCCGCGCGCTTGCGGGAAATGTATACGGCTCTGGCTCTTTTGATCGTCGTCGGAATTTCATTTCTGATGATGTTAGTTGGGTTGTCACCGGCACTGGGAGCTTTTCTTGCAGGTGTTGTTCTTGCGAACTCTGAGTTTCGGCATGAACTCGAGAGTGATCTTGAACCCTTCAAGGGTATTTTGCTGGGATTGTTCTTTATCACGGTCGGTGCAGGTATTGATTATCGATCATTCCTCGAAAATCCCGGTGATCTGATCGGACTGGCCTTATTGGTTATGTTTTCGAAAGGTCTGGTGCTTTATGTATTGGCAAAGGCCTTTGGACTCACCAGACGCGATCGATGGCTCTTTACCCTCGGTTTGGCACAAGCAGGGGAATTTGGATTTGTTCTGATTTCGTTTTCGTTGCAGCAGAATGTGATTCCAGAAGCATTGGCTGCGAAAGTACTGTTGATCATCGCCTTATCAATGTTGATGACTCCTCTGTTTTTTATTCTGTATGATTTTCTGTCGCGCAGGTTTTGGAGTGAATCGCCTGTGCATGAGGCCGATGAAATCGATGATGAGGGGACAGTGATCATTGCTGGAATTGGCCGATTTGGTCAAATTGTCAATCGTATTGTCCAAGCCAGTGGAATCAAGACTGTTGTATTGGATCATGACATGAAGTCCATACAGCTTATGAGGCGTTTTGGCTTCAAGGGTTACTTGGGGGATCCAACACGGCCGGAATTGCTCAAGGCCGCGGGATTGAGCAAGGCCAAGGTTCTTGTGGTGGCACTCGATGACCCGGTCGCCGCTCTAAAGTTGGTCCGTTACGCACGACGTCAGCGTCCTGATATTCATATCGTTGCGCGTGCCTATGATCGCAATCATGTCTATCATCTTTTTCGAGTTGGGGCGGACGATATCGTCCGTGAAGTCTTTGATAGTTCGCTACGAGCCGGGCGTTATGTCTTGGAGAGTATCGGGCTGAATGACTACGATGCGGCACGTGCGGAGCGGACCTTCTTCAAACATGATCGGCACGCTTTACGTGAGCTTGCGCAACTCTGGGACCCAGACATTCCTTCAAGCGAAAACGCCGCTTATGTCGCCCGTGCACGGGATCTTGAGACCGATCTTGAGGAAGCGCTCTTGAATCTTCATGAAGAGGCCAATGATAAAGGGTCAAAGGAGACGTCTTGACAGTGTCATTGACGTGATCGGGTTTGCTTCAATCCCGTCCCACCGCTCTGGGCACGTGCTTCACGCTCCAAATCCCGTTTTCGTATAAATCTGTTTTTTGTTCTGACGGGAATTTTTTTCATTGTCATTTGCTGATTGACGTTCCAAGCTCTCTAGAAGATGGATATGTTGCTGGGTACGAAGGGGTGCGGTGCAGACGAATTGGTTCAGTTGAAACTCGGCAGCGAACCGTCGTTCAATTCGAAAAACCGATGGCCTTAGGCTCGACAACTGAACGAGATCCGGAGCGAGTGTAAATCCGGAAAAATGGTATTCCGTGTCCAAACCAGTATTTTCTGAAATCATTGATTGAACTTGAGATGCGAGATCTGTTGATGCCGATAGCGGTTCAATGATTTTTGGATCTGCTTCGACAATCAATTGACTATCGTACATACGATTTACTGTCCGGTTCATCACCAACGACAAGCCAATTTCATCTTTAGTCCATTGAACCAGATCAGCAAGGAACGCGTCAATCCGATCACTGTCTGAACGAGATTTTACAACAACGCCGTCATTATAAATCTCAAGGCTCTCAATGGCGCTTCCTTGAAACAGACCATGTTTGAAATCAATACGCTCCGCATTTAAGTCCGCGTATGATTTTGGTGCGTCAGCAAATGCGTAGCGCTCTGTCAAATCTCGAGCAAAATATGGCAGGTATGTCTGCCCTTCAGCGCGGGTAACATGAAAAAGTGCAGTTATCTGACTCATTTCAATCGACAGTAGTTTCATTGAACCTCACCCAGTTGTTGTAAGGAATGTAAAGGTCGAGAAGATAAGACTGGATTTGGGGACAGATTTTGAGTGTGTGCTTCCCTAGCTTTCAAAGCACTTTTGGTATTTTTTGGGGATCTATCCGGCCAGCCTTTCTGTTGGTATAAAAGCGTTGTTTCACGACGCCTGAGGATTTCAGCACTTTCGTGAATGGTATCAGGCTGCATGGCACGCTCGGATTTATCTTGTGTTCTGTCCAAGAAATCTGGATAGGAAACGAATTGTATGAGCAGACTAACATCCATTGCCTTGGCAACGTCAAGAAGTGTCGTGACCGAGAGCCGGCCGTAATTTTCGTCCTCCAGCCTCGAAACAACGCTCTGGGGCTTACGCAAGCGCTCTGCCATTTCGGTCTGACTCAAACGAGCTTTCTTTCGAAGAGCCCGGATCTGATAGGCAATCCAAGTACGAACCTGTGCTTCGAGATAGGCGTCCCGGTAGTCAGATATTGTAAGCCTCTCAATCGCTTTCAGGTCTTTCGCAGTATTCAGCTTTTTTTGGATCATTCTGAACCTCTTTCATGCGTCTCGTGGCCGTTTTCAATACATTTTTGGGACGATACACTTGCTGTTTGTGATTTCCGACAGCCAGCACAATAAACTCGCGGATATTGTCCTCTGTACGTCGAAAACCAAAGACTCGCCAAGCAACCTTTCCTTGCAACCTTACTTCTCCAAGTCCGTCGTAGTTCCGTAGTCTTTTATATTGCGGCTCACTCCACTCCACGTTCGCTTCTAAAAATTGAAAAGCGGCATCGTGTTTGGCACGCACTTCGTAAGACTGTTTAGAATACCAGGCTGTCCATAGGTTGGGTTCATTTTTGTACTATAACACCGATACGTCCACATAATGTCTATAGCAATTTTGTGATATACCTTTTAGCAGGTAACTTTCGTTTATTCAAAAAGTCCGCCCGATCGAGAAAATCCTCGAATGTGGCCATTCTCCGCGAAATTTTGTAGAGTCGGAGGGAGGCGCCGTTGCCTGTCGCGGGTTTCCTCGCCCCCGCTCATCAAACCGGAGAGGCGGATCGTCCGACGGATGTCCCGCATCCGGCTGTCCCATGGGATGTCATGACGTCGCCCACGCAACGCTCTTTGTCGTCGGCGCACGCTGTATGAGGCCGTCGGTGTCCCACAGCCGCGTGTTTGAGACGTGCACAGGCGTCCCCGACTTCACCTTGTGCTTTCGACCGAGTCCCTGTCGCAGCCGCTGTGTCGTGTGCGCATCAATCGCCGCTGTATTGGTCGGACCGGACGGACCGGACAGCGCACGCACCGGGTCTTGTGATCGTTCATCGTCCGTTTGCGTTGTGTCATCATCGACGTGACCGCCGTCCGCATATCCGCTGTCCCGGATCCCATCGACCGCCTTGCCGAGGACAACACAGTCATCGGCGTCATTGACAATCACAGAGTGACCGCCGTGCGAAAGCGCCGGGCATAGCCCAGCGTCTTCCAACCGAGGATAAACCGACGCATGGTGATGTTGCTCGCAAGAGGCGCGACCGGCGCACCGCTCTGTCCCAGGAACCTGTGGGCCCTTCCG
>JAPORU010000126.1 GCA_026710045.1 Aestuariivita sp. | reverse complement strand
GAGAGCTTATGGGTGTTGAGATTATCCATGACGAGAACAAGGGTCTTGCCGGGGAAATGAACATCCGCTCAATCCCTGCCCAGTCCCGCAAGATCGCGGCAAAGTCCTGTCGGGTCCGACGATCCGTCACGTCAACAGGCCGCCAACCCTCCAGGGGCGCACAGAGCATGAACAGGGCATGAACAGGTTGGCGGTGCCCTATAGGATCCGGTGCGTTCATACGCGAAGGGAACTATTACCCTACCTATTTTTCTGATTTTTTCGGAATCTTATCGCCTCTGAGCGCAGAAGGGAAGATTTCAAATTTCTTCACCGCCGCAACTCACGCTTGCACATTAAGATTGGCTCGCTTATCCTCGCCCGAGGTCTTCGGCCTTCTCAACATCAAAACCACTCAACAAAAGAGGATAACTGACGCATCTTTGACCAACAGAGAACCGAGGCGCTTCACCCCAAAGCTTAGTCAAGTTCGTCAGATTCTTCGTCAAGTGTACCAGATTCAACGCGAACGGACACCAAATTCTGGCCGTGCTCTAAGTGTTGTGTATGTCAGGTGCTGAATAGTCATGAAACATTCACCTTATGTGTCGGCTTCCGGGAGGAGGGTCCTGTGAAACAATTCGACTTTGCAGATTTAGATTTCGTTGACCGCGCAGTCTCTCCCTTTATGGAGTTAGGCGCATATGAAACGCTGTGGGAGGAAAACAGTGCGAGCTTTAAGAAGATCGCTGCGAGGTTTGCATCCACACCGGGCGCATTGCCGTCGGATTTTGTCGATCATAGAATAGCGACTGAAAATGCCAACATCGTACACCGCCGTCTGAAAGAGGTTGGCGTACACAACTACGGCGTAAGAGTTCATGGGGCCGGAGAGTATCCTGTCCGACTTCGCGACGCCGATCATCCGGTTGAACTATTGTACTATCAAGGCTGGTGGGAACTTGTGAACTCACCGCGTTCGATGGCGATTGTAGGGACACGGAATCCGTCTGATGACGGTGTTAGGCGGACCCGTCGCCTCGTCCGTTCGCTGCTGGAAGATGATTTCACTATTATCTCAGGTTTGGCAAAGGGTATTGATGCGACTGCTCACAGAACCACTCTAGATGAAGGGGGGCGCACTATTGCTGTCTTGGGAACTCCTCTCAGCCGGTCATATCCTAAAGAGAATGCAGCGCTCCAAACAAAGATTGCCGACGCACATCTGTTGATTAGCCAAGTTCCGGTAAAACGATATGAAAAAGCACCAAACCCTGTCACGAACCGACATTTCTTTCCTGCTCGCAACGTAACCATGTCTGCGCTTACAGACGCAACGGTAATTATTGAGGCGGGCGAAACATCAGGAACTTTGGTTCAAGCTAGTGCGGCCCTGAAGCAGGGTAGGAAACTGTTCATTCTGGATAACTGCTTTAACAACCCAAAGCTGACGTGGCCGCGCAAATTTGCAGAACGCGGAGCCATTCGCGTGAAAGAATATGATGACATCAGACGCCACCTTGTTCCCACAGCGGTTCACTAGGATTGATGATCTCTCAAGAGGCGATCACCACCACTTGAATACTGAGGACATGTGCGTGTTCCTCGGCGAATACAACGCTCGCAAGGGTTTTTCACACAGCGCGACAAACAACCTGATCATAAATTTCAAGAAACCGTTGGAGCGAAAGGATCGGTCAGAATGGCGGCACAAACTTCGCAATATCAAGATAGCGGCGAATGCACTCTACAACGCGTTTGGAAACGCTGACCTAAGATCTTACACCTTTGTGCCAGTACCGCCATCGAAAGCACGAGCAAACCCTTTGTACGATGATCGGATGATGGTCATGCTTGGTACCCTCAGTAAGCTGTTTTATCAGAATCGTGGCTACCACCTTGATGTTCGGGAAATGGTTAAACAAACACGCAACACAGTAGCGGCACATGAAACAGACACACGGCCTGAACCCGCTGCCCTGGTCGCACTGTATGAAATACAACAATGTATGGTATCTGCAGCGCAGGATCGGATTGTGATTTGTGACGATGTGCTGACAACAGGTTGCCACTTCCGCGCTATGGAAATAGTAATCATGGCTGCTATTCCCAACGCCACCATATACGGTATGTTCCTAGCCCGCCGTGTGCCAGAAACCATTGATTTTCAGCTATTTCGATTTTGATCTCTAGTATCCCATCCCACCGAAAATAGTGGGTTATGTTATGGGAATTATGTAGGGAAGTGCCGAAATCCCGCCCCCTCACTCCAGCCTTTTTGACCGCTTGATTTCCTTCGACGGACCAGCACATCAACGACCTCTTCAAATGTGGCATCAAGCCGCGCATCCGCTTGCAGTTCGGCCTTGTTGGGTTGGTAATCTTTGTGGGCGATCTTGACGATGGGGACAATGGTTTTGTCGGTTTTGGTCATCGCATATATCCTCTCTTGATGTTCTCCCTACGCCGCCCGGACAGCGTGTAGATATTGCTCTTCAACTTGTTGCACAGATCGCAAAGCAAGATCCGGTTGGTGACATAGTTGATGCCACCATTACTGCGCGGGACATTGTGATCCAGTTCCAAATAGCGAGGATCAAAAAAGTGTTGCCTTGGAATGTCAGCGAAAAGGCTCTTGAACCTTTTATGTTTAAAGAAAAATCTTAGAACTGAATCTTGAAAATTTTTCGGGTCTTCAGGTCTCAGATATCGGGATTTCGATCAGAATAATTAACGACTAAATCGCCATTACCTAACTGTCTATAATCAATTTTCATCCTATTCGCGTCTGTGGGCATCAATACCGAGTTATCCGCGCCTGTATCAAAGATAAATGATATATTTCCCTTCCAGCCTAGACGAGGTCTAAACATACCCTTCTATGTAGGGTTGGCCGGAAGTATCGCCAAATCTTCCATGTAACATTTTATAGGATGAGGGCGCATTTGTTTTTTTCTACAAAACGAATAACTGTATCCTCAAGTGGAATATTTCGCTTCTCTAATTTTTCTAGGAGCAAAGATAATTTTTTCGATTTAACCGATACTTCTCCCTTATAGATTCCTATCCAATATAACTCATGATTATCGAGTAAATTTGCTTTACTGTCAGAGAGTAATTTTGCAGATTCTGAAAACTCTTTTAAGTTTTTTGCGATATCTTCAGGATTGTCTTCAAAGAAAGATGCAGTAGAATCTTTAGAACTGTCCATTAAGCACTCCTGTATTGCCTACTAACTACAATATATGGTTTAATCTCAAGATTAATTCAATATTTTTGATGATGTCGATTGAAAAGCGGTTCATGATGAACAATCCGGTTTATGAGTCTTCTCAATTCGTATAACGGCTTGTGAGCATCTTTACGTGAAATACAGGTTACATGTGGAAATGCTGATCTGAGAGCCGGCCGCCAAAACGTCATTTCATAATTGGCTTTCGATTTGGTTTTGCTATCGATAACCCTCCCGAGCCCAACAAAGAGACCCAGAAACCAAAAGATAATAACGCAACAACCTCATGTGGATGAACGGAGTTATGCAGGCTTCGTTTTGCCTGCCTTACTAATGCGTAACATCTGTCATTAAGACCAGCACAGCGATTATCATACCACTCCTCTCCGTATACGGAAGTGAGCCGACACGACAGAGCATTGCGAAGTGTAACTTCCAAAGTCTGCAGGGGACCATAGAAGGCAGTGCTAAGGACCGTATTAGCCATATGGCTTCTGCTTGATTCCCACCACATTCGTTTCGATATATCGCCAGCCGTTCAACCGAAAGCGCAGCTTCAAGACCATCAAAAATTTTTTGGTCGGTCACATAAAAACCTTTGACATTTGACAACATATTGGTCCTATACGTCCCGTAAGCTTCGGACCCACCTCTGCCTCAGGTATGCGCCCGAAACAAAGTTTTTAACCTTCAGCAGTAGACGTAATGGGTAAGGATTGCTTCATCCTATAGCCTATAGCCTTTTTTACAGCCTTACATTAACGTTTCATATTTTCTTCTAATTCTCTGAATTCAGGCTCCAATATCTTAAGACGCTCAACAAGCCCTGTTAAATCATAGCTGTTGCTCATTCTACCGCCATGTGCTGCAAAACGCTCAACCCGGTTAACTCAACCAGCCTGTTCCATTTCAATTAGAACGCTGTACCTGCCTCTCACTCAATCCAAGTCGCTTGGCTAGAAAACTGTAAATGATAATCCTTTTGGCATGATATTGACGACAGTGAGGGTGGCGGCGTCAGAAACCCAAAGATTGTCAAACCCACACCAAAGATCAGGGCGTGGATGGAAACGTGTCGGTCCAAAATCCCTTAAATTTCAGTAAATCCCAAACACGACCGCTCAAAATGTCATTTCGCACCGATCCGAAATCGATCCGCATCAGGCGGCTCGCGGGGAAGCGAGCCGCTCCACCGCACGACTCAGAGGCATTGCACGCACACCACCCGGACCTGGCACGTCCTTCTCATCGGCATAAACGAGGATCCGCTCAGACACCCTCAGCTCTTCAGCCGCGATGTGGAACCCGCGCGTCACTTTTGGTGACGTCGTACGCTTGATCTCAATCGCCCAGATTTGATCCCGGGGAAATTTCAATACCAGATTGATCTCGGCACCCGAGGATGAGCGATAGAAACTTGCCTCCGTCCTGCGCGGTGCCGCGGCCATTAAGGTCTCGATACAAAACCCTTCCCAGCTTCCACCAACGACCGGATGCCCGAACAGATCTTCCCGTGTCTCGATACCGAGAAGCGCATGAGTCAACCCAGAATCGCGGATAAATATCTTGGGCGATTTCACCAATCGCTTGCCGGCATTCGCATGCCAGGGCGGTAAACGCCGGACCAGCATCAGATCAACGAGCACATCAAGGTAACGGGCCACACTCTGTCCGGAAACCCCAAGGTTTCCGGCGAGCTTGACCGCATTCAAAAGCCCTCCCTGTCCATGGGCGAGCATCGTCCAGAACCGACGCAACATTTCAGCCGGGATCCGCAATCCGAATGACGGGATGTCACGTTCCAAATACGTGCGAATAAAATCATCCCGCCATGTGAGGCTCGCGTGATCCGTTTTCACAAGAAAGCTGTCGGGGAAACCGCCCCGCAGCCAGAGGGTCGATAGCGTCTCCACGCCAACCTCATGCAGCATGAAAGGCGTCAGCTCATGATAACGGACCCGCCCAGCCAACGACTCGGCACTTTGATGCAGGAGCGCGTTTGATGCAGACCCCAAAAGCAGGAACTGTCCCGTCCGATGTCCCTGTCTCCGACGGCGGTCGATTTGCCCGCGCAAGACCTTGAACAGGTCCGGTACGCGTTGAACTTCATCAATCACCACGAGACGCCCCGCCTGTTCATCCAAGTACAAATCCGGTTCGTCCAATATCTGACGGTCTGCACTCCGTTCCATATCAAGGTAGACCGCGTCACGACGTTCTGCGATGTCCTGAGCCAATGTCGTTTTGCCGACCTGCCGTGGCCCGAGCAGGACAACGCCCGCCTGATCTTCCAAGGCCTCTTCAACCCACTTTCTATAACTCCGTTCAATCATACCTTGCATTTAATCTATATGACAGAAGATTTGCAAGGTTTAATTGAGAAAATTTGACGAAAAGGAACCGCGACGTCACCCGATTGAGATATGGACACCTGTGTGTTCACACCTCTTTGGATCGGCAACCCGGGGGTCATTGTTTTGTCTTCACTCTATTCCATGTGGCAATTTGACGCCTTACCATTTGAGCAATTGCAGACGTTCAAGAGAGTCTGCGTCCATGCCACATCAAGAACACAGCGTAAAATGCAACGGTTTGCAATCATCCGAAACCTTATCTGCAAGCCGTTACCTTTACTTTATGGATACGGTTGACACACGACAGGCCAGTTCATCCACACAGTTACCCGTCACTTTAATGCCGATATCGTGACAATCGATCGCATTAAACAATTGGGCAGCGCGGTTACGCGACCGATAGATACGATATTGGACCTGATAATATGCTCCAAAAAAGCACGGACAGCTGCAAAAACGGAAAGGACAATGATATGAGATAAGATCTGTGAGCCACAAGAACATGACGCAAAAACGGCGCAGATGGGAACCCGTCATACTCGTGCATGCAGCGGAGCCGAAACACTCGGTCGTCCGATGCACAAGGGCGTCTTCACAAGGAGTGTGGGCGGTCAACGGATGTACGGTGTCATCGTGTCTTTCCCTGCAACGGGCGGGCACGAAAGCTGTACAAACGGACGGTTAATACCACGCGAAACGTCACATGCGGAATTTTTGTACCGGCTTGACCGAGGTACGCGTAAGAACGCACCCACCGCAACCTGAAATCTTGCCGTTTTACCCCCTTCGTGCTTCATGGGCGATGTTCGAGGACACCAGTTGCGCTCTCATGCGTCGCATTCCCACAATCTGAGCGTGTACCCCGGAGCGCCATCACCGCATGGCGCATCATGCATAACCCTGTAAGGGGGATCGCATTGCTTTTACACGCAGCGCCACTCAGAATTTTTGAATCTGCAGTGCATTGACATCGGCGCACCGCTGTATGAAAAATTCATCGAATGTGGCCATTTTCCGAGACATTTTGTTACAGATGAACCAATCACGATGATTAGAACCTCACGAACCGTACGCATCGCGACACAATACGTGTAAACAGCCAGCACGCCTGCCCCATTCCCAACAAAAACGAATCATGTGGCACCAAATCGGTCCAGCGGAGCCGATTCAAAATTGCATCCACGACCCGCCATCCCTTCAATTGGGTTCGAATTTCTTCCAAAGCCGAACAGTAAAGCGGTCATCTTTCTCCACAAGATCCGGCTGTCGTCCGTTATGCTGCAACATCGATTCAATAATTCGGTTTCGGACACCCATTCCATAGTGCTCAATGTAACGGTAATCACGGAGGATCTCTTTGAGCAGCTCATTACGCGCAACACGAACCACACCTTCCATCATTTTTTGAACAGTCACGCCGTTGGGAAGCCCGCCAGGCGAAATGACTTCCAATCGATCACTGTATAAAGATACCTCAATATCTGTCATTTCATGTGCGTAATCGCGATGTACGACCGAATTGACAACCGCCTCCCGCACCGCATCCATAGGATAAGCTTGTTTACGCCGTCGTCGACCGCCGTCCAGCCACGCAATACTTCCCATATTGCGCACCACGAAATCAACCGTCCGATCAATCACACCCTTTTCGAGGACCGCGCCACTCTTCGAAACACGCGACACGAGTGGTCCCCGTATTCGCTCTTCATCGACTGTATTGTATTCCTTCCGGGTACCAGGAAACGCGACCGCGGTCACACCGGCCTGCGGTAAACGACGATTCGGATTCTCGCCAAAAAGCAACATACCGGCGACGGATGCACCAACACCGTTTCTCATCTCAATCAACATATCCGAATTCAGGAGAAGTTGCTGCATTGCTTCAAAATTGGTTCGAACAGGAATAGATCGATTCAAAATATCACAAAAATAATTTTCAATGCGATCCCTATCAAGGCTTTCAAACCCCGTGTCTGAAACCCCTTTAATTTCGTACCGAATCAACCGGGATGCTTGATAGAGCCGTCCTTCCTCTTCACGTGTCGACTCGCGAGAGGTACTGCCAACTCGCGTAAACGAAACCCATACGTTCCCACGTCGGGCCTTATAAGGCTTTCCGGGACTATCCGCATTCAAACGAATGACACCAACATTCTGACCGCCCTCCATCTCCATACAGGTCCATACCGGTATCACGGCAGGTTGAAGATTCTGGCGCGCGATGTTCATCACCCATTCCTCGGTAGTTCCACGATCTCTTGTTAACCCTGAGATTTCTCCATCATCCTCGACTCCAAGAAAAATCACCCCACCCTCAAGATTTAACAAGGCCGCCATTTCCCTTGCAAGGTCACTAGGAGAACAATCGTCGCGTTTGAATTCAACGCACGAGTTCTCTCCATTGGCAAGGAGTTCAAGCAGTTCAATTCTAATCATAACATGATACGGACACCCAAACCGGTTTGTTATTTTGATCTCATGACATACATGCCGAATCGTTCAGCACGTCCGCCGAACCATGGACACCGTCATTGTTCCCTTTGTTTCATAATACGATCCCGGTCTTCTTCGAATCACGCTTTGGTTCCTCAAAGTTCCTCACCAAACCAAAGTATCCAAAATGACATTATCCTTCAAAGACCGTAAACCATCAACGCTGCACGCCTCTTTCATATCCTGATCATCCCTTGTCACGCTGCGTGTGTCTCGAATCTTGGACGTCATATCGGCAAGTGATTTCGCAAGAAAAACCCGCCCTTTCAGCGGAAATGCGGTCAAACCCGCAAAACACGATTGGATGAACGTCACGAGACTCGTCGAACACCGTCGCTCGCGCGCGTCCGAGCCGGACGGACAAAACGATGACACTGTTTGAGTTTCGTACCATATTGGAATCAGACCTTGGCGACCCTCAATTCTTTCAACAGGTCATCAGAGGCCCACCGACGAACGGCTTCACCAAAGGCCTCAAACAGGGGACGTGATACGGGATCATTAACGGCATTCCACTCCGGATGCCATTGAACGGAAAGCGTAAATCCCGGCGCATTGTCAATATACAGTGCCTCTGCCGTTCCATCCGCCGCATAGCCTTCGACAACAATGCGTGGTCCGGGTGTCTTGATGCCCTGTCCATGCAATGTATTCGTAACCACTTCACGGCAACCGAACACCTTGTGAAACACGCCCCCTTCCGTCAAATAGACTGTATGCCGCAACGCAAATTTCTCCTCCAATGATCCATCCGGGGGCATCCGGTGGTTCATGCGTCCTGGCAATTCACGAATTTCAGGGAACAGTGTTCCCCCCATCGCAACGTTCACCTCCTGAAAACCGCGACATACACCCAGGAACGGCTGTCCCGATTCAACGCAGGCCCGTATCAGAGGCAACGTAATCGAGTCGCGCGCCCGATCAAAGTCCCCATAGGCTTCCGTCGCCTCTTCACCATATTCCTCAGGATGAACATTTGGTCGCCCACCCGTCAACATAAAGCCGTCGCAAACCTCCATCAGTTCCGTAACGGTCATATAATTCGGATCCGCGGGGATCAGAAGAGGCAGACAATCAGCGACACGTGCCACCGCCTCCGAGTTGATCGAACCACCCGCATGAGCCGGATATTCATCGTTGATCATGTACATATTGCCGATGATGCCAACCACAGGCCGTGCCATTAATATGTCCTTCTTCGTTCTTTGGATCGCACACCCACCTCACAGTACCTATTGCGTTTTTCGATCACGCATGCGCCATTTGGGCCTTGCGCTCACGCCTGCGTCTATGAAGTATCGGTTCGGTGTAACCGGATGGTTGCCCCACACCCTGAAAAATCAGATCACACGCCGCCCGAAATGCCGGACCATCACATTCGGGCGCCATAGGGACATAAGACGAATCACCGTCATTCTGTCGGTCGACAACTTCCGCCATTCGCTTGAACACATCCATAACCTGGGCGTCGGATACAATTCCGTGATGCAACCAGTTGGCAACATGCTGTGCCGAAATCCGACACGTCGCACGATCCTCCATCAATCCAACGTCATTGATGTCTGGAACCGTCGAACACCCGACCCCATGATTCACCCACCGAACAACGTAACCGAGGACACCCTGGACGTTGTTTTCGACCTCTCGGATAATTTGTAAGGTGCTCCACTTCCGGAACGTAGCCAAAGGAATTTCAAGCAACCCGTCGACGTGAGCGCGACGCCCACCGGCCTTTAACCTGCTCTGAACAGCGTGCACGTCAATCTGGTGATAGTGGAGCGCATGCAACGTCGCTGCAACCGGACTCGGAACCCAGGCACATGTTGCACCGGCCCGTGGATGCTCAATCTTCTGTTCCAACATATCAGCCATCAAATCCGGCTTCGCCCACATTCCCTTGCCAATCTGCCCCCGACCCTGAAATCCACACTCCAGACCAATATCGACGTTGAGATTTTCATATGCGGTAATCCACGCCTTCCGTCGGATGAAGTCCTTCCGAGAGAACGGGCCGGCCTCCATGGATGTGTGGATTTCATCTCCGGTGCGATCCAGAAAGCCTGTATTGATAAATGCCGCCCGGTTCTGGGCGGCCCGGATACATTCCTTCAAATTTACGCTTGTGCGCCGCTCTTCGTCCATTATTCCCAATTTTACCGTAAAGCGCGGGAGATCCAGTATATCCTCGACCATCGAGAAGATCTGGTCGCAAAAGGCAACCTCTTCGGGCCCATGCATTTTGGGTTTGACCACATAGATTGACCCGGCAACCGAATTCCCACCCGAACGCTGTAAATCATGCATTCCAATCAAGGTTGAGACAAGCGCATCCAACAGACCCTCGAACATTTCCGCGCCTTTTCGGTCAAGAACCGTCTCCGTCGTCATCAAATGGCCCACATTACGCACCAGCATCAATGCGCGACCCTTCAAACTCATCGCTCCGCCATCGGCCCTGATATACGAACGATCGCCGTTCATTTTCCGCGTGATCGTTGATCCATTCTTCATAAAGGTTACCTCAAGGTCACCTTTCATGAGGCCAAGCCAATTGGCATAGGCGGATATCTTGTCCGCAGCATCCACGCAGGCGACGGAGTCCTCGCAATCCATGATTGTCGAAATTGCGCTTTCGATAAGGATGTCAGCAAGCCCACACTGGTCACGGCTACCGATCGGATGAGTGCGATCAAAGACCAGCTCCACATGAAGACCATGATTCCGCAACAATACGGATTCCGGAGCCTTCGGATGCCCACGATACCCCACAAACTTCTCAGGATGAATCAGTGACCGATCATCAACATACAAAACACCGTCTCGAATGTGGTATCGTCGAGCGTCAGCATGGGACGTACCATTAAGAGGAAAAGCCTCATCAAGAAAGACACGTGCGCGTGCGACAACGCGCGCACCGCGACCTTTGTCATAGGCTGATGACGTCACGGGACCCGAAAGAGCATCGGTGCCATACAGGCTGTCATACAAACTCCCCCACCGCGCATTCGCAGCGTTCAGCGCATAACGGGCATTGGTAACAGGAACAACAAGTTGCGGACCGGCGACCGATGCTATTTCGGGATCCAGATTGGTGGTCTGAACTTCAAAAGCATCTCCCTCAGGCAAAAGATACCCAATCTCCTCCAGAAAGTGTCGATAGATCCGGTGATCATACGGTTGGTCTCTATGGTGACAATGCCATCGATTAATCTGCATTTGCAGATCGTCACGCTTACGGAGTAACCTGTGATTTTGTTCGCTCAGATCACCCACCAACCGCGACAAACCTTTCCAAAAACGATCCGGACTCACACCGGTCCCGGGGAGAGCACACACCTCGATAAACTCCGCAAAGGCAACATCAACCTGCAGCCCTTCAATTTCCTTGCGCTGGGTCATCACGCTATTCTTTCTGACCAAAATAACGCATTGAACTTAAGACGAGAATACAGTGAAAGCAACAGACGAAAGACTCAAGCGGCTCGTGAACAATCAACTATTGGGGGAACCATGACTCCATCCGATTCAGACATCATCTATCGAAAGGACTACACACCCTTCGGTTACTGCATTGACAAGGTTGACCTTGAATTCCTGCTCTCACCCTCCGCGACACGTGTGAAGAGTCAAATTGCATTTCGACCGAACCCGTTAACAAATGACCGAACATTCTTTCTGCACGGTGAAAACTTGACATTGCATAAGACCACAATCGACGGAACGGCAATCACGCCGGTGATCACCGATCAGGGACTAACCTATGATGCTCCCCTAAGGCCTTTCACCTTCGCAGCAGAGGTAGAAATCGATCCGAAATCAAATACCGCTCTGGAAGGGCTGTATATGTCCAACGGAATGTATGCGACCCAATGTGAGGCCGAAGGGTTCCGCAAGATTACCTTCTACCCCGACCGACCGGACGTCATGGCACCATTCACGGTTCGTATCACCGGCCCCAGAGACACGTTGCCGATTCTCTTGTCAAACGGCAATCCTGTCGAGAAAGGCACAACGGGGCCGGACTCCCATTTCACCGTCTGGCATGATCCATGGCCGAAACCCGCTTATTTGTTTGCACTCGTGGCCGGCAATCTCGTCAATCATAGCGACGTCTTCACGACCGCTTCCGGTGACCACGTCGCTCTCAACATCTGGGTACGACCCGGAGACGAACATAAATGCGCATTCGCAATGCAGTCATTGAAGAAAGCAATGCGATGGGATGAGGACATCTACGGCCGAGAGTACGACCTCAAGACCTTCAACATCGTCGCCGTCGATGATTTCAATATGGGTGCGATGGAGAATAAAGGACTGAATATCTTCAACTCCTCCGCGGTATTGGTCTCGCCAGAAACAGCCACGGATACCGCCTTCGAGCGCGTCGAAGCGATCATTGCACATGAGTACTTTCATAATTGGACAGGAAACCGTGTAACCTGCCGAGACTGGTTCCAACTCTGTCTGAAGGAAGGGCTAACGGTCTACAGAGATTCGCAGTTCACCTCGGATATGCGATCCGCCCCTGTGAAACGGATCAACGATGTCATCGAACTGCGCACACGCCAGTTTCCAGAGGACCAGGGGCCGTTGTCGCATCCGGTCCGACCCGATCAATTCAAGGAAATCAATAACTTCTACACCGCAACAGTTTACGAAAAGGGCGCCGAAGTCATCGGCATGCTCAAGCGCCTTGTTGGCGATGACAATTACGCAAAGGCACTCGATCTCTATTTCGAACGTCATGACGGACACGCCTGTACGATTGAAGACTGGTTAAAGGTATTCGAAGATGTTGCCGGAATCGACCTCACGCAATTCAAACGGTGGTATTCACAATCTGGAACGCCACGCCTCACAGTCCTGGAAGACTGGCACAAGGACACCTACTCCCTGACCTTCTCCCAACACACAGAGGCCAGTGTAACAACGCCTGATCCGAAACCGTTCGTAATTCCGATCTGCATCGGACTTCTCTCATCCAGAGGCGAGGAGATCACGCCCACAACGTTATTCAAAATGACCGAAGCAACACAGACCATCACGTTCGAAAATCTTTCAGCCCGCCCCTTTCCATCAATCCTGAGAGAATTTTCAGCACCGGTTATCCTGGAGAGAGCGAATCTTGACCGGTATCAATCGTTCTTGCTCACCCACGACACCGATCCATTCAATCGTTGGGAGGCCGGGCGCACTCTGGCGCAATCAACCCTGATCGCCATGTCAACCAGCGACTCGTCGCCCGACGAAGCCTACATCGATGCACTTCATTCAATCATTGGCGACGATCGGCTGGAACCAGCCTATCGAGCCCAAATGCTGCAATTACCCGGCCAGGCCGACCTGGCAAACTCAATCGCACAAAGCGGAGTGACCCCGGATCCGCTCAAGATCTATCACGCCACCGAGACCTTTCGTCAGACCCTGGCACAGCACTGTCGTGGAACACTGTTTCGTATTTACGAAGAATGCGACATTGATGAGAATTACGAACCCAATGCAGAGCAGTCCGGTCGACGATCGCTCTTATCAACCGTGTTATCACTGATAACGCACATTGATGGCGGGGCCTTGGCACGAGAACATCATGTTCACGCCCGTAATATGACACAACAATTATCATCCCTGAGTTGTCTCATCGCGGCGGACATCGGAACAGAATACGTAGAGGCATTCTACAGACAATGGAGACAGGATCGCATTGTCCTGACGAAATGGTTCATGCTTCAAGTGCTTCAATCCAAACCGGAAAAGACAGCGTCCACTGTGCGTACCCTTAGCACTCATCCCGACTTCAACGTGATGAATCCCAATATATTTCGATCTGTTTTTGGAAGCTTGGCGATGAACCATGCCGGGTTCCACGCGGACGATGGATCCGGCTATGCACTGCTTGCCGATTGGCTGATTGAACTTGACCCGATAAACCCGCAAACAGCGGCCCGTCTCTGCACGGCGTATCAGGCCTGGAGAAACTATGATGCGGACAGACAGGCGCTGATGTGTGAAGCACTGCATCGAATTGATGCCGCTGAAAATCGATCCTCGGATACAAAGGACATGATTGATCGCCTATTGGGTCGATGACCCGCCGCCCTTACCACTTTCGCAGGACGGGTCGCAACCCACGCACCATCATCGGTGTGATCACAGTTTTCGGATGCTTGATTGCCGGCCACATGATCCTCGATGTCTCCCGGTGGATTCTGATCGCGCTATCAATCGCAACAATTCCGGCCTTGTGGGACATAATTTCCAACCGACAATCCGGACTCAGCATCGCCGGCAACCGCCTGCAGTGGTGGTCTGGAACAAGGCACTGTGAAATTGACTGCACGGACATCGACCATATGCGCTTTGATACACGATTCGATTTCTCAATTCGGGTAAGTGCTGTGACATGTCACAATCAGAGCATTCGACTGCCTTACGACGCGCTCCCAAACCACTCATTGCTTGAAAAAGCCTGTCACGAACATGGCCTTCGAACCGAACGGCATCACTTTACCGTGCTGTCGTAGCGATTGTGCATCCTGTTCATGTAGGTTCTCCGACGCATGTAGAGGACCAATTCCTTTTCAACAGCATTGCACCGACCCTCTTCCAGCGCGAAAGAGATCGAACTCAGGATGAAAAGAACGAAGTCCTCCAGCACCCGAATTGACGCAATCCCCTGACTTGCCCAATCGCCTCTCCTCGCATAGACTCTTTCGAAACGATACCTGCGATCACGGACACGGATGATTATGCTCGATCTGAACTATGAGACACCAAAGGCGAAATCCATTGCCGGCGCCAAACACGACTGGGAATTGGTCATTGGTATGGAAGTCCATGCACAGGTCGCTTCCAAGGCCAAGCTGTTTTCGGCCGCGTCCACAGCTTTCGGCGGAGAACCCAACTCACAGGTCGCCTTCGTCGATGCGGCCATGCCCGGAATGCTTCCGGTGGTGAACGAATTCTGCGTCGAGCAAGCCGTGCGCACCGGCCTAGGACTCAAGGCTCACATCAATCTCACCAGTGCCTTCGACCGGAAAAACTATTTCTATCCCGACTTGCCACAAGGTTATCAAATTTCCCAACTCTATCACCCGATTGTTGGCGAGGGTGAGGTCCTTGTTGAATTGAGTGATGGATGCGCACGACGCGTACGCATTGAGCGCCTGCATCTTGAACAAGATGCAGGAAAGTCCATCCATGATATGGATCCGGAGGTATCATTCGTCGACCTTAATCGTACCGGGGTCGCGTTAATGGAAATCGTGTCGCGACCCGATATGCGAAGTCCCGAAGAGGCCGCCGCATATCTGAGTAAATTGCGTCAAATCATGCTCTATCTTGGCACATGCGATGGAAACATGCAAAACGGGAATTTACGCGCCGACGTGAATGTCTCTGTCTGTCCTCCGAATGTCTATGAGCGCTATCAGGAGACGCAAGATCTCGCGCTTCTCGGTACACGCTGCGAAATAAAGAATATGAACTCCCTACGGTTCATTCAAAGAGCCATTGATTTTGAAGCACGACGCCAGGTGGCGATTCTCGAGGCCGGTGACGATGTACAGCAGGAAACCCGCCTCTTCGATCCCGACAAAGGGGAAACACGTGCGATGCGATCAAAGGAAGAGGCCCACGACTATCGGTACTTTCCCGACCCGGACCTGTTGCCGCTGGTCCTGACGCAGGATCGGGTGGATGCCTTAAACAAGAGTCTCCCGGAACTGCCCGACGCGAAAAAGCAACGTTTCATGACTCAATTCGGACTGTCCGATTATGACGCCTCGATTCTGACGGCGGAACTTGACGCCGCGCATTATTTCGAGAACGTCGCGCAAGGTCGAAGCGCAAAATTGGCCGCGAACTGGGTCATTAACGAGTTATTCGGCCGACTCCGAAGGGACAACCATGACATAAGCGACAGCCCCATTTCACCATCAGCTCTCGGCCGCATCATTGATCTTATCGAGCACGGTGATATTTCGGGAAAAATCGCCAAGGAACTCTTCGAAATCGTTTACACCAAAGGCGGAGATCCGAACCAGATTGTCGAAGAACGTGGTATGAAACAAATGACGGACATTCGCCTTATCGAGACGGCAGTCGACAAGATTTTCGTTGACAACCCCGCGCAAGTTGCAAAGGCAAAAACCAATCCCAAGCTGAAAGGCTGGTTCGTTGGACAGGTCATGAAAGAGACGAAAGGAAAGGCACATCCACCAACTGTGGATCAAGTCGTCACCAAGAAACTTGACTCATCTTTCTCATAATCACAATACCATTTCCCTATTGGACACAACATGGTTTCAGGAATAAAGGATGGGACCGCGCTTCCCTACTTCACCGGCAAGACCGGCACGGTAACAACGGAAACTACCTCCACTCCATTCGGGATTTTACCTGCGATGACGATCGGTGCTCAATGGCATCGGAACCGACACAGGGTACATGACCGCAATCTCAGTTGCACCGGAAATTGCACGATCGCCCCAATCCCCGTCGTATGTCACGGGCCGAAAGAGTTGTCGCTAGCAGTTCTCAATCTGTTCAGGCGTCTCTCCCACACAGGTTCCCATGCTGTTGAGAATCTTGGCAATCGGGCCATCACCGGTCTGGCATCCCGTCAGGTGCATCACCACTAAAACCAGTATGGATATGTTCTTCGCAATATTCATTGGTTCTATTCTCCTCAATGGTTGCCCGGCTGTTACTGTATCACTGAAACGCACTCGTCTTGCATAAAGTATCAAACGGACCACAAATCCGAACGTGGCATCCACGAATTTCCAAGACACCGCATGGTGTAAAGTCCGAAGAATGTCACCTTGTTAAGGTTGAAAATCATCCGACATATCCGAGATTTTACCGTCCTGTTTCTTCATAGCCTTTTCTCTCCCGATCATTTTCAAGAGAATAAATGTCAAAGACCCTCTTAATCAACTCCAAATGCCGCGGTAACGTCATCACACCGCCAACATCACGGTCCGGGTCGCGCAGCCCTTTCTCCCTGTTCGGCATTGAGAAGACCTCCCGACCCACCATGCCAAGTCGGCGCAAATCCGCTTGCTGACCCATCGCGTGGAATTTCAAACGTTCTCTATAGTCTTTATCCCCGAGACTTTTCGGGGAGAGTCCCATCACCGCGGGATCCTCCGGAGTCGTAAGAGCGCTCGCGATTTCATCGGCAAACAAGGTCAGGGTACGCCCGGTCCGCAAGCACGCCCGTTTGATTGTCTCTTCAGTAGGAGCAGTGACATGATACACCGCCTGATTGTTCGGCAAGGCATGGCCATTCAGCGCCCGGATCCGTTCCGTAAACTCCAGCCACAGAGTTGTATCAACCCCACGGGGCTTCTGATTCAACATATCATCCGCAAGGCCGGCGATGTCATGACTCTTGCGCGGTTCAATGTACCGACGTACCGCGACCCCCTTCGCAAGATACTCTGCGGCACGCTGCGACGTCATGACCAATCCGTTCCCGATCGAACGCATCTGTCTATAGTTTTCCTCGTTTTTAAAATCACAAGCCTCGTTAAAAAAATGATTTAAATTTCGGTAACAGTCATTGAGGTTGCTGTCCCAGTCGTTGGGCCGAGATTGGGTCATTGCATCGAGAAGCTCCCTGTTCATCGTCCACGCGCCAAGCAGAGGCTCACCATGGAGCGCAATTTGATGCGACAATTGCCCAAAATCGTACATATGCACTTTCAAGTAGGCGGACGTGAGTACACAGGCGTCCACATCGTCATAATCCCGAAACGGATTCTCCGGCCAATAGTCGTGGAGGGACGTCACACGGTCCACATTCGGATGATCAACCAGAAACGCCAGGTCCCAGTCGCTCTCGTCCGTATGTGTTCCTTTCGCACGGGATCCGAACAACACAACCGCCTGCACCCCATACCCCGTAAGATCACCCGACCGTGCAAGTTCAATGATTTCTTGTCGATTGGAAAAGGTCATCAACATATCCATACATCACCATAGTCCGACTCACAGCCGTTCATAATGTCATGTATGGCCTTTTTTGCGTGGGATCCGTCTGTGTCTGTACGAGACAATGTGACATGATTAAGCCGATATCAAGCAAACAGTATTTTAATTCAATTAGGCCTTCACGTCAAGGGCTAATGCATGAATCTGCTTGAGTAATTCTGGACCAAGCGCCTGATGGACTGCACGATGTTGCGCAACACGCGCCTGCCCTTCAAATGCGGATGCTCGAATTCGCACGTTGAAGTGCGTCTCTCCACCCTCTCGAAACCCCACATGCCCACGATGACTTTCGCTGTCATCAACGACGTCAAGTTCATAAGGCTGAAAGGCCTCCGTTAATCTGTTTTTGATTTCATCAGATATACGCATGATTGATTCGAATAATGATTGCGAAAATCCCATCGTTAAAATAGGATACGCGATCCTTTCTGCGAGAGAGTCGCATTCAGAATTGCGTTATTCCGACGCACGCATCGTGAACCGAGAAGGAGCAGAGACATGGACAAACTTGATGAGTTCGGTTTCAATATGTCGATATCCGCGGCAAAGAAAAAAAAATTGCGACGACGCGGTACAATGTCAGGGGAATCGGAGACATCGACTCGCATATGTGACGCAGAAGGGTGTACAAGACTTGGAAAATTTCGAGCTCCGAGATCACCCGACACACCCGATGAATTCTACTGGTTTTGCAAAGCCCACGCAAGCGAATACAACAAACGCTGGAATTTCTTTGAAAATGCCGCAGACGATAAAGCACATACGCACGCCGCTCGAGATCCCGTCTGGAACCAGCACAGCAACCCCCCACATAATGAACAAAAGGCGTGGCATCGACTAGGAATCGAAGATCCACACCAGGTTCTCGGACACAATGCGACGCTTAATCCGAGCCACGGAGCGGCCGGTCGCCGATTGTCCTCAAAAGAACGTCGCGCTTTGAATATTCTTGACTGCAAGGCATCCAATAGCAAGGCACAGATTCGCACAGCCTACAAGGAACTCATAAAGATTCTGCATCCAGACAATAATGGCGGCGACCGAAGCCAAGAGGAACAGCTTCAGGAAGTCGTTTGGGCATGGGATCAAATTAAGGATAGTCGTAACTTTAAGAACTGAGGCCCGTCCTGAAACAATCCCATTAGAATGGGGCGTCTCGGGGCGATTGCTGTCGGATGATCACGGGCTGATCCACGCTGATGTTTCTGCATAAGACGCTCCAGCTGTATCAATGATCAAAAGTGCGATCTCACTCCTCCGTCCGCTGCGACACCTGTCATGGAACCACTCATGGCATGCAGCAACTATGACCAACGACACGAACACAGATGCGTACATGTCGATGAGGCACCGAACGGTATTTCGCTCCGATACTCTTGCATAAAGAGAAATTTTAGTGCACGACCGGCATTCCTTTTCATCCGCGCCTAGGGGCCGGAATACAGAAAGCAAAGCTAATGGACGGAGCCACGGGTAGAGCAGCACAACCAACCGAGAGCATTTCGATACGTGAAACATTCGGAATCAACGAAGACATGATCGTGAAAGGTTTTGCAGAGAAGACGGAACGCGTTCCCGAGATTGATACAACCTATAAATTCGACCCTGATACGACTCTCGCCATCATTGCCGGATTTGCACGGAACCGGCGTGTCTTGATTCAAGGATATCACGGTACCGGAAAGTCGACCCATATTGAACAAGTCGCTGCGCGTTTGAATTGGCCCATGGTCCGAGTCAATCTCGACAGCCATATCAGTCGGATCGACCTTATCGGGAAGGACATCATCAAGCTCAGGGCCGGAAAACAAGTCACCGAATTCCAGGACGGGATTTTACCATGGGCTTTGCGAAACCCGTGTGCGATCGTCTTTGATGAATATGATGCCGGACGGGCCGACGTAATGTTCGTCATTCAACGCGTTCTCGAACACGACGGAAAGTTAACGCTCTTGAACCAGAATGAAATTATCACACCAAACCCCTACTTCCGCCTCTTCGCAACGGCAAATACAGTCGGACTTGGTGATACCACAGGGCTTTATCATGGCGTGCAACAGATCAATCAAGCGCAAATGGATCGCTGGTCTATGGTTGCCACGCTCAATTACCTGAGTCATGACGCCGAGGTTGCGATCGTCCTCGCAAAGGCCCCACATTACAATACGGAGAAAGGCCGCAAAATTGTCAATCAAATGGTGACGTTGGCTGATTTTACCAGAACGGCCTTCATGAACGGCGAACTGTCAACGGTCATGAGCCCCCGCACGGTCATCACATGGGCTCAGAATGCGGAGATTTTTCAGTCCAATGGTTATGCCTTCCGACTGTCTTTCCTTAACAAATGTGATGAACTCGAACGTCAAACCGTCGCCGAATTTTATCAACGTTGCTTCGACGAAGATCTTCCGGAAACCGCGGCCACCGCCACTCTCGCCTGATCTCGTTCTTGTGACGTTGCGAAACGATGGGCGGATTGTTCCTCTCATCCCAGATGTGAACACGGAAATCGGGTAACATTGGCTTGCTATTCATTTGAGGCAACAAGCAATGGCAACAGCGTCCGAGTCAAACAAACCTCGCCATCGTATATTGTCGGATACGTAAATCCCGTTCAATCTCAATCTCGATTGACTTGGAAGCCCAATATAACTTGATAAGATACGACATAATTCTCACATCTCAATCCGTTAAGAGCGCTCACATAAATGGCCACACACACACCCTCTGATAATCCAGCCGACCCGTTCAAGAAAGCGGTCGCCGAAACCGCGCGCGTGATGGCCGACGACCCGGATATGTCCGTACGATATTCCGTCGATCCGCCGGGTTTATCCGATGACGAAATGCGTTTACCTCAAGTGACGCATCGCATGAAACCAGACGATATCATGCTCGCACGCGGGACCGCCGATGCGTTGGCTTTGCGCCGCAAGCACCATGATACGTCCACTTATCAAAAATACATCCCGGTCGGACCGATGGCAAAAGATCTGTACGAATCGATGGAAACGGCGCGATGCGAAGCCGTTGGCTCGCAGTCCATGCCGGGGACAGCAAGCAACATTGATGCCAAACTCGACATCGAGGCCAAAGAACGTCGCTACGATCAAAGCAAGGAGCCCTCCGATGTGCCCTTATCAGTGGCTGCCGGTTATCTGATTCGACATCTAGCGACCGGCCGCACGATGTCTCCAGCAGTGCAAAATGCCATGGACATGTGGAAGGGCTTTATTGAAGATCAAGCTGGGGAAACTCTGGATGACTTACACGATATTCTCACCAATCAGGCCGACTTTGCACGCTTCGCACGTCGCGTCATCTCAGACCTCGGCTATGGTGATCAACTTGGGGATAATCCCGATCAGACGCTCGACGATGACGCACAAGGTAACCAGAACGAGGGAGACGAGGACCCCGATCCCGAGTCAACAGGGCAAGATGATAACAACGAACAAGACATGGATGCAACTCCCGAGCAGTCACAAGATCTTCAAGATGAAGACGCTGTTGCACACATCAATATGGAGGACATGCCGCAACAGGACGCGACGAAGGACAACGACGTGCCCGAAAGCGAATATGATGTTGACTTTCAAGATATGCTGCCGGTCTCCGAAGCGGATCCCGATTATCGCGTATTTCAAACCGAGTTCGATGAGGAAGTTTCCGCAGAAGATCTGGTCGACCCCGTTGAACTGGAACGGCTGCGCGCCTATTTGGATCAACAACTTGAACCTCTCAAGGGTGCCGTTGCACGACTTGCCAACAAACTGCAACGGCGTTTGCAAGCCAAACAGAACAGAAGTTGGGAATTCGACCGCGAAGAAGGTCTTCTCGATGCCGGACGCCTTGCACGCGTTGTCGTAAACCCGACAACCCCCTTAAGTTTCATGGTCGAAAAAGATATGGAGTTTCGTGATACCGTGGTCACTCTGCTCCTTGATAATTCAGGTTCCATGCGTGGACGGCCGATTTCCATTGCCGCGATTTGCGCGGACGTCTTAGCGCGAACGCTGGAACGCTGTGACGTCAAGGTCGAAATCCTGGGTTTCACCACACGCGCCTGGAAAGGGGGTCAGTCACGCGAACATTGGCTAAAAGCCGGCAGCCCAAAAATGCCCGGACGACTCAACGACTTACGTCATATCATCTATAAACCGGCCTCAACGACGTGGCGAAGAGCGCGCATGAATCTGGGGCTGATGATGAAAGAAGGTTTGCTTAAGGAGAATATCGACGGCGAAGCCTTGGAATGGGCACATCGCAGGATGATGGCACGACACGAACAACGCAAGATACTGATGGTAATTTCTGATGGCGCTCCCGTCGATGATTCGACCATTTCCGTGAATACTCCGCCCTTCCTGGAAAATCATCTGCGAAGGGTCATCGCCATGGTTCAGAAGAAAAAGTTGGTTGAATTGTTGGCCATCGGGATTGGCCATGATGTAACACGCTACTATGAACGGGCGGTCACCATAACCGACGTCGATCAATTGGCCGGTACAATGACCGAACAGCTTGCGGCCTTATTCGAAAAGGATGTGCGCAGTACACGCCGGACACACACCTGAGCGGAACTGAATTTTGGCAAATTTCGACATGCGTTCCTGATTTAAAGATAGTAGAAATTCCCAAATTTGTTGATTTGAGTTCAGAAGATTTTGCTCCATCAAAAACTCGATTTGGTGAGCCAATGTATTTTCAAATTGTACGCAATATTGTATGCCACATAGAAAATTCTTCAAATTTTATCTATCGCGGTCTTCTTGAATATACTCCACCTGCAACACTTAGAATAACTGATGAGGGTCAAAAATTTATTCAATCACATTAGTTACTGATATATAGGAGGAAGAATTTCAAATCCGTCAAACGGAGATCCCCATGCAACAACGGGTATTTTTTCTTCTTCCCATAGTTTTGAACAAAAGTCATGTAACGCCGCATCTGTTTCTTCCACAGACATTCCTGATGGACAGGGTAAGATTAGCATAGGAACTCTTTCCCAATTTTCAACTTTCTTATTCTCTCTTTCAAGAGTTTCTTTTGAATACGTAACAGTATTTTCCATAAGATTATTCTCATATTGTCTATAAAAATAACCGGTAGCTAATTGCTATTTTATGAGCCACTTGCAAAAATCGACTGGCAAGCGATTTTTCCTGATTTCAGGCCATTTT
>JAPORU010000074.1 GCA_026710045.1 Aestuariivita sp. | reverse complement strand
ACAAAGACGCGAAGTTCGTCAATCTTGAGTGCTGTACGATCCATCGTTCAACCCACTTGCCCTGCATGGTCCCCTGCATGACCATGACACCGGTCATCACGATAGCAGATCCCAACCCCCGAGGCAAACCGACCGCAGACACGGGCCACATATCCCGCCGTCAGGTTACAAACCAAGCCCTTTACCTGGAACGGATCTCGCGCATTCAAATATTTCAAAGAATGCACCGTACCTGGAGAACGCTAAAATCGGATGGATAACATTCAAGGCATTGAATGCACAGATACAAGTCGATAAACAGACGGTAATGTTCGAACCGACCGCGACCCCGCGCCTCTTCGCCCAGCACCCCGGTACTGATTTCCCACGAGCTCTCGTGGAGGGTTTACGCACACGCATGCGCAACAAACCGCCTGACGACCTCGCGCGCGTCCACCTTATCGTAAATACAAATCGAATGAAAACACGGGTCGGTGAGCTGTTCAGTGCCGGTCCACCCACTCTCCTGCCGAAAATTACGCTTGTGTCACACCTTGATGACCTTGGCATTCTATTCGATATTCCACCGTCAATGCCTCAACTCAGCCGCCAGCTCGAGATCAGTCAACTCGTCGCCCAACTTATCGAAAAAGAACCAGATCTGGCTGCACGTTCCTCCGCCTTTGACCTTGCCAATAGCTTAACCGACCTCTTCGACGAAATGGACGAAGAAGGGGTTTCTCCCTCAGTCATTTCAGATTTGAACGTGTCCGATCAATCAGGACACTGGGAGCGCGCGAAGAAATTTATCCATATAATTCATCAATTCTTAAAGAAGACCAGCACGAAACCAGGCCATCAATGCCGTCAAAGACGTATCGCTGAAGCTCTAGTCAATCACTGGAGAATATCTCCGCCCGAAGATCCTATCGTGCTCGCCGGATCAACCGGATCACGTGGCACGACACTCTTGCTGATGCGAGCGATTGCAGAACTACCGCAAGGTGCCGTAATTTTGCCAAGCTTTGATTTTCAGTTACCCGAATCGGTATGGCAGAACCTCTCAGATCCCCAGACAGACGAAGTCCATCCGCAATTTGGTTATCAGAACCTATTGTCTCTCCTCGAAACCGATTCCAGCTCTGTACGCCTCTGGCACGACATCGAACCACCCAGTCCATTACGCAACAAGGTTGTCTCCCTTGCATTGCGCCCAGCCCCCGTCACCGATGCCTGGCTCAATGAGGGACCTGATCTGGGGAACTTCCGAAAGGCTTTCAACGATGTCACATTTATCGAAGCGCCCTCACCCCGAGTCGAATCCCGAACCATCGCACTTCGCTTAAGACAAGCCGTCGAAAACGACGAAACAGCGGCCCTCATCACACCCGACCAAGAATTGATGCGGCAGGTTATCGCGGCACTTGATCAATGGAATATTGTTCCAAACGTTGGCGCCGGACAACCATTATCCCAGGATCCGGTAGGCCAATTTTTACGGCAAATCGCGCGTCTCTTTTATTCAAAGTTGAACAGTTCCTCCGTACTCTCACTCCTCAAACACCCACTGACATTCGCGGGACCTTATCGTGATTGGCATCTTGAAACCGTGCTCAAATTCGAACTTCATTTAAGGTATTGTGGTATTCCCTATCCCGAGGCGGAAACATGGAATTCATGGGATCAAAGACCAGAGAAGACCCCACCCAACTGGGGCGATTGGATGGTGCAAAGCATACTCAATATCCAATGCCAGACGACCAGACATCTTGGAGAATGGATGGTGCATCTCTATGATTTGGCGACCCAAATATCATCGGGAAATGCCACCGATACCAGTGAAAAGGCCGCCGTCTGGCAATCCACCGCAGGAAAAAAGGCAAAGGCAATAATTGACGAGATTCGACAATCATCACCGTACGGTGGAGAATTGTCCGCCGTCGAATTTTCTGATTTATTCGGTGCAGTGCTCGCGCAAGGACGAGTACGCCAAGAGCATTTCACTCACCCGGATATTGCAATATGGGGGACTCTGGAGGCACGCGCCCACGGATCCAACCTCCTCATTTTAGGAGGGCTCAATGAAGGTACTTGGCCGGTATCAAACTTTCCCGATGCATGGTTGAGTCGACAGATGCGGTTCGACATCGGATTACCGCTTCCAGAAAGACGCGTTGGCCTATCTGCCCTCGACTTCCAACAAGCCATCGCCGCTCAAGAGGTTTGGCTTACACGATCTATACGATCGGCAGAAGCCCAAACCGTGCCGTCACGTTGGATCAACCGGCTGACCAATCTTTTGGACGGGCTTCCAGAATGCGGTGGAGGACACGCGCTTCACGATATGCGCCAACGTGGAGACTTCTGGCTGTCCCAAGTTGCGGCCCTTGAAAAACCTCAGCCTCTCACACCCGCTCAACGTCCCTCCCCATGTCCCCCGATAACGACAAGACCACAGAGCCTTTCGGTAACCGCAATCAAGAGATTAATTCGCGATCCCTACGCCATTTATGCGCGCCAGATTCTAAATCTCAGGCCGCTTGAACCCCTCGTTCAGATAGCGGATACACGTGTCAGAGGTATTGTTGTCCACAAAATAATGGAACGTTTTATTGACGCTGTCGACCAGGATCAATGTCCTCTTGAGAGCGCACATCTTGTCAACGTCGCAAAAAACGAACTCTTTAACTCTGTACCATGGCCGATCACACGGCTCACATGGCTCATACGCGTTGAGAGCTTTGCCGAATGGTTTATCGGGCAGGAAAAAATACGCCGAGCATCCGCTGTACGCCTTGGTTCTGAAATTCCAGGCAAGATCGACTTGAATGATTTAGATTTTTCTCTCACGGCACGGGCCGACCGAATCGACATGAATGCCGCCGGTCATTTAATCATCTATGACTACAAAACCGGTTATATTCCCTCTCAACCGGATCAAAAGAAATTCGATAAGCAACTCTTACTCGAAGCGGCCATAGCCGAAGCAGGTGCGTTCGATAACATACCTGCAACCCCGGTCGAAGAAGCCGTCTACATCGGTCTTCGTCGTCAACCCGTTGAAAAACCAGCCCCGCTCCACGAAGAACCCGTTCGCAAAATATGGGCGGAATTTCGTCAACTTATTGCCGCATACCGCGACCCCACCACGGGTTATACCGCACGCCTCCGAATCCAGAAAACGAGTGACAAGGGAGAATATGATCATCTCGCACGCTTCGGTGAATGGGATGATACGTCGACTGCAACACCCGTGGAACTCAGATGAACCAGAGAGACGCCGCAACAGAGGCACAAGTTCGAGCCTCCCATCCCCTGCGATCAACATGGTTGGCCGCCAACGCCGGGTCCGGCAAGACCCGCGTTCTCACGGACCGCGTCGCCCGACTGCTTCTCAATGGTGTGCAGCCACAGCAGATTCTCTGCCTTACCTACACAAAGGCCGCTGCGAACGAGATGCAAAACCGTCTGTTTGCACGCTTAGGGGAATGGGCCATGCTCTCGGACCCAAGACTGCAAGCCGCACTTTTTGAATTGGGCATCGATGACAGGATTTCAGCGCAGCATCTTCGCAAAGCACGCACGCTCTTCGCACGGGCAATCGAAACCCCCGGCGGTCTCAAAATTCAAACCGTCCATTCCTTTTGTGCCGGGCTCCTGCGTCGTTTCCCACTTGAGGCTGGGGTAAGCCCACAGTTCAAAGAAATTGAAGAGCACGCTGCGAAACTCTTACGCATAGAAATTTATGAAGATATGGCCGGCGGCGCGCATGCGCCGCTGCTTGCCGCCGTTGCGCGACACTTGAATGGAGAACAACTCAACGAACTCGCCGCGGCCATCGTTCGGAATCGTACGAATTTTTATCCAAAGCGTACCAAATCGGATATCTTTGAGTTTCTGGATCTTCCCGACGGATTTTCGACGAAAGACATTGAAGCCCAACTGTTTGATGGAACCGAAAAGGACCTGTTTCATCAATTCATTGACGTTGCACAAAAGGGATCTAAGACCGATATCCGTCATGTAAATGAACTCAAGACTATTGAGAAGCTCGATATTGACGCGTACCCGGCTCTCGAAAAAATATTCCTCTATGGCGAATACACGACAGCCCATCCGCCTTTTTCTGCTAAAATAAACAGGATCCCGAGTAAATCCGTCAATATTGACAACGGATTCCGACACGATCTGAACAACTTTATGAAGAGAATTGAAGTCGCGCGGGACCTGCGCCTCTCTCTGGAAACTGCGGAAATGAGTTATGATCTTCACCAATTCGCCTCTGTTTTCCTGACGGAATACGATCGACAAAAAACATTGCGCGGTTGGCTGGACTTTGATGATCTTATTCTGCGAACCCAAGATCTCTTGAACGATCCAAACGTTGCCCAATGGGTGTTGTATCGATTGGACGAAGGAATCGATCACATCCTTGTCGACGAGGCGCAAGACACGAGCCCGGCACAGTGGAACATTATTGAGAAACTCAGCGATGAATTCACAAGCGGAAAAAGCGCGCGCGATACGACCCACCGTTCAATCTTCGTCGTCGGCGATAAGAAACAATCTATTTATTCCTTTCAAGGCGCCGACCCGATGGGTTTTGACAAAATGAAAACCCATTTTAAGAATCGACTGCATGCGTCTGATCAATCTCTCAACGAATGCATGCTCGCATATTCCTTTCGATCCGCTCCAGCGATTCTTGAAATCGTTGACCGGATGTTCAACGCCAATGTCAATGCCGCATTTGATGATCAGACGCATATCGCCTTTAAACACAATCTTCCGGGACGTGTCGATCTGTGGCCCAACATCGAGGAGACTGATTCAGACGACACACATCCGTGGTACGCTCCTGTCGACAGTATTGGCGACACCCATCACTTTGTCCTTTTGGCAGAGGCCATTGCTCAGAGCATCAAAAGTCTCATCGAATCAAAAACCCTCATTCCGACCGATACAGATCCCCGCCCCGTGCGAGCCGGTGATTTCCTCATTTTGGTTCAAAGCCGATCGACGCTGTTCACCGAGATTATTCGCGCTTGCAAAGCACACCAACTCCCAATCGCGGGTGCGGACAGAACAAAAGTCAGAGCCGAATTGGCCGTCAAGGATGTGACCGCAGTCTTGTCTTTTCTGACAACTCCGGCCGACGACCTCTCTCTTGCAGCGGCTTTAAGATCACCGCTCTTCGGATTGAGTGAGCAGGATCTCTTTGACATCGCTCACCGCCGATTGCCCAATGCGACTCTATGGAGTTCACTTGAAGCACACAGTGAGCGATTTTCAGCGGCCTTAGGAATCCTCAAGGACCTTAAGGACAACCGCAATTTTCTTCAGCCTTATGACCTGATTGAACGCATTCTGACACGGCATAAGGGCCGACAACGCCTCCTCGGCCGCCTCGGTCCCGAAGCGGAAGACGGTATCGACGCCCTCTTGTCGCAGGCTCTTGTCTATGAACATACCGAAATTCCGTCATTGACAGGCTTTCTGACCTGGATGGATGTGGAGGACCTCGAAGTAAAGCGCCAGATCGATAACAAAAGTGATCTCATTCGTGTCATGACCGTTCACGGCGCAAAGGGTCTGGAGGCACCCATCGTGATCCTGCCCGATACCGCCAAACGAAGAGGTTCTCGACCCAACATGTTCATCAAGGTTGATGACGTGCCCCTATGGCGTTCCGCAAAGGACAAAACGGCCAAAAAAGTTATGACAGCAGTGAAGGATGAAGAAGAAAAGATCAAAGCCGAACGATTACGCTTGCTTTATGTTGCCGCAACGCGGGCCGAAAAATGGCTCATTGTGGCCGCCGCAGGGAGGTTAGACACCAAAGGCAATAATTCGTGGTATCAACGATTTCGCCAGGCCTTTCCCGAAGACGGTACGGTACCGCACGAATTCTCTCTCGGAGAGGGCCTGCGCTACGAAACCGGGGATTGGGCGAATCTAACGGCCAAGATCGTAACAGAAGAAAAAAAACAAGCATATCCACTCCTCGATACCTTTACGCGCTGCGCGCCAAAACCAAAACCGGGCCGAAACATCATTTCGCCATCCAAGCTTTCGGGAAGCAAAGTCATTTTAGATGAATCACAACAAGAGACGGACGCAATCGATGGCATCAAGGAAGCCGCGATGAATCGCGGTGATCAAATTCACAAGCTCCTCGAACACCTACCGGGCCTGCCATCCAACCAACGACAAAGCGTTGCGCGGTCGATTCTCAACCGAGATCTGCACGACATACACCCATTGCTCTCGGAAGTCATCGGAATTCTTGATAATCCTGAGTTTAAGGACATCTTCAATGAGGCGGCGCTAACGGAAGTTCCGATTGTGGCCGCATACGAACACGGTACACTCATCGGACAAATCGACCGACTGGTAATCAAGAAAGATCAAATACTGGCTATTGACTACAAAACGAATCACGTCATTCCAAACGCCCCAGAGGATATTCCCGACGGTCTCCTGAAACAAATGGCGGCTTACGCCCACGCTCTGTCGTTAATTTTTCCAAAGCACATCATTCACAGCGCCATTTTGTGGACAGCATCGTCAATATTGATGCACCTTCCCTCCAACTTACTGAAACAAACACGACGTGATATCGATCACTTAAGTGAAATCAACTCCGTCACCAGATAGCGCCGTCAAGAACATTCGGACGGAACGTCTCGATTATCAAATATGGGAAGGATACTTCGCACATACGCCGATACGATGAAAACGAATTGGCTAATTGACCAAGACACTGTGGTGAATGTCTTTAGTGAGACTATAGCGCGGCGATTTCTAAAAAGCATTCCTGAATTTTCCGAAGAATAATTGCGGATTGTATTCCATTCATCGACAGAACATCCCCACATATGCCTCCAAAACAGGTTGTCATCAATTGCGTCACGCGAACAATTTGGACGCTTCAACTTAACGATGTCCTGAAATGGATTGGTTGACGCCGAGTAATCTCATCTGTTGAAAAGATCATCATCGGACCAACAGTCCAGCCAGCCTTATATAAGTTGGCAGCATGTGTGGAGCTTTTGGAAAGGGCTGGGTGTTCGTGGCCGACCAGACGGTTATTGTATCAGATATCCCGCTTATCTCCACGCCTCAAAGCACCATGACAGTAATGCGTAAGCGTCTAAACTTAACGGAATATTGTCTCCTCCGTCCGATGGAATCGAGAACTAAAGGGGAACCAGTATTCCTGCGGCACCCATAGTTTTTCACCAATAAGTTCAGTGGATACAAACATATGTACGTCGCAAGAGTATCACATCAGTGCCGCAGAAATCTTCGTTAGCATCAACTCACCTAAAAAATAATCCTGACTAAAATTATCAGGTTGACTATCCTGATAAAATCAGTCAGAAATAATGTCGAAGCCAGTTTCACTGAGTCTGACCAGTGGGCCAGCCGAGCAACACAAAGCGGAGTAGATGAATGGAGAAAGTCTATCCGGCGCCGGACCACATGGCCGACGAGTGGCGTCACATTTTGTTGAATGCAATCGACTTAAGCGTACCGAACATTTTGAATCTCGAAGCCTTAATCGACAAGACAACGCAAAATAAAGAGTACGAAGGAGAACAAACATGGAAATGAGCGTTGCAAGAGAAACAGTCGTACGCCTGGAAGAAACACTTCCACTGTACGATGCCACAGAACTCACGAAAGGTGGTGAACTTGCCAAAATCAAGCTTGATGACAAACTTTATACGCTTCGAATCACACGAACAGGGAAATTATTGCTTACAAAATGATCGCCTCATCATCCAATCAAAGCGGCACACCAAGAATCGGACGTCCAAAGTTGGTAAATCTCCACATCAAGGAATGTGAAACTCAAGGAATGCGTTGAATTGTTCAAACCCCAATGATTGTCTGCCATTGTCAAAACATTTCCTGTCATGATATTCATGCGGCAGTAGATTGGATGCGCGCATCTGATCCCGACACGTTGATAACGCCTGGAAGGGTGTATCGTGTACTGGGAAAATCAGTGAATTGCGGTGGATGCTTGCCACTCTTTCTTGACACGATGCGACAAAATCGCAATCTACAGGTACGAATGCAACGATCCAGTTCAAAGATAGATATGAGAGGAACATCACGACATGAAAGGCGACCCAAAAGTCATCGAGTACCTCAATCGAGCTCTACGCAGTGAGTTGACGGCAATCAGCCAATATTGGTTGCACTATAAGCTGCAAGAAGATTGGGGTCTGGGACATATGGCAGAAAAGAGCCGAGAAGAGAGCGTCGAAGAGATGCATCATGCCGACAAACTTATCGCCCGAATTATCTTTTTGGAAGGTCATCCAAATATGCAGTCGCTTGATCCTCTTCGGATCGGACAGACGCCGAAGGAAACTCTCCAATGCGACCTTGACGCCGAACTTGAAGCAAGAGCACTCTATAAAGAGGGGCGTGAGTGTTGCCGAGACGCCGGTGATTACGTGAGTATGGAGCTCTTTGAAAATTTGCTCGCAGATGAAGAAGGACACATCGATTTTCTGGAGACACAACTCGAACTTTATGATCGGATCGGAGATGAGAATTTTGCTCAACTCAATGCAAAGAACATGAATGAGGGTGGATGAGTCTCGATTTCTTTGGCTCAATAAATGTGCGATACAGTATCAACCCAAAGATTATCGGTTCACAGGTCACTCGATCGATGGAAATATAAAGCACTTATCGCGGGGAACCGTTAACCACATAGCACGTCCGATCTTCGGCACAAAGACCCCGGGGATTGAAGCACTCAACATGGAATGATCAAAGTCCATACGAAACTCGACAAGACTCTCATTTCCCATAAAACGAGCGCGTTCAACAATGCCACGAGCCGGTGTTCCCCCACTTTCAGTCGCAAGCGGACCACTTCCATTTCTATCAAAATCGATCCGCACGTGTTGTGGTCGAAAGACGATATCAACCATCGAATCCTCTGGAACACCTGGTGCAAGAAAGCGGCCAAAAGGCGTCAACGCCAACGCGCCCTTTACTCTCGCTCGCAGGATATTTGTGTCGCTAAAAAAAGCGACCGCTTCATGATCAACAGGGCGTGTATAGAGATTGTACGGCGCCCCTCGTTGAACGATCCGGCCATCACGCATGAGAGCAATCTCGTCGGCCATCCGCATAGCTTCATCTGGTTCATGTGTCACCAACAACACGGCTGTATCTTCCGCCTTCAATAGACGCAACGTCAAGTCCCGAATTCCATCTCTCAAACGATTATCAAGACCTGAGAATGGTTCATCCATGAGCATGATGCGTGGGCGAGGAGCCATCGCACGGACTAAAGCAACCCTTTGTTGCTCACCGCCCGACAACTGGTGAGGATAGCGCTCAATATATCTCAACAAATCCATCTGCTGCAACAATTCTATAACACGTGAGCGCTTTGCGTCCTTCGAACCCGTCAAACCAAACGCGATGTTCTCAGCAACACTTAAGTGAGGAAAAAGTGAGAAATCTTGAAACATCAGTCCGATGCCTCTTTGCTCTGGAGGCACGCTAAACTTGGCGTCACAGACGATCTCACCGTCCATCCAAATTGTTCCCTCATCGGGTCTCTCAACACCTGCGATCATTCGCAAAGTGGTCGACTTTCCACAACCTGACGGTCCAAGCAGGCAGGTCACTTGCTTCGGCATGATTTGTAGAGATAACGCATCGACCACCGTACGCCCATTAAAACTGCGGACAAGCCTCTCAACTTCTAGTCTAGGAATTTTTGACGACATTCCTTTTCCCCGATAAAAACAATCAGGTTTGGCGCGTTATCAGTCAGATTCGTCAAATTCAAGCAGAACAATCGCGCATCCAAGATGTTACAAAACACACGGCAAAGATGACCCAAGGCACAATCCAACATCTGAACATCCTAAAGAGTTAAAAATATCTTTAACCAAGCGATAGAAGTTTACACCTCAGCGATTCTCTTTGGAAACATCGAAGGATTCGCGACACAGACATCCGAAATCAAAACGGCAACTCCGGCGTATCAACTGACATCGAATCACATCGGCCGAAATCGAACCCACTAAATCAAAATAACGTCCGAGCATGATCAGAAAAGAATGATACAGGTTTTGCTCTCCTGCTACAGAAACTTATCAAACAACCGACCCCATTAACAACTTATGCGATGGCGATGTCTCATGACATATGCTCGGCAGCCATCTCAGAGCGTTACGTTTACGCCGCCACCATCAACCAAAATATTCTGGCCAACAATAAATCCGGCATGCTCTGAACAAAGAAAAGCACATATTGCTCCGAACTCTCCGGTCGTACCGTAGCGTCGTGCGGGAATACTGGATTCACGGCGTAACTTGATGGCCTCAATTGTAAGGCCTTCCATCTTGGCCGCCGCGCCATCAAGATAATGCGAACGCTCAGTTGCATGTATACCGGGCAAGAGATTATTGATGATAACGCCATCGGGAGCCACCTGCCTCGAAACTCCGGCAACAAAACCTGTCAATCCCGTGCGTGCCGTATTCGATAGACCCAGAGATGGGATAGGTGCTTTTACAGATTGGCTTGTGATATTGACCACGCGTCCCCATTTGCGCTCGATCATGCTTGGTAAGTGAGCTTGCATCATTGCAATGGGCGTCAACATATTAGCATTGATCGCAGATTCAAAATCCTCTCGTGACCAATCACTCCAAATACCGGCTGGCGGACCGCCAGCATTTGTGACCAAAATATCAATACCAGCCGCTACCACATTCACGCGGTACTGACCTTCTCGTGACGTTATGTCAGCGCAAACCGTTTCGACATCCACGCCACAGGTTGTTCGAATATGTTCAGCCTCAACCGCAAGCGCGTCTGCACCACGTGCGTTTAATATCAAATTGACACCTGCGTTGGCCAAGACTTGAGCACAACCTAGACCTAATCCCTTACTTGATGCACATACCAGAGCACGTTTTCCGGCTATTCCAAGATCCATAAACAAACCTACCTGTCTTTATCATATTTGAGTTTCACTTAAGCCACAGTCGTGCTTCAAGATCAAACCAACCAAGAGCCACCGATAAGCACGACACTAAAGTGTCAATACGCGCGTTTGTCAACGGATTGAACGTTGGACAACAATACCATACATCGGCGCCCAACTATGCCCTTTTCTTCTCTCGACATAGGACATCCATGTTAGAGCATTCCACAAACCGCTCAAACCTCCCACCCGAGGTCGCTCGTCGGCGAACATTTGCGATCATCTCCCATCCCGATGCCGGCAAGACCACGCTTACCGAGAAATTTCTGCTTTTCGGTGGTGCAATCCAAATGGCCGGACAAGTCCGTGCCAAAGGCGAAGCACGTCGTACCCGATCAGATTTCATTGCAATGGAGAAAGAACGCGGAATATCCGTGTCGGCCTCGGCAATGTCATTTGATTACCAAGGATTTCGATTCAACCTTGTCGATACACCCGGACATTCCGACTTTTCAGAAGATACCTACCGAACTCTTACGGCGGTCGATGGTGCGATAATGATTATCGATGGTGCCAAGGGAATCGAATCGCAAACCCGTAAATTGTTTGAGATATGTCGGTTGCGCGATATGCCGATATTGACCTTCTGCAACAAAATGGATCGTGACAGCCGAGATACCTTTGACATCATTGACGAAATTCAACAAGCACTCGCAATCGACGTGACTCCCATCTCATGGCCAATCGGTTATGGCTCAGATTTTGTTGGATGCTACGATCTTATTCATGAGCGAATCGAGCTCATGACACGGGCCGGTCGAAATCGACAAACGGAGCCCAATACAGTCACCAATTTCGCCGATCCAGATATCCGTACCCATTTGACAGATGTGCAATTAAAGACGCTCAAAGAGGAAATCGAAATCGCGGCAGAGTTATTGCCGGCGTTGGACCTCAGGTCCATACGCGAGGGTACACTGACTCCACTCTGGTTCGGTTCAGCAATTTTTTCTTTCGGTGTCAGGGAGTTGATGAACGGCATCTGTCAATATGCACCCGAACCACGTATTCAAACAGCGACGCCGCGACAGATCTGCCCCGAAGAAGAAAAGGTCGCAGGTTTTGTCTTTAAAATTCAAGCCAATATGGATCCCAAACACCGTGATCGCGTCGCATTTGTGCGTTTGGCATCAGGCCATTTCAAACGCGGTATGAAACTCAATCATGTGCGCCAAAAAAAATCGCTATCCGTAACCAATCCTGTCTTGTTCTTGGCGGCTGATCGTCAACTCACCGAAGAGGCTTGGGCCGGAGACATCATCGGCATTCCCAATCATGGTCAACTTCGGATTGGTGACACACTGACAGAAGGGGAACCTCTTCGCTTTACAGGCTTACCATCATTTGCACCCGAACTCCTGCGCAATATTCTAGCCGACGATCCATTAAGGGCCAAACACCTTGAGAAAGCTCTCATGCAGTTTGCCGAAGAAGGCGCGGCAAAAGTATTTAAACCGCTGATGGGTTCAGGCTACATCATCGGGGTCGTTGGAGCATTACAATTCGAGGTTTTGGCCAGCCGTATCGAATTGGAGTACAATTTACCTGTAAAGTTCCGAGAATCTTCATACACGTCCGCACGCTGGGTCAATGGGCCAAACGAAGCGATAGAGAAATTGGTTCAAACCAATCCATCCCATATCGCGCACGATCACGACAACGAACCCGTCTTTCTCACAAGGATTCAATGGGATATTGATCGGATCGAACGTGACTTTCCCGAGTTAACCCTCGCGAACACAAAGGAGATGATGATCTAACCTCGTGGAGAATTTCGATCATCAATTAATCTCGCGAAAACTCTCTTTGGTACGGTCATCCCTAAAATTGGAGACGAAGGCCTGTCTCTCAAACTACCACGTTATGTTATCTGGATCATCGGCAAGAAAATCACGATATCATGTTAACCATTCGATATAACCTCTTAAAGCTAAAAGTAAAATTTTTGAAACAAGCTCGAATCCCTGAACCCTATTACTCTTTGAACCGCACTATACGTCGAAATTTCACATTGCGACCATTAAGTTTGACTCTTGTGGAAAAATATGTTGATAAAGTTACACCATGTTACCCAAGCCTGCATTAGGTTCGCGTAACGGACAAAAATGTGAGGCCGACAATAGCGCACCTACATGCTAAAATTTGAAGACATCCCTCTCAACCCCAAGGTTCTATCAGCGGTTGCAGAGGCTGGGTATGAAACACCCACACCCATTCAGGCACAAGCCATTCCAAAAGCCCTTGCCGGACATGATATTCTCGGTATCGCTCAAACTGGAACAGGCAAGACAGCAAGCTACACGCTTCCGATGATCACCCTTCTGACGCAAGGACGTGCGAGAGCGCGAATGCCACGCAGTCTCGTCATATGCCCAACCCGAGAACTCGCTGCACAAGTTGCCGAAAGTTTCGATACATACGCAAGGCATGTTAAACTTGCTAAGGCCCTCTTGATCGGCGGAGTGCGTTTCAAGAACCAAGATACTCTGATTGACAAGGGAGTAGATGTACTGATTGCAACACCCGGGCGACTCCTTGATCATTTTGAACGTGGGAAGTTGATCTTGTCCGATGTAAAGGTCATGGTCGTCGATGAAGCCGATCGCATGCTCGACATGGGATTTATCCCGGACATTGAACGTATTTTCCAACTTACACCTTTTACACGTCAAACACTCTTTTTTTCAGCCACATTAGCACCCGAAATTGAACGTCTCACACGCACATTTCTAAGTAATCCGGTGCGCATTGAAGTAACGAGACAAGCCACCACATCTGAGGCAATTGAACAAAGTGTCCTTTATTATGATGAGACCCGGTTCATTGACACAGAAGGGAAGAAACGAAACTTATTGCGGCAAGTGATTGATGCAGAAGCAAAATTAGGCGCAAATGCAATCATATTTTGCAATAAAAAGAAGGATGTCGATATCGTCGCACGTTCAGTAACCAAGCACGGCTACAGCGCCGAACCGTTACACGGTGACTTATCACAGGAGCAGCGCACCCAAACACTTAATCGCTTCCGTGACGGACGCACAACATTTCTCGTCGCGTCCGATGTTGCCGCTCGCGGTCTTGATATACCTGACGTCTCCCTTGTCATCAATTTTGACGTTCCAGGAAATCCGGAAGACTATGTACATCGAATTGGACGGACCGGTCGAGCCGGAAAATCAGGAAGGGCACTGACAATCTGCGCCGTTCGAGACAAAAAAAAGATGACGGCTATCGAAAAACTGATTCAATCCAAGATTCCACCGATTAGTCAACCTACGGTACAAAGTGGCGCTGGCCAAAAGAACGCGACCCCTAAACACCGACCAGCACACAACAGCGATGAAACGACCCCGAGCGCAGGAAAACGCACAGAGAAACACAACTCAAACTCACATCGAAATCGAGGTCACGGTCCCATCACAGAGGTCATAGAGGGTCTCCCGAGCTTTATCACAAAGAGCTTCGAAGAAAGACGAACCGGCTATCGGTAAAGTATTCAACGCGAGATGAAAACTGAAAACTTGGAATCCAAGGCACCTCTATGACCCGAAAACATGTTACCTCTTCAATGAGGCAAGGTAGCCGTGTCCTGAGAGATGATAATAGTCTTATTCTGCCAAGCGTCGCGCTTCAGAGATATAAATTTCCCGCAATCGGAGGGAAACCGGCCCCGGTTTCCCTTCACCGATTGAAATGCCATCAATCTCTACGACGGGTGTGACAAAATTTCCAGCCGACGTAATAAAGGCCTCATCGGCTGATTTTACCTCCTCGACGGTAAAAGGCCGCTCCTCTAACTCCATCTGTGATTGTTCCGCAAAACGCAGAACAGCGGCTCGCGTAACTCCATGGAGAATATCGGTCGATAAAGGTCGCGTCACGATCTTCGATCCCACCACAATAAAAGCATTATTTGCGGTTCCTTCGGTCACGACACCATCCTGTATCATCCAAGCATCATCGACACCAGCTTTAATAGCCATCATCTTCCCCATTGAAGAGTAAAGCAGCTGAACGGTTTTGATATCGCGCCGTCCCCAACGAATGTCATCGATGGAAATGACCTTGAATCCCTCCCTTGCTTTCGGGTTCTCAACAAGGTCGGACTTCGACTGGGTAAACAGCACAACCGTACAGGATGTTTGTTTCGGGTCCGGAAACACAAAGTCACGGTCAGCTGGAGCCCCTCTGGTAATCTGCAAATACACCAGACCCTCACGAACATTGTTCAAGCTTACCAATTTCCGGTGAATCTCGAGAAGTTTCGATCGAGAAATCGGCATCTCCATATCCAGTTCACCGAGAGATCGCTCCAATCGATTGATATGGCCGCTAAAATCAACGAGCTTGCCATCCAAAACACTTGTAACTTCATAAATTCCATCGGCCATCAAAAATCCACGATCAAAGATCGAAACTTTCGCCTCGGTCTCAGGGATAAATTCTCCATTTAAATACACGGTACGCATCGTCTCACTTACCCCCAGAGCTTGGTTGCGGCTGGGTACACATATTTTTCATCGAACTTCAATGGCTCATCACGATCCTCAGCCAACAAAATGGGAGCATCAAGATCAACCATATCAACGTCCTGCGCTACCAGAACAGCAGGTGCGATGGCAAGTGAAGAGCCGACCATACAACCCACCATTATTTTAAATCCCAACTGTTCAGCCGTCTTTCTAAGCGCGAGAGCTTCTGTCAACCCTCCCGCTTTATCCAACTTTATGTTGACATAATCATACTTACCCTCAAGAGACATCAATGAGTCGCGATCATGACAACTCTCATCCGCACAAACTGGCACAATACGGTTCATTTCTGCAAGCATCTCGTCCTGCTCCGCAAGCAACGGCTGCTCCACCATCTGGACTCCTAAACGCACCAAATGCGGGGCAAGTTCAGCATAAATATCCGCTGTCCAGCCTTCATTCGCATCCACAATAATCTGAGATAAAGGTGCTCCAACCCTTACAGCCTCAAGACGAGCCATATCATCTGGTGTACCAAGCTTGATCTTCAGGATTGGTCGATGCGCATGCTTAGACGCTTGCCGTCGCATATTTTCAGGAGTTTCCAGCGATAAGGTATACGCTGTAATCTGCGGCTTTGGTTCTGATAATCCTGCGAGTTGCCATACCGACTTTTTACAAGATTTTGCATTTAAATCCCACAAAGCGCAGTCCACAGCATTTCGTGCAGCACCAGGAGGAAGCAAATCCTGCAACTGCGACAATGTCACCGTATCAGGCAATGTCATTATCTGAGACTCAACACTCTCGGTTGTCTCTCCATAACGCTTATAGGGAACACATTCTCCCCACCCCGTTTGTCCACTACGCGTTATTCGAACCGTCAGGACATATGCTTCGCTGCGTGAACCACGCGAAATTGTAAACGCCTTTTCCAGCGCAAATACATCATGGGTAACCGTAATCATCGCATCATGCTCTCAATAGGAACATCTATCATCAACAGTCGAATCATTAAGTACTGTGTCTAACACCCGCCAATCACTGATCAGCATTCCAGTGAGCACAAAGAATCATGCAGGCATTTCGTGGCATAATCAAGTATTTGAGCGGCGATACGCACAATAATCTTGGTTTACTACCGACCACGCCATCAATTTAACCCAATGAGAGCTTCCACCAATCGATCCGCACCTTGACGAAACGGATCAACAGCCGGAAGATTCATTGTCCGTTCAATTTGGGTCAGACAATTCTCGGCCGCATTCGCATTCAGAGACGCTGTATTAACAGATACCCCTACTACTTCACAGAGCGGATTCGCAACACGGGCCAAAGGTAACACCGCATTTCTCAATTCCTCAAGAGACGGCAACGGATAATCCGGAAGACCTCGCATCGTTTTCCGTGTTGGTTCATGACATAGGATGAGCGCATCGGGTTGGCCACCATGGATCAACGCCATCGTCACGCCCGAGTAAGACACATGAAACAAACTTCCTTGACCTTCAATGACATCCCAATGATCGTCATCATTGTCCGGTGTAAGCCACTCCACGGCACCCGCCATAAAGTCAGCTACAATGGCATCAAGTGGAATGCCATCCCCAGTGATCAGTATTCCGGTCTGTCCGGTTGCCCGAAAAGTCGACTTCAGACCTCTGTTTTTCATGGAATGATCAAGTGCCAATCCTGTATACATTTTACCAATAGAACAGTCCGTACCAACGCCCAGGACACGTTTTCCTGAGCGCTTTCGGCCATTTGCGATAGGAAAATCCACGTTTGAAACACGGACATCATGAAGCGTTCGATTGTGTTCGCGAGCGACTTTCACCAAATCTATCTCATCAGTCAGTCGATTATGCAGACCGCTTGCCAAGTCATATCCCGTAACAACAGCCTCGATAAGCAGTTGCTTCCATACTTGGCTGATGACCCCTCCCCGATTTGCAACCCCAATAACCAATGTCTTGGCACCTGACGCGAAGCCTTCTTCAAGAGTTAAATCTGGTAACCCTAAATCTGCCTTACATGTAGGCAGACGCAGCTGTCCAAGAGCGTGCTCTGGTCGCCAATCCTTTATCCCCTGTCCAACCTTGGCAGCTAACTGGTCAGGTGCATCCCCCAAGAAAAGCAGATAAGGTAATTGAATCATTGCACTTTTCCGAAATCCATAGAACACCCCCCTAATCCACATTGCCATACTTTGTCCAATCGGTCACAAAGGGTTCGAGGTACCAAAATCACATTTTTTCATAAAAATATTAATTCAACAATATTATTCGCATATTATCTCTGACCGGTCTATCGATTCGTTCATCCAAGAGTGAGATACATCGTTCAAGAAGACCGGTCATGTTACCCACATCTCACATTCATAACAATGGATGCTCCAATGAGCTTTCTTATTCAACCGACCCCGGTATCAAGACCCAACCGCTGTCAACTGTTCGGCCCGGCTTCGCGCCCGGAACTGATGAAAAAAATGGCGGCCTCTGCGGCCGATGTCATCAATATCGATCTCGAGGACAGTGTAGCTCCGAGTGACAAAGATCGGGCACGAAAAAATGCTATTCAAGCTATCTCGGATATTGATTGGGGGTGCAAAACTCTCAGTGTTCGCATTAACAGTCTTGATACAGCATTCTGGTATCGAGACATAATCGACTTGATCGAACAGGCCGACGAACGACTGGACATGATCATGATTCCAAAAGTCGGTACCGCAAGCGACATCTATGCTGTTGACGCTCTTGTAACATCAATCGAAAAAGCCAAGAATCGCAAGAAATCAATCGCCTTTGAAGTGATCATTGAAAGCGCGGCCGGTCTCTGTCACGTCGAAGAAATTGCCGCAGCCTCACCCCGTCTGGAAGCCATAAGTCTCGGAGCTGCCGACTTTGCAGCATCAATGGGTATGGCAACAATGGGCATAGGTGGAACCCAAGAGAACTATTATATGTTGCATCAAGGCAATAAATTCTGGTCAGACCCTTGGCATTGGGCCCAGTCACGAATCGTAGCCGCCTGCCGCATGCACGGACTGCTACCGGTCGATGGACCCTTTGGTGATTTCTCAGACGACGAAGGTTTTCGTGCCCAAGCTCTGCGTTCCGCAACACTCGGTATGGTCGGAAAATGGGCTATTCACCCAAAACAAATCGCGCTTGCAAATGAAGTATTTTCTCCTTCTCCAGAAGCCATTCGAGAAGCTCGCGACATTTTGGCAGCGATGGATGAGGCAAAGAATAGGGGAGAGGGCGCAACCATTTACAAGGGCCGTCTGGTTGACATCGCGTCAATCAAACAAGCCGAAGTCATTGTCAGTCAGATCGAAAAAATTTCGAAAAGCGAGAAATAGCATTGAAACGGTCAAAACGAACCCGTCTTCGGAGATAGCCAGATTGATGGTTTCAGCAACATAAAGTTCGTGAAACGCAGCCGAAATAATGACGTCTAATTCCGACTACAGAGCACCATATCTCCCGCCTGAGATAACCGACTCTGCTTCCCTTCACCGTGTGCACATGTCATGTTTCGGCCTCAACACGCCGCCACTCTGGAAACGGATCCGGTAAATCTGATAATGCAGCGACTCCCAATATCTGATCTTCAAAGTGAAGACACGCATCAAGCCGTGTCTTCAGTGCTGGCCAATCAATGTCAGTGCCGATAAACACGATTTCTTGCCGCCGATCTCCCCAAGGATCCTGCCAGTGCGTTTGCACGTAATCACGCAAGCCCTCATCCTCAGGCCAATTATCTTTTGGCACAGCCGCCCACCACGTACCCAAGGGACGAACCGAAGACAAAGCACCAGCCAATGAGAATTCAGCAACCCAATTAGGCCGTGTGGCGATCCAGAAATGCCCCTTGGCTCGGATGACACCCGGCAACGGTCCATTGAGGACCGCGTGGATACGCTCCGGTTGAAAGGGACGACGGGCGTGATAAACATAACTCACCACACCGTATTCCTCAGTCTCCGGTACATGATTTGCGTACCCGTATAACTCCTTCGCCCACATCGGGTGTTCATGCGCCTTATCAAAATCGAATAGTCCAGTATCGAGAATTGTGCCCACAGGAGCATCGGAATGATTGGTCTCGATAATCCGAGCATCGGCGTTCAGACTCCGGATAATCTTGCGAGCAGCATCCACCTGTTGCGGCACTGCATCAGCGATCTTATTGAGAATGACAACGTCGGCAAACTCAATCTGGTCGGTCAAAAGATGTACAAGCGTACGGTCATCTTCCTCTCCCATGGTTTCACCACGGTCCCGCAGAAAATCATGGCTGGAATAGTCTTTCAGTAAATTCACTGCATCAACAACTGTCACCATCGTATCGAGGCGAGCGACGTCTGACAGACTCTCGCCACTTTCATCACGAAAATCGAATGTTGCCGCGACAGGCAACGGCTCAGAGATGCCTGTTGACTCAATCAGCAAGTAATCGAACCGTCCCTCTTCAGCGAGACGCCGGACTTCGGCGAGAAGATCATCACGCAATGTGCAACAAATACAACCATTCGACATCTCTACAAGTGTCTCATTGGTCCGACTGAGTTCGGTATCAGCACGAACCAAATCGGCGTCAATATTCACCTCAGACATATCGTTCACAATAACCGCGACGCGTCGCCCTTCTCGGTTATTGAGCACACGATTCAGGAGTGTCGTCTTTCCAGCACCCAGAAAACCCGACAATACGGTAACCGGCAAACGTTCATCCCTAGACGCTGTCTGAGGTGCCTGCGAATGAATCATGGCGCGACAAACTGTTCAGTATTGGTCGGTTTCAACGCTGCATATATCAGCACCAGCGACCACGAACCGGTAACAGAGGCCGTCCTCACCAGCGAGAGCCGAAACCATGGACTGGTCGGTAGACATGAAACAGATACCATCATCGGCGTCTTCCTTTATTGTTATAATATAACAATAAAGGAAGAAAAATCCGAGTGTCAAGAGCATGGCCGAACCCAAACACACACCCTTTACATTACTCGATCAAAACACCGTTAAGGTTCGCACCTCATTGGAATGCGCACGCGATAATAAGGCAATAAACCCTCACACCAATGAACATCTTCATCACCACAATCAAATGAAACAGAGGCTCTGAATCGTCAGATAATCAGGAAAACTGGTGGAGCCTAGGGGGGTCGAACCCCTGACCTCTACAATGCCATTGTAGCGCTCTCCCAACTGAGCTAAGGCCCCCAAATGATTACAAAAATCAAATATCACGGTTCAGATACCATATAGAGTAACCATAGTAATGTCTTTGCATCAAAGTTAAACTTTACTATCGAAACAGAGGTATCTAACTTACAGCAACCCCCACATCAAGCTTGATTTCAGTTAAGTCGAACCTGTCATTCATCGTCGTCAGTTGTTAAGTTAGAAATTTCATCCAAAGAGACGTTGTCACTATCGTCTTCTTCAAGTAACTCATCTTCAAGATCAACGTCAACGCCGACATCAACACCTTCATCCCCATCCAATACGGTATCAGGATCCAATTCTGTCGAGTCAGTCTTTGCCGTTTCCTTATCAAGTTTCGATGATCGAATAGGGTCCGTAACACGAGACTTGGGCGTGTCAATCTCGACAATTTTGTTTGTATATGGGCTAACAATAGGATCCCGATTGAGGTCATAAAATCTCTTTCCCGTTTCAGGGCAAAGACGTTTCACCCCCCATTCCTCTTTGGACATTCCGCTACCTCATCTCGAAAAGTTGAAAAATTGCAGGAATAATCCAGACATTGTACAAAAGTCAATTTAACAGCAACTCTTTTTTGCAAGAATGGAAACAAAGTTGAAAAAATTGATCTACGACGAACGACTACCAGTCCCGATAAATCTCTGCGTGAATCCTTGTGCGCGGAGACTGATCTTACGTATATCAAGCATCGATAACCAAGTCCATGTAACTGTACCGACGTTTGTTTCCGAACAACAGGCAATCGAATTTGCAGTATCGCGCACAGACTGGATTCGGAAACACATCAAGACCATGCCAAAACAAATCCACATTGGCCTCGGCACGTTTGTTCCGATTGAAGGTCATCATTATCGTGTCTCATCGGCAAAAGGTGGCCAAACACGAAGAGACAGCAAGCGCGTTCTGGTTCTCGGCCCACCGTCCGAAATTGGAATGAGACTGGAAGACTATCTGATTGATCTTGCAAGAGAAAAACTCTATCAAGCATCGCAAGATTATGCAGACACTCTCGGGGTAAACTTCACCAAAATTTCTGTACGCGATAATGTGTCCCGGTGGGGAAGTTGCTCCATCCACCGCTCTCTGAGCTATGCATGGCGCTTAATCATGGCGCCATCCAAAGTGTTACGTTATGTAGCAGCTCATGAGGTCGCCCACCTGGCCGAAATGAACCATTCGGACTCGTTTTGGAAAACACTCGAAAGCATTCACGGACCTTATGAATTTCCTAAAATATGGCTACGTACGTACGGCACCAATTTACACAGATATATCTTTCGAGCTTAAACAATATCGAATCAAAATCGAGACATCTCACCATTCAGAACATTATTCGACAACTGAACGAGCTGTTCGAAGGAGCGTCTTACTATCAGTGACCCTTTGACTTATTTCCTCATCGGAATAGACTGAGCACAGTGTACATAAATCTCGACGATAGTATCCGCGACGATTCGTAAAAAGAATAGTGAACGCGACAGGCTCAAGGGAACGGCCGTTACAACACCTCATTTTGACAGCCGTCATTTTCCAACATTCGCATGACCAGACGCTGACCCATCACCGCAGTCTTTCTGTGCTCATTTATTTCACTACCCCTTACGATAACTCATCACGAAAGAAAATACCATTGATACCGAGATTAACAAATTTCCGTCGACGCTCCTTTAGCAGTTCATCGGGAGACAATTCACGAATCTCAGCCATCATCTCGCGAATGGCCGTGCCAACAGAATTAAGCGTTGCCACCTTGTCACGATGTGCGCCGCCAAGGGGCTCGCTAATAACGCGATCAATAATATCAAACTGCTTCAGATCTTGAGCCGTCAAACGCAACGCAGAAGCGGCTTCGCGCATTTTTTCCGCATCTTTCCAAAGAATCGAAGCACAACCTTCTGGCGAAATTACGGAAAAAACAGAATGCTCCAACATTGCGATACGATTGACAGCGGCAATTGCAATTGCACCCCCGGAACCTCCTTCTCCAATAACCACCGAAATCATGGGCACCCTTATCTGCAGACACGTTTCCGTAGAACGCGCGATCGCCTCTGACTGACCCCGTTGCTCTGCGCCTATACCCGGATAGGCACCCGGCGTGTCAACGAGAGTGATCACCGGCAACCCGAATCGGTCTGCGAGCCGCATAAGCCTCACAGCCTTGCGATAACCTTCGGGACGCGCCATGCCAAAATTATGCTCAATCCTTGACTTTGTATCCGACCCCTTCTCATGCCCAAGAACGACAACGGGTCGTTCATCAAATCGCGCCAGACCCCCCATAATCGCGCTATCATCTGCATGGCTGCGGTCACCGGCAAGTGCAACATAATCAGAAAACAACTCATCAATGTAATCAGAGCATCTTGGACGCTCGACATGACGGGCAACCTGACATTTCTGCCAAGCCGTTAGATTCGCGAAAAGATCTTCCAGAATTTTCTTCGCCTTTTCATCGAGACCCTTTGCCTCTGCCTCGACATCCATAGTCCTATCTTCACGAGCCAGCGCACGAAGTTCTTCCGCTTTGCCTTCGATTTCAGCCAAAGATTTTTCGAAATCTAGAAAATTGACCATTTCGGAAAAACTCTCAAAAAATTAAAGAGAACCACTTTATGGATCCATATCGCTGGATACACATTTCATCACTGAAATTCTTCGCGCGCATGGCAGCAAGTGTCTAACATCAGTACGGACAAGATAGTCCCCGATCAACCGACTAGCTACGGATGTTGACTTGCAAGGCGCCCATGGCTTTGGTATCGAAAGGTGGTAACCGTCAGAAATCGCTTAAATGGTGCCCGAGGGCGGAATCGAACCACCGACACGAGGATTTTCAGTCCACTG
>JAPORU010000115.1 GCA_026710045.1 Aestuariivita sp. | reverse complement strand
GAATCGAACCACCGACACGAGGATTTTCAGTCCACTGCTCTACCCCTGAGCTACTCGGGCCGAATACTGGGAGACTATTTGGCAGGACGTCCCATAGTCGAGTTATCAGTGACTGTCTAGACCATATAGAGATTCCATAATCGCGCAATGAACCACTGAATTTTCCAACAAGCCATTAGCAGCATTCTACAATAATGTCCTCTAAATTTGCGAATGTACAATAGTGACGTCTGAGACTCTCACATTCCAGGTCCAAAATTTGCGGTGCGCATCCTGTATCACACGAATTGAAAACCTCTTAAACACACTCCCAAACATTGACGAAGTGGTCGCGAACTTAACAACGAAATTCGTGCATATCAAAGGAACAAACCTAACGGCTAGAGACATTTGTGATCAATTGAACCATCATGGTTTTCCAACTGTAATCCAATCGATAAGAATTACGGATATCGAAACATCTCAGCCGCCCACGGACATACGTCAAGCAATTGACATTGCATCCATACCGGGTGTGATAAGTGCAACATGGGATCACGCTCAACGCTCCGGAGAACTAAGGACATTGGACGGATTGAGTGCCGTCAACTCGATCCTCTCCGCCCTCGCCAATACACGACACGCGACACGTTACACCATGCGGCGAGAAAATACTCCAGTGGAAAGGAAAGACGAGCAACAGACTTTAAAATGGGAGACATTGCTAGCCGGTCTTCTCACCTTGCCCGTCTTCAGTCTCGAAATGGGCAGCCATGTCATTCCAAGTTTCCATGATTGGTTAATGGACAATTTTGAGACCGAAACCCTTTACGTTCTCCAATTCCTGCTTGCCTCAGCCGTTTTAGGCATCCCAGGTCGCATGATTGTCGTTGATGGCCTCAGGAGCCTTTGGGGCGGTCTTCCAGACATGAACTCTCTCGTTGCTCTCGGAACAGTTTCAGCCTGGAGCTTTTCAACAATATCGGCTTTCGCCCCTCATCTTGTTCAGTCACAGAACACCGCAGTTTACTTTGAAGCTGTCCTCGTGATCATTACACTCGTTTTGCTTGGTCGCTTCATTGAAGCAAAAACCAAGGAAAAAGTCGGAACAGCCGTTCAGAAGCTCCTTCAGCTGACATCCAATACAGCGACCATTCAAAGATCCGGCATCTCTGTCGAAGTCCCAGTCGATGAGATTAGAGTTGGCGATATCGTTCTTGCAAAACCGGGTGAACGCATTGCAATCGATGGACGAGTCATTGATGGTACATCCTTCGTTGATGAAAGCATGATGAGCGGAGAACCAAAGCCGAGGTTAAAGACGGTAAATGAACGGGTCGTCGGTGGGACCCTAAATGGCGCGGGCAGTCTACGCTACGTTGCCACCCATCTGAGTTCACAAACAACCTTGTCTCGAATTATCCGCATGGTTGAAGAGGCTCAACTGACACGGCTCCCTGTCGAAAACTTCGTAAATCAAATTACCCGATGGTTTGTCCCAACGGTTCTTGCGCTCGCACTCGCGACCCTTCTAGTTTGGCTGTTGTGCGGCGCCTCACTCAGTGTCGCGCTTGTCGCCGGCGTATCCGTTCTCATTATCGCCTGTCCCTGTGCAATGGGATTGGCAGTACCAACAGCAATAATGATCGGCATTGGTCGTGCCGCAGAGATAGGCGTGCTCTTTCGAAAAGGTGAAGCTGTACAAAGACTCTCAGAAATTACAACAATCGCTTTTGATAAAACCGGTACCCTCACACAAGGACAACCCGAATTAATACACTTTAGCACCATTCAAGAACGTGATCACGACAACACCCTCGCATTGATCGCAGCCGTCGAAAGCCTCTCTGAACATCCCGTTGCATTTGCCATCCAACAAGAGGCAAAACGCCAACGGCTACACCCGCACGCCGTAACGAGATTTGTGGTGCATGTCGGACTTGGTGTTTCAGGAACTGTTAATTATCACGATATTGTGATCGGAAGTCATCGACTGATGTCCCAACACGACATCAATGTGGAGCCGCTTCATAAAGCCGTAACAAAAATGGCGGAACAAGGTGTATCACCTATCTATGCCGCCATAGACGGAGAAATCGCAGCGGTATTGGGTGTGGAGGATCCACTTAAGAACTCAGCACGAAAGACCATCAATGAACTCAAAAAACTTGGATTGAAGGTTGCCATGATAACAGGCGACGACGAACAAACGGCACATCGCGTTGCGCAAGAACTCCAGATTGAAAACGTTATTGCACAAGTCTTACCGGATGGGAAAGTCGACGCACTCAAGACCTTACATTCCGAGAACAAAAAATTTGCCTTTGTTGGTGACGGCATTAATGACGCACCCGCTTTATCGAGCGCAGCAGTTGGGATTGCAATTGGAAGTGGTACGGATATCGCAGTCGAGAGCGCTGATGTCATCCTGTCCTCAAACGATCTGAATGCGGTCGTGCGAATGTTCGTCGTAAGTCGAACAATCCTGCGCACGATTCGACAAAACCTTTTCTGGGCTTTCGGCTATAATGTCATTCTCATACCAGTAGCAGCGGGCGCTCTCTATCCTGTCACGGGTCTTTCATTATCTCCAGAATTAGCGGCTTTGGCGATGGCTCTGTCATCAACCACCGTCATCGCAAATTCCTTACGACTACGTTACATCTATTCAACACTCTCGCAATAAAGTCATTATTCGGCTATATTCTTGGATTACTCATTTATACAGGGTCCTTTTGACGAACCCTTGGCAGAATGACAACGCATGAAGAGGTATTGGTTTTCGTTTGCATACATTCATTTTGAAAGGATCTCTCACGTCTGCATTCATGAAAGCAGTATGGTGAAAAAGAACCTGTGCCACTCTGATATGGATTGACCGGGTAATTTTTGTTGCACTTATGTCATAGTGTATCTACA
>JAPORU010000179.1 GCA_026710045.1 Aestuariivita sp. | reverse complement strand
AAACCGTCCTCTACCATCCAGCTCCTCCTCACCCCCTCAGCAAGACACCGGGGTCCGGAGAGAAGCTCGGTGGTGCACTTCAGAGTTGAAACGGTGTTTTTAAAAGATCTTTTTTGCAAAATGTTAAAGATGGGCTTTGGCAAGTGTGCCGAGAAAGGCGTCGAAAAGACAACCGTCCAGCCGTTTGTGCGGGGAACGGATTCACTCTGCTTTTTGAGTTGATCGTGTTTGCTGACGAACGTCAGTGGATGATCAATTGGGTTTGAGTCGAGACATTTATCCTCTGTTCCGTGCAACTCGGTGAGGCCATTGGGGTCGGTGCGTCGTTGAAGGATGCGGTCGTAATCGAAATGGCGGTCGCACTGTCTGCATGGTTGTCGTGATGTCAATTATGTGAATGAGGTCCTTACCAAGTTCGAATGAAGGCTTTGCCGTCGTACGTTAACTCAGTGATCGAAGGTGAGATTAATCCAGCTTATGGCACTTCTTTGACGGTTCTTTTGTTCGTAGTGTCACGGCGTCCGGTTGGTCATGGATCGCGCGTTGCTTTGTGGTCGATATCGTCGAGTATCCGATAATTCCCGTGCCAACGTACAATATTGCTCAAGAGAGATTCGCTCCGCCCGATCCGTAGGACTTATGCCACTGGCTTCTAATGCTGTTTCCAAGTTGGAATAATTCTTTTTTAGAGCGGTTCGGATCATTTTGCGTCGCTGACTGAACGCCGCTCCAACAACTTCTTGCAATGTCGCCGGATCTGCTGGAAATCGCGGGGTGGGCAATGCTCGAAAATGTACGACGGCGCTTGCTATCTTGGGTCTTGGGGTGAATGCGTCCGGCGGAAGAGTTTTTGCAATGGTTACATCACTCCGCCATTGTGCCAATATTGATAAGCGGCCATATACGCGCGAACCATGGGACGCCGTTATCCGTTCTGCTACTTCCCGCTGAAACATGATAGTCATCGTTGTCCATATTGGCGGCCAGTCTTTTGATGTTAGCCAGTTGATCAATAGTGCGGTGCCAATGTTGTATGGTAAATTTGCGATAATCTTTACAGGTGGCTTGAGATAATGGGCGAATTCAACATCAAGAGCGTCGGCGTAAAGAACACGGAAACGATCAGGATAAGCGGCCTTAATGTCTTCAAGGGCAGGAAGACAGCGTCGGTCTTTCTCGATGGCAAGAACCCGTCGTGCGCCGGAGGCGAGGAGACCGCGCGTTAACCCACCCGGACCTGCACCAACTTCCAATATGTCAAAAGTCGTTAAATCCCCTGCGAGATGTGCGATCTTGCAAGCAAGATTTAGATCGGTCAGGAAATTCTGTCCAAGCGACTTTTTTGCAAGCAGTCCGTATTTTGCAATGACATCACGGATAGGGGGAAGAGAATCGACATTGCTCAAAGGCGATCCGCCATTTGATGCGCGAGTTTCAGAGCCTCGATCATGCTTCGCGGACTGGCGATGTCCTTGCCAGCAATATCAAAAGCTGTTCCGTGATCGGGTGAGGTTCGAATGAAGGGGAGTCCAAGAGTGACATTGACTGCTTCGTCAAAAAACAGGGTTTTGATCGGAATAAGAGCTTGGTCGTGATACATAAGTATGGCAGCATCATATGTAAGGCGTGCCTTTGGATGGAACATCGTATCGGCCGGATGAGGTCCGGAAACATTGAGATGATCCGACCTCCTGAGTTGATTCAAAAGGTTTATCATCCAATCCGTTTCCTCCGTGCCGATTCGCCCACCTTCTCCAGAGTGAGGGTTCAGACCCGTCACGGCAAGATGCGGATTTGACAGACCAAAATATTGTTTGAGACTCGCCGCAGTTATTCGAATGGTCTCCCTGACAAGTTCAGGGGTCAGGCTTTCAGCCACTTTTGATAAGGCAATATGTTGGGTAACTGGAACAACCTTGAGTTCTGGTGCAGCGAGCATCATCACGGCGTGATCGATACCGCTTAGGTGAGACAGAAAGTCCGTATGACCGGTAAAGCCAAACGCCGCTCCGTCAATAAGGTGTCGTTTTGAAATTGGTGCTGTTGTGAGTGCTGTGGCCTTTTTTTTAATGACAAGATTGACCCCTCGTTCAATGACCTCAATAATGTTCCCAGCATTTTCAAGCGTTGGCGTGCCGGCAACAGCCGGAGCCTTAAATGCATGATGCAGGATCGGTAGACCTTCACGCATGGCACTAAGAGCCTCAAGTGGATCTGAAATCTTGATCTTGGGTTCTGTGGCTGGAACGTGCCTAAAGTCACCAATCCAAAAAAAGGCCAAATCATCCTTAAGAACTCTCCACGCTTTCAGAGCCAGTTCTGGGCCAATACCGGCCGGATCCCCGCAGGTTAATGCGATAGGGGCTTTAGTCATACTCAATAATTCGAGCGTTGGCACGCAGTTGATCAATGTAACTCGTTGAGAAGGCGTTGAGTCGTTGTTGAAAGAGTGCATTCGCGATATCCTCGCGCTCCGCATCGTCATTGGGAGCTGCAGTGCGTCCACATAACATGATAAGTCTTGTTGGTGAGGCACTGGTTAAAGGGTGTTTGACAGCAATTTCTTCCTCATCAAGCACAGCAAGCTCCTGCGCGATATCGTGTGGAATATCTTGGAGGGACAGTGTATGCCGTTCCAAGCTGTCCTCAGGATGATCCTGAGCTTCTCCGAAGAGATCATCACAGGTGTCGACACGCGATGCAATGTTCTGTGCGTGATTGAGAGCGGATTCGCCAAGCGATTGTGTAACTTCGTAGGTGACAAACTCAACTGCTGAAGCAGCTCTATCAATGGAGACATCTTCCTTGATTCCGCGAAGTTGAATCACCGCAATCGCATTTTGTAAGATGATAGGGGTCGTGACTTCGCCAACGGCAAGGGAAAGAATTTGCGGGCGCAAAGCCGGTGGTTGTTCTGACAGTTGCATCCAGTCGAGCCGACCGCCAAAGTCAGCCGATGTGGCAACGGAATATCGACGTGCGGCCTCCGAAAACTCCGAAATCGAGATGATCTGTGAAAGTTGCTCGGCTTGCGCACGTACCGTATCAATGGTTTGGTCAGAAAAGGGTAAGAAAATTTCGGAGAGGAGAACACGTACACCACCGACACCACCGTCGTCCGCCATCGCTCGATTAACCTCTGTCGGTGTAGGTTGTGCGCGTCTCAGGAAACGTCGCTGAATAAAGGTGCGCCATCCAATTCCATCGCGCACGAACTGCTCAAACGTATGTTGATTGATCCCGCGTTCGTTCAATATCTGAATAAATTCGTCAGCGGTCATATTTGCACGAGAAGCGAATTCAGTCTGGCCGTCGATAATCTGTTCCGGCGTTACCAAAATCCCAGCATTCTCATACGTGGCCGACTTGAGTCGTTCATCAATAAGAGCGCGTCGGGCCTCCTTATTCGGGTTTCCTGGAGTACCTAACACTTCAAAGAAAAGGGTACGTTGCTCTATCTCGTAGTGCGTGATTGCTTGTTCATTGACAATGATAGCAGGAGCAAAATCGCTACGGGTGTCGGCCCGTAACGGTGCGATCAATCCAGAAATGGTCAAAGTTGACCCGCAAATTACAGGAATCAGAACTCTTAACCCTTGCATGATCGCACCTGTTCTTCCTCTTTGCTGTTGGTACTAAAGCCATGGAGTACGATATTAAAGCGAAATTCGGTTAAAGGTTCAATATGTGTTGATGAGGTGTTTCGACGCTCAATAGAAAAATCGATTTCAACACATTCGTTGACATATGTGAGGCCAACTCCTGTCTTGCTCGCTCGGCGATTGGTTACATTGTATTGCCAGTCTGTCGCCAGTGTCCAATAGGGTGTGATATCGAACGAGGCGTCCATCTTGACCTCGGAGATAGTATTTGAACGGTTCTCGGTTGGATCTGTCCGAAGGAAAATATAGGCGCCACCTAGATCAAAAGACTTTTCATACCAGTTTGCACGAAATTCAGATTTTGAAACTCGGACGTTTCGTGCCAAAATTGCGCGGGCTGTCAGGTCAAAATTACGCATGTTCTTATACTGTCCTGCGATCAAGATATCCGAGATATTTCCTGACAATCCCGAGGTTCGACTGAAACCATTTTGATCCTTGCTGAAGATCACTTGCCCGAGTGTTAGATTGATTTCTCTTGTCTGTGTTAGATTTCTCCACGTTCCGCCGTAAGCGAAAGCCGTTCCGTCTTGCCGCGCGATAGGTTCCGGAAACCTCGATAATGAAAGTAAATTGCCTTCATCAAACTCAATTGAATTGGTTTGCGAACCCAGAATGATATCGTTTGAAGCGTGCGACCATCCGATTTGCGCAACGGGTTCAATGAAATGAATGGTGTGATTGCGAACCCGAGTCAGCGGGAATCGGAGAGTGAGTGCGGCATAAGGTGTTGTTCGTGTTAACGTCGAGGGAAAGCGACGGTCTTGTCGAACACGATAGGCGTCCGCCACTAATCCCAGTTGCCAGTCCGTTCGCAATCCTGACGCAAAGATGGTGTTGTCTTGCCAGACAGAATCAATGGATGTACGTGCAATGTCACGTCCCTTTTCGTCAAGCGGTGAACTTCGTCGATAAGCCTGCGTAGCAAGCACGAGCCGAATTTCACCTCCGATGTTTTGTGGAGTATAACGATGGTATGCATCAAATTCGGTAACAAGAGTTGGAATTTCCGTTTCGATTTCTCCCTCGCGCAAGGATTGAAAATGAATAAAACCGGCACGATAATAACTTGTGGATCCTGTTCGTGTGAAAGCTATTTCGCTGTCAAGTCGATCCTTATTCGGTAGATTATAATCATGAAGATACGCTTCTTCACTGGCCCATTCGACATCAAAATACAGTTCGTGCCCGTTGTCGAATGCAAAACCACCGGCTCCAAATACATAACCTCGATTCAGTCCCGGGATTAAATCATCACGCGTAAAGCCTCCTTCGAATGCAAGGCGGCCTCGGGAAAAGGCGTGTTGATAGGTAAGATTGATGGTAGAGGTTCGGTTTGAAAGATACGGGGACACGGTTAAGTCGGCATGGTCCCCAAATTCCTGGAAATAGGGAATCCTTATTCCGGTAGAGAGTTGTGTGGTTGTACGCAGGGATGGGATGAGAAACCCTGAAGCACGCTCAAGAGCCGGCTCAGGCAATCTCAATCGAGGTAGGTACAATACCGGAACATCCATTATGAGCAATCGTGCGCCTTCGAAATGGAGTTGTCTGTTGGCCTGGTCATGAACAACACGACGGGCACGAATCTGCCATAAGGGCGCATCACCCTCCTCACAAATCCGACAGGACGTCGCGACTGCATTATGCAATGTAGAATATTGTCCTTTGCTGCGCTCAAGCTGAATCGTCGCAAGTTGTATATGTTGGCCCAGTATGAGTTTTGCACCCGTCATCAACCCGTCTTGAATATTGCGATCAAGCATGGCCGAGTTCGCCAGAATTCTGGTCGAATGGTTATCTGTGAGATAGATAGGACCATCAATCATGAGGTTATGCCGCTCGGTATTGTACGTGATGCGACGGGCGGTCAGTTTACGCTTCCCGTGAAATACTTCCACATGTCCCTCTGCAACAAGTTCATTGTCGGATAAAATGGCAATTCGGTCGGCAATGAGAACAGCATGTTTGGAAGAGTTGGTTGTGACCTGCGCAATCGAGGTGCCGGTAGCCATGATTGCCCAAAAGATCATCCAACCGAGAACGGGGAGAAGCGGCAAGATCAACCATCCTCCGTGTGTAACAACAGGCCGTAGGCCAGCAAGACGGACGCAATAGCTGGTGCCCAAGCGGCGATGAGAATGGGCAGTTGCCCACTTTCACCCAGAACGAGTGCAAAATTGCGAATAAAATAAAGACCAAACCCCAGAATCAGGGAAATCAAAACAACTGTCCCTGTACCCCCTAAACGGGAGTGTCGCATGGTAAAGGCCGATGCAATGAGCACCATTGCCACTAAAAAGAGCGGACGACTGAGCTCAGATTGAAACCATGTCTCGTAGGCTCTGGTGGAAAATCCGGCCTGTGACAACTTTTGAATTGTACGGGGCAAGTCCCAGATTGAAATACCACGTGGATTCCCAAGTGTTTCACGAATGTAATCCTGGGTAAGCGTCGAGGCGAAGCGAAGCGTCTGGTTCTCGAGTGCAGTATCTTCCGGATTGCTGCCGATACGTAGGTTCCATTGCTTAACGTTCTTGAGAAACCAACCGCCTTCGACAAGCATGGCGGTATCTGCAAAGATGCGTCGAACAGGACCGCTGTCGCGTTCATATTCGATGAATGTGACGTCAAAGTAAGTCTTCGTTTTTTCACGATAACGCTCCGCGTGTATTACGGTTTGACCACCTGTGCTTCCTTGCCGAAGCCAGACACCTTCATCACTTATTGATAAAGTTGAAAATTCACCGGTTTTGTAAAGCTCGGTCAGCCGCTCCATATGAACTGTTGTGATTGAGGCAATCGGATTTAACGTTGTGATGGCAATAAGGCCGATGAAGGCCGCAATAACCAAAGGCGCCAACAATGCGCGTAATCCTGATCGTCCAGCTGCGCGCGTTACGATCAATTCGCTCGTTCGCGCGAGCGTAACGAACAGGGCTATGGTCGAAATAATCATAATCAGTGGTAGAATGACGTTCACCTGTGCCGGTGCATTGAGTAGAACCAGTTGAATTAACTGTACAAACTGAACATCAAAGCCATCAAATTTTCGATAATGTTCGACCAAGTCAATCAGCATTAAAAACATCAATATGATGGCAAGTGTCGCCCCAAAGCTCGCCAGGAACTTTTTAGCAAAGTATCGATAAAGTATCATGTCGCGATATGCCGTAGAGTCAGGATGCGCTGAATGAGCGAAGGATGGTCGGCTAACCAAAGAAAGAACGATGCGGTAATTAGTCCAAGGAGAGCGGGCAGATAAATGAGTGGCCACAGACTCGGTTCTTCGACGACAGGCCTCGACATATTCGTCCGGATTATCTCCATCGCCAGCAGACATATGAACGCAATTGCTGTTCGTGGCCATATCCCGTAGCGCGAGAAGGTACCAACCTGCAATACCGAGAATCCGAGGAGAGCAGCGGCAATGCAGACCATAGACCGTGCAAACCTTAAATGGAGTTCTTCGACTTGCGCGCCGATCGGATAACCTTCCGTTGTGGCGATGATCTCGCGTTTGAACAGCAGCTCTTCCGTGCTCAGTTCACGAAGACTGCGACGTGTCAAACGGTCAGATGTCAGCAGATCGGTTATATCGTAAGAAAAGTCGGCAAAACTTGTGGTCGCCAGAGCTTTCGTGTCATTTGATAGTCTTTGGACAAGACCATCCATCATAATCAACAGAGTTCGATCGACATCTCGAAAGAGATAGGCCCGTAAGGCCGTGTACGTGAGGGTTTCGTCTGCATGACGGTGGTCTGAAAGAAAGATATCATTGAGTGATCCATCGGTATCAATGGAGTGGACAAAGAACGTTGTTCCAGGGACAGGATGAAGGAACGTTCCCTCTGTCAACAAGCGGACGCTAGAATATTGTGCAACTTCTGTCTCACGCAACTTAAGCTGGCTAATCGATGCAGGAAGCAAAATATGGTTGAGCAAGGTCATCATCAGGGCTACAAAAACCCCAAAGATCAACACAGGACGCACCATACGCCAAGGACTTGATCCGGTGGCTTGCATGACGGTTAGTTCACTTTCGCTGTAGAAGCGATGGGTTACATAAATGGTTGCGACAAAACTGGCGATCGGCAGGGCAATTCGGATTGTATTTGGCAAGGCCAGTGCAGAAAACTCAAGAAAGGTTAATGTCGAGTGCCCGTCAGATATCAACCGATCAAACAATCTTACAGCATGGTTAATCCAAAGAATGCCGACTAAAATGAGGGCAAATAAACCAAAGATCAGCAAGAGCTGAGACAGAAGATACCTGTCATATCGTGACACCGGGTCCTCCGACCAGTAGAACGACTCGCTTCCATAAAGTCGAATCAGTGAAATATCCGATATCATAGAATCATATCTGAATTATGTAATCCAGTAAGGTTAAGCAGCATATTGAGAAGCATGGAGAGCAAAATGAATCCGTTTCCTAAAGTAGATGTCATCGAGTTTGATGCAAATCAGTTAAAGACAATCATCGGTCGCGCTGTAATTTGCATCACCCCAAAGGGTGATTTGAACCCTCTCGCGCGTCGCGTCGATCAGCTTATCGGCGGTACGCTCGGTCGATGGGTCAAGAGCAAAGCTTTTAAGAAGGTAAAATCTGGACAGATCCATTCATTTGCCTGGCCATCCGGACTTGCGGTGGAGTCACTGGATGTATTGATTTTGGCAAGTCGTCCAAAACCTGTCGACGTGCGTAAAATAGGTGCATTACTGGGAAAGCGCAAAGGCTCTGATCCGGTGACGATATTTTGGACGCCTTCTCGATGGAGTGAGGAATTCATTCTCGGAGTCATTTTGGGGAATTACAAATTCACCACATACAAATCTAATAATGCAAAAAAGCACGGGGACATAACGGTTCATGTGAAGTCTCGTAAGCTGGTCCAGGAAAGGATAGAGTCCCAACTTGCTGTCGCCAGTGGTGTGATGTTTACAAGAGATTTGGTGCACGAGCCTGCAAATCAGTTAACAACCACAGAGTTTGCCCGGCGCATAAGTGAGATGTCAAAATTTCGTCTCGATGTCAAAATTCTCGATGAAGCGGCCCTCGAGAAAATTGGAATGCAAATGCTCCTTAGTGTCGGACAGGGGTCAGAGAGTCCGTCAAAGGTCGCACTCATCCGTTGGAAAGGAGGAAGACAGAGGACGCCGCCGCTGGCTTTGGTTGGTAAGGGTGTTGTGTTCGATACAGGTGGGATTTCTCTCAAGTCATCCGGCGGAATGGAAGAAATGACAATGGATATGGCAGGAGCGGGTGTTGTTGCGGGTGTTATGCTGGCGTTGGCGAAACGCAAAGCAAACGCGAATGTCATCGGGGTCGTCGGATTGGTGGAGAACATGCCGTCTGGAAAGGCAACACGACCAGGTGATGTGGTCACCTCCCTTCAGGGAGATACCGTCGAAGTGATTAATACGGATGCCGAGGGGCGCCTCGTTTTGGGTGATCTATTGAGTTACGTGCAAGATCAATACAGTCCGAGTGCAATCATTGACCTGGCAACGCTTACGGGTGCCATTATTGTCAGCCTCGGGCACGAGCATGCCGGCGTGTTTTCCAATAATGATTCATTTTGTAGAGATTTTTTAAACTCGGCGAAACGAGAAGGGGAGGGTGCGTGGCGTATGCCTCTCGGTTCTGGTTACGATAAATTGCTTAACTCCTCTATTGCGGACTTCAAGAATATCGGGGGTCGAAACGCAGGGGCAATTACGGCAGCCCAGTTCTTGCAAAAATTTATAAAGAACAAGTGTCCTTGGATTCATCTTGATATCGCCGGAGTGGCGTTCACCAAGACCGATTCAGATTTTTCCCCAAAAGGTGCCACGGGCTGGGGTGTGATGGCGCTTAATCGTCTCATTCAGGACCGGTTTGAGGGGGAATAAATTGGGATGGCGCCGGTACAGTTTTACCATCTTTCGGTTCGGTCACTTGAAATCACGCTGTACACCTTACTTGTTAAGTCACTCAAAGCGGACTGGCGCGTTGTTGTTCGCGCCGAGAGTGACAATCGCCTCAATAACATTGATGACTGGCTTTGGAGCAATCCGAGGGTTGGTTTTCTTCCTCATGAACGTGCGGGTTGTGATCGTGAAGATCAGCAACCTATTCTGTTGACAACCGGTACAGGCAAGAACAACCCAAGTTGCCTGATCAGCATTGATGCCGCAGCGATATCACGCGATGAACTAAGGATCCTGAAGAAAGTTTGCATCTTGTTCGAGGATAAGAACCCTCAGGCGATTGCGAAGGCCCGGACTCAATGGACGTCGTTGACCGATGCGGGTTGCAAGGCGCAATATTGGACAGATAAAGGCGGTCAATGGGAGTTGAAGGTTGAAACCAAGGCCGATGATCAGGGAAAGTGATGCGGTCCTTCGCGGTCTGCAGCCGATGATCGTTTCGTCGCATGATCGCACGGCCGGGTTGCATCCATTGCGATCGTACGGACGGAGGTTCCGATGGGTCAAAACTCCGTTGCATACGTCAGAATCAGCTGGTCTTGGGTGATCTCAATCCGTTCCCAAAGCTGGAGATAGTCCATACCGAGAAGTGATTGAAACAACGGCCCTTCACTTACCGAAGCCGACACATCCGTATATTCAATGGGTCCTAAAGCGACCCGATCAAGTTGTACAGGAGCAAGTTTAACTTGACCATTTGCGGTCAAGGCCCAGTCCCGAAATACGAGTCTGTCGACCGAAATCCCAACACGGGAAGCATCCTCTCGGCTCAGAACGATGTTTGTTGCTCCGGTATCAATTAAAAAGTTTACCGGTTCTTCATTAATCTGGACCGTGATATAATAATGGCCGTCGATTGAGCGCGGAATGGCAACCTGATCGGAATCATGGATCTGTATGTGAGGGTGAGCAACATGTTCTTGAAAATCATCCCAGAGACCAAAAGCCATGACGACACCAAAGAAAATCAATCCCCAAATCAAGGCTTGCTGAAGGGTGCGGTTCAAACTTTCCCGATTGTAGAGCACGAACCACGCAATTACCGCGATACCCAGAAGGGACAGATAAATGAGATTGCCAATTTGGTGTTCGTTCATTCTGCAATCTTTTGTGTGGTTGCTGGTTACCGAATTGTCAATCTTATCTCCACGACCGATGAACCGGAGAGATGTTTGCGTTTGCGATGACTTTATTTGGCTGACCGTGATTCTATCTGTTCTGCTGTCGTCATCCAGATGTGCTCGGCGTGATTGAGCTTTTCGATAATGTTCGCATGTTTCTTGTGCCAATCCGATATCATCGTAGAATTAGCGGTTGCGCAGATATCAGGATCGGCAAGTTTTTCTTCGAGATTCTTTCGGATTTTTTCAAGTTTAGTGATGAGTTTCTCGGTTGTGCGAAGACTGGATCGTAGGTGATTGAGATGGTTTTCGTTAACATATTTCCTGTTCTTTTGAGTGGGTTTCTGAGACGTTTTTTCTTCGGTTCTTTGAAGAAGTCGTCGGTAGTCACTCAAGTCTTTGTTAAATTCGGTGATGGTGCCATCATTTACTATCCAAAGTCGATCGACCACATGCTCCAATAAGTGGATATCATGACTGATTATTATAAGGGCACCAGAGTAGCTTAAGAGACCATCAATTAAAGCCTCTCGGGAGGCGATATCAAGATGATTGGTGGGTTCATCCAAAATCAGAAGATGTGGTATCTCGATTGTAGCAATTAGCAGCGACAACCGGGCCTTTTGGCCACCTGAGAGATGCGCAACTATGGTGTCAACCTGTTGTGCCAACAATCCCGTTTCAGCCAATCGATTTCGAATCTTTTCTGGGGTGATGTTGGGTTTGAGTCGTTGAATGTGTTGAAACGGTGTTTCTTTCGGGTTCAGTGTATCAACTTGATGCTGCGCATAATACCCGACTCTCAATTTTTTTGCGGTGGTTATCTTGCCGCTTCTCGGAGAGAGTTGACGGGCGAGTAATTTGGCAAAGGTTGATTTTCCTTGACCATTTTTGCCGAGCAAAGTAATATGATCATCTTGGTCAATTCGATGATTGAGGTTGGTCAACACGCATTGTTCATCATATCCGATAGCAACCTCCTCGAGTGAGATTATGGGTGGGTTTAACGGTTCAGGGTTGCGAAATGAAATCGTGTTTCGAGGCGTTGTGTCTTGCAACGAAATTGTTTTCATTTTTGATAAGGCTTTGAGGCGCGATTGCGCTTGCTTCGCCTTATCAGCTTTGTAGCGGAAGCGATCAATATATTTCTGAAGATGTGCCCGCTGTTGTTCGTTTTTCTTTGCCAATTTCTTCGTCTGCAAGAGTTGTTCGTTGCGCTGACGGATGAACTGGTCGTACGGGCCTTGGTATAGTTTGAATGTACAATTTTCGATATGCAGTATGGCGCGGACACTTCGATTGAGCAGTGAGCGATCGTGACTAATGATCAGTGTCGTGTGTGGATATCTTGTCAAATAATTTTCAAGCCAGACCGTGCCTTCAAGATCAAGATAGTTGGTGGGTTCATCTAAGAGAAGCAGGTCCGGCTGTTGAAAGAGTACAGCGGCAAGTGCGATACGCATACGCCAACCTCCCGAGAAGTCTGAAAAGTGGCGCTTATGATCTGGAGTTTCAAAACCCAATCCATGTAGGATTTTTGATACACGTGCTTCGGCGCTCCAAGCATCAATATCATTCAGGCGTGATTGAATCTGTCCGATCCGATCCGGATTATCGGTGGTTTCCGTCATCAATGCGGCTCTCTCCGTATCCGCTGAAAGAACAGTTTCAAAAATGGATGAAGCGTCGGATTGAAGGTCTTGTTCAATTGCTCCAATGCGGACGTGATTGGGAAGATCGATCGTTCCCGATTCAACAAGAGTCGTATCTTCAATCAACTTGAATAGAGTAGATTTTCCAACACCATTTCGGCCGACGAGGCCGACTTTGTGTCCTTGTGGTATGGATATGGTTGCCGAATCAAAGAGCTTCAGGCCGGCAACGCTGTATGATAAATCTCGGATGGTCAGCATGATGGAGCAATAAAAAAGTGGTTGACGTCAAGAATTCAGCTGAGAGAGCGGTTGATTGCGTGCATTGCGCTTTGAATCGAATATTCCCAATATGAGGACTGGACTTATTGATGAATAGCATTGGGCATGAGGTGGAATTCTACGGGATATGAATGAGGGCTGTTTCATCATATAGGTATGAAATTTATGAACCTGTATTAATCTGATGATTACTTTCGCATCTGTTGATATCTTGCAATCGCAAAGAGCGCAGAATAGAGGGACGTACGTACGGTACAAGAATTCAATTGAGAGGTGCGGTTATGTCCTATCAACACACTTTATCGATCATTAAACCCGACGCGACCCGAAGGAATTTGACGGGTGCAATCAACGCCAAGCTTGAAGCAGCCGGATTAACGATTATCGCGCAAAAGCGACTGCACATATCAAAAATACACGCTCAGAAGTTCTATCAGGTTCACATGTCTCAACCCTTTTACGATGAACTCTGCGAATTTATGTCTTCGGCTCCAATTGTCGTGCAGGTGCTCGCCGGAGAGAATGCCGTTGCGGTAAATCGTGACGTCATGGGAGCAACCAATCCCGCGGATGCGCAGCCCGGTACCATTCGTGCAGAGTTTGCATTGAGCATTGGTGAAAATTCCGTCCATGGATCCGATGCCGATGATACAGCGATTCAAGAGATCGCCTTTTTCTTTTCAGAGATTGAATTGGTGGGTTGATCCATGAATGCTTGCCCGTATGTCATGGATGATCAGGATTTGATTTTCTAAGTTCAAGAACATTCATCGGGTTGGCGACTTTCTCTTCTCCGCCCTTGTTTCGATGCTCTGAACTTAATATTCTGTCAAAAATAGATCAGCATGGCCATGGTGACAGGAGGTATTGTCCCGTTTTGAGTCTGTCCGTAGCGGCCCATGCTGAAATCCTGCCGCCAAACAGTGGTCACGTTCATTATTGTGAGTGGTAACAATGAAACAATGACACAAAGCAGAATAGTTTGCAGTGTTCCTCTGAGTAAACGTGTCTGGGGTTGGTATTTTTTTGATTGGGCAAGCCAACCGTTCCACACGCTTTTAATTACGTTTATTTTCGCCCCGTATTTTGTTACGGTTGCGGCCGAGTATTTTGTGTCGACGGGTGTTGATCAGCAGGTTGCCGATGCTCAAGCGCAAAGTGTTTGGGGTATGTGCTTGACAATTTGCGGGCTCATCATCGCTTTTGGAGCACCTCTTCTCGGCGCACTTGCTGACAGTTCCGGGCGTCGAATTCCTTGGGTATTTGGATTTTCGGTGCTCTATGTATTGGGGTCAGCGACTCTCTGGTTTACGTTACCGGACGGTTCTAATATTTTTTGGATGTTGGTACCTTTTGGTATCGGCTTTGTTGCGGCGGAGTACGCACTTATCTTCGTGAATTCACAATTACCGAGTCTCGGTAGCACTGAAGAAGTTGGTGATATTTCAGGGTCCGGCTTTGCCTTTGGTTATGCGGGAGGTTTCGTATCTCTTGTAATCCTGCTTTTGTTTTTTTCGGAACAGAGCGACGGACGAACATTGATCGGCATTGATCCGGTCTTTGGTCTTGATGCATCGCGGCGTGAAGGCACACGTGCTGTCGGCCCGCTTTCGGCGGTCTGGTTTGTCATCTTTATGATCCCTTATTTTCTTTGGGTTCGCGATGACCTCACGGTACGGAGCAATGCAGGATTTCGGCAGGCGCTATGGATGTTGGGCAATCTGATTAAGAGTCTTCGCCGACAGGTGAGCTTGTCGACCTATCTGATTTCATCCATGTTTTATCGTGATGCGCTCAATGGTCTCTACAGTTTTGGAGGAATCTATGCCGCTTTGGTGCTGAATTGGTCGATTACCCAGATTGGGACATTTGGCATTGTCGCTTTAGTCTCTGCGGTTGCGTTCTCTTGGTTGGGTGGAAAGATCGATCAACGCATTGGACCAAAGCCTGTTATCATTGGTGCAATTTGGGTTTTGATTGGCGTCTGTGTGATTATCGTTTCGATGTCACGTACAACATTGATGGGATTGTCATTCGATGCAGGTTCTTCTTTATCGGACAACATCTTTTTCGTGTGTGGTATCTTAATTGGTGGCATGGGCGGTATCTTGCAGGCTGCCAGTCGAAGTCTCATGGTACGGCATACGGATCGAGAGTCACCCACCGAGTTTTTTGGGCTCTACGGTTTGTCGGGTCGAGCAACAGCGTTTCTTGCACCGATGCTCATTGCGGCGATAACCGCTGCTACAGGAAACGTAAGACTGGGCGTCTCTCCCATTATCGGGTTGTTCATTTTAGGGCTGATACTACTGATTTGGGTCAGTCCAAAAGGAGACCGTACCGCGTAATTCGTTATACGCCACGTGTTTGGAAACAGGATAATAAGCACCCAATTAGCCGCATCGTCGGGTTAAACGGGAGTTAAAATCATAGCACGGACCACCCGCTGGACGGTATAATCGGTTCCGGTATAGCTCCAGAATTGGATTAGACTTGGAGCCTGTGTTGTTGTTTGAGGACTCCGGGTTAACAGCACTTTTCTTTGCTTGGAGACAGAGTTTTTGCGTAGCGATGGTCTACGGTCTGCTCCGCTACTTTGGACTGTGAACGGTGTCGACGGGGCGGCAAAGACGGGATGAACGAATTGGATCGTGAAACGACATTCCCTTCTTCTGTATCATAAAACCGTAGAAGGGAACGCGGAACAACAGTTCTTGCAATGTCGTCAAAGAATTCAGGGAAATTAGAGTATTGGCTCCGGCGGTAGGGTTCGCAGTTGAAGTTAAAAAATCCAAATAAATCAGTATTTTAAAATCTGAAATTCAACCGCTGGAGCTACGATGTTCACATCGAGGCACCACAATCACCGTTGCACACGCGCTATGCGCATCCGGATGCGGGTTCCAAGGCGTTTGGCATCGTGTCCCCGATCGCTGGGGTGCCTATCGTCGCAAGTGCGTCGATAAGCCTGACCCACGGCCGGTAATTAAAAACAGGCGGGATGGGCGTTTGCCATATCTGGCACCGTCACGCCGAAGATGTCATCCAGTACGGTGGAGCAACGAGTGCCGATGTCGCTCGCTTCGCGGCAGATATCATCCAGTTGGAAACCCCTATCCTGTATCTTGAAAATGAAGATAATCAGGCCCGGTTGGGTGTCTATAGAGCGGGCGTCGGGCTGATTGTTTTCGGGCCAAAGCGTTGCGGCTAACACGGACGCTGGCTGGTGATCATCGCTTACAAGCCGATGGCCTTCACCCCTCGGAATCAGGTTAGCTGTATTGAGAAACCCAAGGGCATTCCGGCGTGATGCAGGAAGGCGCAAGGCATTCGAGGAAATGCTTGCAAAAAATGCAAGCATCCCTATCCTATTCCTATGAACAGTAAACACCGCAAGACCTTGGCTGCCGTTTTTGCCGAGCCTGTTTCCGGCACGGTCGAATGGGTGGCGGTCGAGCGGCTGTTGATCGCCGCAGGCGCGCGGGTCATCGAGGGGCGTGGCTCTCGCGTGCGGTTTGAAAAGGATGGCGAGGTAGCGACCTTTCATCGCCCGCACCCCGCCAAGGAAGCGAAACGGTATCAGCTGCGCGACGCACGCGAATTTCTCGAAAGGTTGGGGGTAACACCATGACCAACACCATGACCTACAAAGGCTATTTAGCCCGGATTGAATACGACGATGACGACGGAATCTTCATCGGTCAGATCGCGGGTATCCGCGACCGTGTCGGCTTTCACGCCGATACCGTTGAAGACCTGCGCGTGGCGTTTCACGAGGCAGTCGAGGATTACATCGAGACCTGCTCCAGCATTGGCAAGGAGCCGCAGAAGGCATTTTCCGGGCAGGTTATGTTTCGCGTCAGCCCCGCGGTTCATCGCAAGGCGGTGATCGCCGCAAAACTGGCTGGAAAGAGCCTCAACCAATGGGCAGAGGAAGTGCTCGACCGCGCCGCAGGGTAAACCAGGCCACCGGAGTTCATACGACACGATGGCGGTCCTTGCGGTCTTGCTTTTCAAGCGCAGCCATGCCGCGTGTCCCATTGAGATTGGCCTTGCCGATGTCAGTCACAGGCAAGCCCCCTCGCGATCGACGAGGTGCTCGGAGTGCTGTTTATCCTTCACGATACCCATGCCGTTCAGGCGGCGTCCGAAAGGGGTCTTGTCGCGCCTCTGCCCCTCGCTGACCTCGGCAAAGCGTTCATAGGCGCGGTAGAGATTACTGCTGCTACCGACTTGTCAGGGCTGAACTCCAGACACATCGACCCGAATTCTGCCTGCGGTTTGAACGCGTCCTTCTTGGCCTCACGGACATCGTAGAGGTGATTGGGCACCTTCAACCTGTCGCGGGCATAGGCGACGGCCCTCGACATACCAGTGAAACACGCCGTCGAGCTCGGCCAGTAACCGGGCCTTGAGCTTGGAATCCTTGACCTTGCCGCCCTCGGGGCGGTCGTGGCGATCGTGGAACTTGGTAAGGAAGGGGATGATGATTGTGCGGCGATAGACGCCGTCATCCTGGCTTTGGATGAGGGGAATGTAGTTGTTTGCGTACCAGAGCGTCGCGACCGGGTAGAAATAGAAATACTCCTGCCGCAGGAAGCGGGCCTTGATCACATCCTCACCCGTCAGCCGCTCGAACTCGCGTTCGGCCAGTTGAGCATATCGCTTTCTAAATCCGGCTCGCTCATATGTATCTCAATCATCGCCCATGCGCGTTCAAAGTCTGCGGAGATTTGTGCGCCGATCAGTCGTGTCGCGCGGAGAGACGAGGTCCAGAGACTTATTGCGAGGTGCCCCGTAGCTTGCGCTTTTGTTTGAACGCCAATGTAAGCCACTGTAATCGGTTCATTTTATGGCGTCTTGATATATATAACGGGGAAACGGCGGCGAAACCACCAGATGTTGTTGCCTGGCTTGGAGAGATAGGCGATGCGGCCCATGCTCAACTCCGACTCTTTGTGCGCAAATCGCTACGCTTAAGGGCGCAAAGGGGACCTAGGGCGGGAATGACACAGGTAGTTTACTATAAGTCATTGATTTTGTTGGATATGGCTCCGGCGGTAGGGATCGAACCTACGACCAATTGATTAACAGTCAACTGCTCTACCGCTGAGCTACGCCGGATCCGATTAGGAGCCCTAATGCCTTTGAAACAAAATGTCTAGACCCATATGAGAAATCCGCGTAGGCGCTGTGAATTCATCCCCGTAGCGTGAAAGTTGCATCTTGTCTCAATGGACCGCTGGTTCGCACACGGTTTCTTCGCCGTAAGTCAATGAGATGTGCAAAGACGTTCCGCTGAGCGGCTGAGTTCAATTCAATTGGTATGTCTGGATATATCTGGTTTGCGATTGTCTCCACTGATGCGGACCCGGAACTTAGGGTATGAAGAATTTCAGATTCGCGACGATTTCGATGTGAAATCAGCCACTCCAGTCTTCCCTTTGGATCGGTAACGGGTGCACCATGTCCCGGAAAAAAACGGCGCCATTTTCTCTTGAGAAGCGCATAACATGAGGCCATGAAGTCGGTAAGGTCGCCGTCGGGAGGTGAGATGAGAGAACTGGCCCATCCCATGACATGATCGGCGGTAAAACATGCGTCGTCCCACGCCAGTGAAATGTGATTGCCCATGTGACCCGGGGTATGAAGAACTTCGAGTTGCCAATCGGATGTCTCAATTTGATCACCCTGTTGAAGATGATGATCGGGGCAGAAGTCGACATCAACGCCTTCGCCGCCGCCTGCAAATCCGTCATTGGCAAGTTGTGTCATTATGGTACTTCGGCCGGATGTTGATGTACCATAGCCGAATATGGGGGCGCCACATTCCTGACTTAGAATTTTGGCAAGAGGGGAGTGGTCAAGATGCGTATGCGAAACAAATATGTGACTAATCTTTTGATCTGAATTTAAACTACTGAGAATAGCTTTGAGATGCTGTTCGGAATTGGGGCCCGGATCAATAATGGCAATGTTGGATTCTCCAAGCAAATAAGTGTTGGTTCCGCGGAATGTCATGGGAGATGGATTTGGAGCAACAATACGGACCAGTTGTGGTTCCAGCCTCTCAGGAACACCGATTTTGGGATTAAAGTGATCAATGTCCGAGTTCATCGACTTTCTCTTTCATAGATAATTGGGTAGTTCTATCGCATGATTTTCTCACGGTTCAAAAGATATTTTCCTCGTGGTCTCTATGGACGCGTCGTATCAATTCTTATTTTGCCGATCTTTTTCTTGCAAATCGTCGTGTCAATCACGTTTATTCAACGTCACTTTGAGGATGTTACGGCACAGATGACGCAGTCCATGGTTCGTGAACTTCAGCTGGCTCTTCGTCTGATTGAGGACGCGCCCGATGTTATGTCCTCTCGTCAGTTATTCGAGCGTGATCTCCGAGAATTAGGTCTAACCATGATATTTGAAAGTGACCTATCCATATCGAATGAAGATCAACTGCGTTGGTATGATCTCTCTGGTCGTGTCCTTATCAAGTCTCTGCGTAACTACTTGCCAGAACTCGGTGCAATCCATCTGCCGAATAACCGCGTGGTCATTCTCTATACCCATACAGTCCATGGTCCAATTCGTTTGGATTTTGAACGTTGGCGGGTTTCTGCATCAAATCCGCACCAATTGTTGGTGACGATGGTCTTTTTCGGCATTTTGATGACTGTGATTGCTTATTTATATCTGCGCAACCAGTTGCGATCAATTACGCAACTGACTGATGCCGCGCAAGCGTTTGGGCATGGTCAGAACGTCGAATATCAGCCAAGCGGAGCCCTCGAGGTGCGGGCGGCGGGCCAGGCTTTCCTTGAGATGCGGGATCGAATTGAGCGTCACATTGAACAACATACACTTATGCTCTCCGGCGTTGGTCATGATCTGCGGACGCCATTGACGCGACTGAAGTTAGGGCTAAGTCTGCTTGATGGCCCAGAAGCCGAGAAATTGCTTTATGATGTTGCCGCCATGGAACGTCTGGTCGATGGCTTCTTGAGCTATGCAAAAGGCATGAGCGCAGAGGATAAGGAACTCACCGACCCGAAGGCCCTATTGACTGAAGTTGTCGAAAAGGCGCAAGAATTTGGTTGCAGCGTGGAAATTCGAGAAATCAAGGGAGAAGGTCAAATTCATCTGCAACGCGATTCACTTTATCGCGTATTAGAAAATCTTATTAGCAATGCCGTAAGGTACGGAAATTCTGTCGAAACATCAATGGTATTGACGGAGAGCGCCGTTCACTTCATTGTAGAGGATGATGGACCGGGGATTCCAAGTAATCAGTTTGAAGAGGTCATCAAACCCTTTGTTCGGCTTGATCCAGCCCGGAATCAAGACACAGGAGCGGGGGTTGGATTGGGATTGGCGATCGTCAAGCAAGTATGTGAAACGAGTGGCGGTTCACTTATTCTTGGGACAAGCGATCGATTGGGAGGATTGAAGGCTGAAATCATCATCAGGAGATAAATTTATTGAGAAGTTCAAATGCACGTCCCAATGGTGGGCCTGGAGGGACTCGAACCCCCAACCAAAGCGTTATGAGCGCTCTGCTCTAACCAATTGAGCTACAGGCCCGACTCCCACATCATAATCAAATGTCTCTGAAACGTCAATTTCGGTATGGCGACTCTGTTTGTGGCACATTCTTGAGATTTTTAAAGGCACGGTAGGTGTAACTTCGGCCCTTGTGACGCTCGCAGTGATATCAAGAGAGGTCTTTGCGGTGAATAAAAGACTCAAAATCATACCAGCACGGCACAGGAGTAATCCCATTTATGGTATTCAGTTACCAAATCAGCCAATAGTGATGTATCGAGACCGTAACGGTTATAAGTAGGACGATAAGCGTTGTCACAATTGTCGGATCATGTGCCCGGGGATCGTCCTGAATCTTCGCGCCTCACCTACACGGAGTCTGGGGTCAGTATTGACGCGGGCAACACATTTATCAAGCGAATTTCACCGTTGGTGAAAGCTACTCATCGCGCAGGGGTCTGCTCTCAAATTGGTGGATTCAGCGCATTATTTGATTTGAAAGCAGCGGGATTTCGGGATCCAATATTGGTTGCTGCGAACGATGGCGTCGGTACAAAACTCCGGATCGCAATTGATACAGAACAATTCCAGAACATTGGAATTGATCTTGTTGCGATGTGCGTAAATGACTTGGTATGTCACGGAGCAGAGCCACTTTTTTTTCTCGATTATTTCGCAACTGCCAAACTCAACATTGACGTGGCCTCTCAGATTATTGAGAGTATCGCAAAGGGTTGTGACTTGGCGGGGTGCAGTTTGATTGGTGGAGAAACCGCTGAAATGCCTGGCATGTATTATGACGGTGATCTTGACCTCGCCGGTTTTTCTGTCGGGGCAGTGGAGCGTGGTTATGACTTGCCACGAAACATCAATGAAGGTGATCTGATTATTGGGCTGGCGTCAAATGGATTGCATTCCAATGGGTTCTCGCTCGTGCGCAATTTAGTTGGTCAACTGGCGTTAAGCTGGGAGGCCGAATGCCCTTGGAGTGAACAATCTCTTGGTTCGGCACTGCTTCAACCCACACGGATTTATACAAAATCAGTTCTTGAAGTTTATCAGGCCGGACGCATAAAAGGTATCGCCCACATTACAGGCGGTGGTTTAACCGAAAATATACCGCGAATACTGCCAAGATGTCTTGGTGCATGTATCGATATCGGTTCCTGGAAGCTGCCGGAGGTCTTCGTTTGGCTCTTAAAAGTTGGCCAAATCGATCGTGTTGAACTACTTCGAACATTCAATATGGGAATCGGAATGATCCTTGTGGTGTCCCCGGAAAACGAAGAAGTGGTGAGCAGACAACTGAACGAAGCTGGAGAATCTGTCGCAACAATTGGGCAGGTGATTGTAGGGCAGGGAGTTACCTGCAGTGGGTCATTTCAATGATATGCCGTGTTGCGATACTGATTTCTGGAGCAGGTTCGAATATGTGTGCTCTGGTGCGCAGTATGCACGCGGATCATCCCGCGCGACCTTGTGTTGTGATTTCAGATAACGATAAGGCCAAAGGTCTGCAGCGGGCTTTTGTGCAGGGTGTTCCGACTGTGACGGTCGACTATCGGGCATATGGTCATGATCGTGAGGCTTTCGAGCGTGCGCTCACACAGAACCTGGAGAATTATCAGGCTGACGTTGTGTGTTTGGCTGGATTTATGCGAATACTCACAGCCAGCTTTGTTAAACGCTGGAGGGGTCGTATTGTTAATATACACCCGTCACTGTTGCCAAAATTCAAAGGATTGAATACGCACAGGAGGGTTCTTGAAGCGGGAGAACGTTATCACGGTTGTACAGTTCACGTGGTTACGGATGAGCTTGATTCAGGGGAAATATTGGGTCAGTCTCATTTCGAGGTCTCCGAGACAGACACCGAACAGAGTCTTGCAAAGCGTGTCTTGAAACTTGAGCATGAACTCTATCCCGCTGTTCTTCGTCGGTTGGTGCCGAGCATGCATTATTCGAGCCATGCTGCATACGAAACGTCATGAGGCCGCGGCGGATACCACTCATGAAATGTAGACCCTATGTTCAGGTCACCGAAACTCATGCGAGAGATGTTAAATTGCCAACTCTTGTTCGGTTCGCTTAGCGGTCGCAAGTTGATTGTACGAAAGAGAATTGCGAATGCTGTTTCGGGACCGGAAACTTAGAAGACAGAGTATCAACTGGTACTATTATGACGATGCTCAATACAACGGATGACCTTGCAGCCTTTTGTAAGGACGCGGCAGGATATCCTTACGTGACGGTAGACACGGAGTTTATGAGACGCCGTACCTACTATGCAAAGCTGTGTTTGATTCAGTTGGCATATCCAGCGCAACACAAAAAAAGTGCTGTATTGGTTGATCCACTCGCCGACGATCTCTCATTCGAACCTCTTTACGATCTGTTTCGCAACGCTGCAGTAACAAAGGTGTTTCATTCTGCTCGTCAAGATCTTGAAATACTTTATCGGGAATCAGAATTTTTTCCGAAGCCAATTTTTGACACTCAATTGGCGTCAATGGTGTGTGGGTTAGGGCATCAGGTTTCTTATCATGCTCTGATAAAGAAGGTTACCAGCAAAACCATCGACAAGTCGTCACAAACAACCGATTGGGCAAAAAGACCTCTCTCGAAATCACAAAAACAGTACGCACTCTCGGATGTCACTTATTTGCGCGATGCTTATGAGTATCTGATTGCCGAACTTGATCGAACAAATAGGGCCCATTGGGTTCAGGAAGAAGTTGAAAATTTAACCGACCCGAGAACATACATGATCGATATCGACAGTCTCTGGCAACGTATCCGAGTGAGATCCGAATCACCGCTGATCTTTTCCGTATTGCGTGAACTTGTAAAGTTCCGGGAAATGCACGCGCAACACCGCAATATTCCAAGAACGTGGGTGTGTAAGGATGAAGTCTTGGCGCAGATAGCGCTTAGTCAACCAACGTCACGCTTGAGACTCGGTCAACTTCACTCCATTGGCAATACCGCTGACGAGAGCGCTCTTGCGGAAGGGATCTTGAAAGCGGTTGATCATGGTCTGAAGGTCCCCCGAAGTAAAATGCCGATCGCACGGAGGCCAACGGACAGAGAAGCTCTTGCAAAGTCTCCTTTAGCAGCTTTGCTGGGTGTCTTGTTGAAAGTAAAGGCGGGCGAAGCACAGGTTGCATCTGCATTGATTGCAACAAGTGCAGATCTTGACGCACTTGCTGTCGGAAAACGAAATTTATCTCTCTTAAGCGGATGGCGTTACGAGGTGTATGGTCGTGATGCCTTACGGCTTTGTAACGGTGAGGTAGCGTTGATCGCGAACGGCGAATCTGTTGCCTTGATCCAAACATAAATTCGAGCAAATTTGGGAAATCGAGAGTTTCCGCTTTGATCGCAAGCCGGTCATCAAAGCATCAATCTCATCGCTTTGCAAATACACGATATCCTGTAGAAAGATAAAAGCTCGTTAAGATCATGACCGGGTAAAAATCAAGAAATGGACAAAGCCGCATGATTTTGGTTAAACCAATCAAGAAAAGGCTCGACTGAGCCCATCTTTAACAAAATTTCGCGGAGAATGGTCATATTCGAGGATTTTCGCGATC
>JAPORU010000186.1 GCA_026710045.1 Aestuariivita sp. | reverse complement strand
CATTTTTTAAGGCATTGAATATCATGACTTTTTTGCACAAAATGTTAAAGATGGGTTAAAGATGGGCAAGGACGTGTGAGCCCGTGTCGCTGAAAACATCATATAAGGTCTCGAATGAAAATCTCTTATATCGAGGTTAATGATTGTAAAGCCGTCAAAATGTATCTCAATCCACTTGGCTTTGCGAATAATTTCGCGTCGCATGGCTGCCTCTTTCGCGATAAGGTGTGGTGTCATAATGTGAACGATAACATTTTGAAAAATGGCTCGGAGATGTAAATCCGCAGGCTAACGCAACATTAATGACACTCATATCGGTTTGCATCAGCAAGTTGCGCGCTTTTTGTAACCGCAATTCCATATAATAACGTTTTGGACTTCGGTTTACATAGCGCCGAAATAAACGCTCAAGTTGCCGCGTTGACATCCCGACCTCTCTGGCCAGAATCGAAGGACTCATGGGCTCTTCAATGTTCACTTCCATCATTTGTATAACTTGACTCAATCGTGGATGGCGTACCCCAATTCGGGTGGGCACGGACAGTCTCTGGGTGTCCTGATCGGTACGAATGGAAGAGTAAATCAACTGATCTGCGGTTGCGTTTGCGAGATCCTCTCCGTAGTCATCCGCAATGAGGTAAAGCATAAGATCGATCGATGAAGTTCCGCCTGCGGTTGTCATGCGATTTCCATCAACAATGAAGACAGACTTTGTTAACTCGATATCGTGAAATTCTTCAGTAAAGCTGTCCTGATTTTCCCAATGTATTGTGGCTTTCTTCTGACTAAGCAGCCCGGCTTTTGCCAGTGTATAGGCGGCCGTGCAGAGTCCGGCCATCGTTACGCCTTTTCGAGCTTCGCGTCGGATCCAGTTGAGGATCGGACGTGTCGTCGCGTACTGTACATCAATTCCACCACAGATCATGACGATATCGTGGTGACTAAGACTTGGAAGATCACTGTCCAGCTGAAACTCTGTCCCAGCCGAGCAACGAATCGTTTCACCGCCTTCACCGACAATCGACCACGTATATATAGGTCGACCATGCATCCGATTGGCAATTCGTAGGCTTTCTATAGCGGACGCGAAACTCAATAAACTGAATTTATTGAGCAGCACAAATACGAATTTCTTGAGCTTCGCGTCTTGATCGCGATGCGCGGTGTTTTGGGGTTCGAAGTGCATGATCAGTCTATCGCAAGTTATAAGCCACCAGGGTCATAAACATGTGTGCTCGGTGGATAATTGGGTCTCAATGAATGGGACGTCAAGAGGTTTAAATCGCCTATAGTCTTCAATAGACGAATTTAGTAGATAAACGCGGCATATTGGTTCCCGATTCGGAGTGTTTTGAAATTATGAGAGTGTGGAATAAATCTGCTTGGCGAGAGAAACCGCGCGTTCAGATGCCAGATTATTCTGATTCCGAATTACTGGAAAAAGTGGAAGCGCAACTTCTACGATATCCACCCCTTATCTTCGCGGGTGAAGCGCGCAACCTCAAAGTCCATCTTGGCGCCGCAGCAAGAGGAGAAGCTTTTCTTTTGCAAGGTGGCGATTGTGCGGAGAGTTTTGAGCAATTCAGTGCCGATCGAATTCGGGATATGTTTAAGGTCATTTTGCAGATGGCAATGGTCCTGACATACGGGGCAAAAGTTCCGGTGATCAAGGTCGGTCGTATTGCTGGACAGTTTGCAAAACCGCGTTCGGATCCGACCGAAGTGCAAGACAAGCAAGAGCTTCCGTCTTTCCGGGGGGATATCATTAATGATCTCACATTTTGCCCCGAATCTCGCCGCCCGGATCCCAATCGGATGTTGTGGGCCTATACCCAGTCGGTCGCTACGTTAAACCTGTTGCGTGCTTTCTCGACGGGAGGTTTTGCAGACATGAATCGTGTGCACGCATGGACATTGGAGTTTGCAAAAGGGGAGGGTGCAGAGCAGTTTCAAGAGATTTCAAGCCGCATTCAAGACACGATTGATTTCATGGCTGCGGCCGGTATCACCGCAGACACAACGCACGAATTTTCCACGGTTGAATTCTACACCAGTCATGAAGCGCTTTTACTCGAATACGAAGAAGCTCTTACACGTGTTGATTCGATTACAAACCAGTGGCTGGCAGGGTCGGGTCATATGCTGTGGATTGGTGACAGAACGCGCGACCCTGAAGGAGCACATGTCGACTTCATTCGAGGTGTGCTGAATCCCATCGGGTTAAAGTGTGGACCTACATTAACACCGGATGATCTAAAAAGACTGCTCGCGATATTAAATCCGCAAAATGAAGCGGGACGCATGACTTTGATCACACGTTTCGGGACTGGTCGACTTGCCGATCATTTGCCGAAATTGATTCGGGCCGTCAAGGAGGAGGGGGCAGATGTTTTGTGGGTCTGTGATCCGATGCATGGCAATACCACGAAATCATCGACCGGATACAAGACCCGTTCCTTCAACAGTATTTTGAGTGAGGTTCGTGAATTTTTTTGTGTGCATGAAGTTGAAGGAACTGTTCCTGGAGGTGTGCATTTCGAGATGACATGTGATGATGTGACGGAATGTACGGGTGGCTTTCGCCCGATTACCGATGATGATTTGTCATCGCGCTATCATACAGTCTGCGATCCGCGTCTGAACGCATCCCAGTCATTGGAACTTGCCTTTTTGATCGCCGAAGAATTGACCAATTATCGAAGCGTGCTCACCCATCTTTAACATTTTGTGCAAAAAAGTTATGATATTCAACACCTTAAAAAATGTGGTGGCACTACAAACTTTGATTTTCAGGATTTTTGTGCGACGGCTTGTCGGCGGATTCAAGCGGATTCAGACGATCGTCTTGGTGCCGGGTTCCGGGCCGGAGGTCCAATCTGCATCGCGTTATAGATTGCGGCCTGATCGGCATTCGGGAGCGCCGTGTTGC
>JAPORU010000059.1 GCA_026710045.1 Aestuariivita sp. | reverse complement strand
AAACCGTCCTCTACCATCCAGCTCCTCCTCACCCCCTCAGCAAGACACCGGGGTCTGGAGAGAAGCTCGGTGGTGCACTTCAGAGTTGAAACGGTGACATTTTATATAGTCGCATCATCCCGGTTGCGTCTCGAGCGTTGACCAGCCCCAGAAGAACCCGCCTACCAGAGCGCCAAGTCCCAAGGCATCAAAACCCGCCGCATACAGGACCACACATCCCATGGCGCCCAAAACCACCCATTGACATCCCCGCATGACCGAGACGACCGCACCCCTCCGGCACTTGAAAACCCCAACCAAAACTAGGAGACCACAGAATAGGCCACCGTAAAGCGACGCCATCACGCCGCCTTCAATCAACCGCTCCAAGATTACTGCATCCATGTTTTGGTCTCTCCTGTCACATCGGTTTCAATCGAACACAAGGCCGGTCCGTCCTTACCGTGTATTTTTACACGATTCTCAGCGAAACCCTCAGTTCAAGAAGTTACAAAGCCAAAAAATTGCAAGACCGATACCAACAATGATGATCAGCCGTTAAACTCCCTCACGGTTTTATCCGGAAATGTCTCTTTCGCGGTCGTGTAAACGACTTTTGTGACATGGAGCGCTAATGATAAGGTCGAGGCTTTGATGTCTACCCTTCCCTTTTTTATCAAGGTGCCCTGGGATCCCTTCACCTGTCACTGCAACCGAGACGTATCGAACAAAAAGGACAATAAATGAATCAATTCTTAGGATTATTGATTATAGTAATCATCGCATATCCTGCAAAAGGATATCCTGATCCAGGAAAGACAAGTCAATGGCTTATCAATTCCCCTGTATCACTTATGGATTGGGGAGTATTTCATGCCGAGAAAGACCTAAAGGAAAGCGTTAGAAATATAGAAGAAAATACGGATATGTTCCATCACCTTGGAAGTTTCGCCGCATATGATTGGGAGGAAGATGAAATTCAATTTATCGTGCGGGTTGAATACAAGGATATCACACACACAGGCTGTAAAATCGTACGTAAAGCATTGATCAATGATTTACGAGGTGGAGAGCATAATAAATGGGACTATCTTCCGATTAGAATGGAAGGATGGTTTTCCAATGAAGGGTTTAGAAGAGGTGATCAACCTGAAGATATTGGAAAGAAGCTAATGAATATTACCTAGGTTGACGTAACGGTAGATAACCGAAAAAAGCTCTCGGATGTAAAGCCAAAATAACAGATTTAGAGGCGGCATCAAAACCCGTATTCTCTTGGACGCCTTGGTAAGTTACAGGACAAAACTCATGCTCATCAAAATTCAATTTTTGTCGTCAAACGGAGTTTGGAAGAACACTCTCGGTCAAATTTATACCGCTGAAAATGATTCCTTTGGTATTGCCATCGAGCGTATGGACCGTTTGCAAGAAAAACATCCACACATGAAATTCCGATTTGTTGAAATCGTACAATAGATGTAACGGCAATTTTTACACGATTCTCAGCGAAACCCTTATTCCTGTAAATCATGTCCCGTTCTTGTAGGGATTACGGCGTTGTTTCTTGAATTGCGTTCTTTCGATTTCCTTTACAGACTGGACAAACGCGACATGTTTTTCCAAGGACTCCGCCGTCACAGGAATTTCTTTCGATCGGATGTTCGCACGGATCGCCTCCCTGTCCTGAGTCGTCCAAACCGAACAGGCGGAGGCCTTAACGGAGAAATCAATATAACGGTGCAGCTCTTTTAGACTCATACAAACAACACCCCGCATCCGCCATGTATGTTTCCTGGCCGCAATCTTTTCGTGGGCGTCAAACGGCAGGAACTTATCCCGCGTCTTCATCTCGGAATCGCCGACAAAGACAACAACCGGCCGCAGCCGCCAACGATCCACGATCCCAAGCTTGACCAGCGCCTTTGCATGGCCCTCGTTTTGCCAGAGCGGGTTGTAGAAACGGTATTTTTGTGATGGCACACCGGCTTTCCGATCCCGGTGACGCGAGCGATAGGTTTGCGTCCATTGTCGTTCGCCGGGACCGCCAAAGATCCAACCATTCATGTCCTTTGTCTCGATCAGGAACACGACGGTGGGCGCGATCAGGATATGGTCGATCTGCGTGGTCCCTTGGCCGGATGGAAGCATGATGTCATCCAGCAGGAGCCAATCGCGGTACCGCCGTCTCAAGACCGCACTGACATGACGTTCCCCGTCATTGATAGAATCTACGACTGGTCGGACCAGTCGATTATCATACAGACTGGGAGTCCTTGATGCACCGATCCGCGACCTTGATGAAATGGACGGCTGTGATGAAGACGCAGGAGAAGTGTGAGAAACCGAAGGACCATTGAGGCGGATCCACCGAAGCAGAATCAGCAACACGAGCCCCATGGCAAGAACAATGAACACGGCGGCACCGGATGAATCCTGGGATTCAGGGCTGACCGCATTCGGGACCGGTTCCTGTTCCGGACTCAACGATGTGGCCGACAGGGACGGTTGTGCGGCGGCTATATCTGGTGTGTCCAAATAGACGATAATCTCCTGACCAACCAAGATCACATCGGGATTTTCGATGTCGTTCCAGCGCTGTAGGTCCTCCACGCGAACGCCATAGTGCGCCGCAATCTTGGACAGCGTCTCTCCCGGTTTGATCGACGTGACAATGAATTCACGCATGACAAGGGCTCAAATGCATCGCAGTACAACCCAAACTATCGGATGAATCCGAATGATACACAATGCGACAAAGGATGCACGAAAAACCCGGCCCATCCGTTTGCCTTGCACCGATCTTTAAAAGCAGGTAGACTCAAACACATTCACACCACCCGCTGAAAGGAGAAGGAACCATGACCCGGCTCTTGAAACTCATCGCCTTCAGTCTTTGCGTCCTGCTGGCCGCCTGTGGCTCATCGGATCCCGACACCCCGGATCTCCAGACCACTCTCGAGACCACCCGCACCCAGACCATCACCCGGATTGTCTCCGCACTCACCACCGCACAGGCTCCGACGTCTGATCCCACCGCTACAACTGCGGTCACCTTCGATGGCACGACCACCACGCTGACCGTCACCCATCCAGATGAATCCACGATCACCTTCGGCGGCGCAGCAGTCGACTCCGCAAACAAACAGGTGCTCTACACCCCCGTCGAAAACCCGCCCGCCTTCTGGACCGGGGGACATAGCTTGACCGCCGCCGAGGTCACCGACACCCACATCCGCTTTGCGTCGATCGAGACCGCCTGGGACACCGACGATCCCTCCTCCTCTATCGCCTTCGGGTTCTGGGAACAGCATGGACCCGAGGGAACGGATCCCTCTTTCGGGGCGTTTGTCGAGGGACCCGAGATTGCGCCCGATCGAACCTTCTCCTGGGAGACGTTCACCACGACCGGCACCGCGACCTATGAAGGCGTGGCCAGTGGCTTCTATGCCTATGAGATCCCGGACAACGCTGATAGCGCCGAGACCGGTCTCTTCCAGACCGGTCTGACGCTCAACCTGGATCTAACCACCCGGATGTTGTCCGGAAACACAGGAGGTGATGGTGTACAGGTGATGAGTGACGGGCAGGACCGTACCCTGCCCATCACAGTCGAATTGAGCCCCGTCACCCTCGATGCCGACGGAGCCTTTACCTCCGATGCCTTTACGATTCAGTCCAGCCTGGTCACGGACTCCCGCGGCTCCTGGAGCGGCCGGCTGTCAAACAAGGCCATGGATGGACAACCCCGTCTCGCGGCGGGAACATTGAACGGCTCCTGGACCGATATCCAATCTGGGAAAGGCGCCTTGACCGGTGCCTGGATTGCGAATGGTACAGAACCGGATAGCCCATAAGCACAGATCCAGGACGATCTCTTGAAATTGACCGATCCTGTTTTAATGAGAGATGAGAATGTCAGTCATGAATATGACCCTTGATACCGACAGCGCTTCGATACAACCGAACCGTCTGCGGATCATCTTTTTTGAGAGAGACACAATCATGGACCTGACCGACGCCATGCAAGCGCTCTTGAGAGAGACTGGGACCGTACCCTCATCAAGGGCCCGATCCTTTTGAAAACCGGCAAGACAGACAGGCAGACCGCCATTGAAAATCTGGCGGATCTGGGATTGCTGCAGTACTTCAAGGACACCGAATACCGCTTATCCGCTCAGGGTTATGACGCCCTTCAATCCTTGAAAGAACCGTGAAAGTCATCCAATAGCACCATTCGGGTCCTATGGATGGAAAGTGCGGCCTGTCCCACCGGTGGAGTAACACCTCGCCAACCCGAATAAAACTTGAGGACGGATTGCAGGTCGCCCTTACTAACTGCCGGACCCGGCCAAGATACGGGATAGGGATCTCAAAGCGCAAGAGGTAAATTCCAAGAACAACCCGAACGGCTACGTTAACCTGCACATTAAGTCGAACAGAGACGGGGAACCTAAAAATGCGCAGAATACCCATCCTTAAAGTAATTCTACAAACAAACCGTCCGATAGGGCCTATTGTGAAAAAAATCGACCAATCATCATAAAGCGAAAATCAATCAGCAAAGCGGTCCGCCGCGTCTTCTCCTCAGTTGTTGAATGCGGTGTAATAATCGACAGCATTCTTTCCAATATAAAAAGCGGCGTCGGCTTCCAATCCTGAATTGTGCGAATCATCGGGTGCCTTCCATCGTGTTCCACGTTTTTTATTAATTGCCAAGTTTAAGACAGATGCAGACGCAGAGACCACGTCGTCACTTGCCACGGCTAAATCTTCATGGCGCCTTGACGGACTCATCATGACAATGACGCCTTCAATGGTACCAATCATGACTCTGCGTCCAATTTGATTCCAATCGATTTTTCTGGCCAATTCGGGGACGAGTTGAGGTGGAACGTTTAGACGTCAAAATCGGATCCCAGAGATCCGACCACGTGATGGGGGTCTGTTGTGGGTCTCATGTCTCTCTCCAATTCCCCGTAACAATGTATAACGGGCTGGTTCAATCTCGCAAACAGTCAACAGGTTCGGGTTCTCACGTTAAATATCTGAGCCGCTCTTCAGATCTCAAAGGTTCGGAATGTCATCACTTTCCTTTCTTTGGTTCTTTAGATTACACCGATTCAACAGCAAAATGCGTCACCCAATCTCCTGTCACCGAAATCCAGTGCCGTACGAAGACAACGGCGTGAGACCTTCGGGATCATCCTGTGAAACAGTTGATCGTGCTCAACGGACAATCAGATCAATGATCGGCAATCGGGAACCGCCTGTCCAACCTGCACGCACCGTAAAAGCACAAACCGACCCAGCACAAAATAATCCCTCGCGTTGATCCGGATACGTTACGATAAAGCGGTTCTCGAGATCACGCCCCGGCAAGCGAGCGAAGCGTAATGATGGTAATATCATCAGCTTGAGGGGCACCCTCGGAAAATTCATCGATACCTTGAAATAAGCTGGCTGCAATCGTCTCGCTCTTCCGAGTCTGGGAAGAACTCGCGCTTTGAAACATTTCCAGAACCTTGTGTACACCAAGCATCTCACCTGTCGACGTTTGAGCCTCATCAAATCCATCGCTATAAAACAAACAGCGGTCGCCAACCTGGAGCTGAAACTCATGACGAGTCCAATGAAAGTCTGGTACAACGCCAACAATGGGCTCTGGATCGGTCTCGATCTGATCAACGTCACCATTCGCGCGAATGACAATGGGCGGACAATGGCCGGCATTCACGAATTCGACCATACCCGTTTCAGGTGTAATCACCGCAAGAATACACGTCAAAAACATATCTTCCGGATTACGCTCGCAGAGCGCATTATTCGCGAGTTCAATCGCCGCGCTCGGATCATGCACCTGATGACACTGTGCTCGAAAATGTGCACTGGCCTGCGACGCAAACAAAGCAGGCGCAATTCCCTTTCCCGAGACATCAGCAATGACAATCGCAAGCTTCGAATCATCCAATCGAAATATATCAAAAAAATCACCCGCTACTTCCAACGCGGGCCGCATCCGTCCAAATATATCCAGTCCCATATGCTGATCGAATTGTTGCGGCAAAAGAGACTGCTGAATACGCTTTGCATTGTCCAACTGTTCCTGAACAACAAGAAGCGCTCTTTGAGCATCAATACTCTCCCGAAAACTCTCTACAGCCGTCAAGATCGTTCCAATCTCTCGATACGGAACGTCGACATCATCGTCAAAGGAGTCTACTCCTGAAACTGGGCCCGAATGACGCATCGATAAAGCCGAACGATCTCGGCGTCTCAACTTGAGACGATTGTTCCCTTGCGACATGGCATCAAGCAACCGAACCACAGCTTCGAGTGGACGAAACCCTATTCTCAAGGCCCGTGTCAAAAGACCGAGCGAGATAACGATAACCACACAGACAGCCAAGATCGTAAAATTGGTCAAGAATTCTTCTTGCTGAATGGCTTGGGTGATTTCCCGTAAAAACACCAAATCCCCAAGCTTCACAGTTTCACCGAATCCGAGGGACACTTGGGTGGCTTCAAAACGCAAACCGGATTCAGAAGAAACAATAGAGATCACGTCGCCCGAAGCGATATCGACGTCGACTTTATCGCCGAACATAAACGTTAATTGGCCGCCCATGGGCTTGAACGCCAGACCCGCCAAATCCGGGAAAAACTCATCAATCACGTTATTCAGTGGCAATAGAATATGAACCGCACCTTCCGTCTGGGCACCGCGGCGCACAGGAGTGCTCTGCAGCATCGTTGGTGCACCATCGGTACCAATCACAAGCTGAGTCGTCGCATTGGTGATTGTTTCTTCAGAGAACTGATCATAATCATAGGTTACCGAACCATCAGCCGAACTTGCCAAGATCGTGGATGGATACTTGGTCAAAACCAGGGCAATGGGACGCTCATCCCGTGCGCTATCAAGCACTCTCTCCAACGCAACCTGTTCGATACCATTCCGAAAAGCGATATCAATCTGACGATCCGAAGCAACAGTGCGGCCCAATTCCCGTAGTTGCGCGGCCTGTAAGTCGAGCAACGTCTCCAACAATCCGACATGCAAAGTCGAAATATCCGCCTCGGTTTGTTGCTGACGTGCATTGTTTCGAATCTCCCCCGAAATCAAAAGAACAGCGGACACCGAAATAAGTGCGAAGGCCACGGCTATATTGATATATTGTCTGAGGCTTCCGCGCCCGACCCTTCCCAAAATCACGTTCCAGAACCCCTCGGTTTTGAATAAACAACGACAAGCTCGGTCCCTTTTTCAATCGCAACACCCACATAACCCGCACCAAGCCAGTCTTCATGCTGCGACAAACGATCTCTGGAAAGAGGTTCCCTTCGTTTCCCTGTCGCCTCAAAAGACTCTTGATCACTGCCGTTCAAAAAGTTTCGCACAACAAACCGAGGATAACCATCCAACAAGAGCTTGAGTGCCGAAATCTGAAATCCCGATCCGACCAAATTGATCAAAGAAGACACATTAAATGGGGATACCGTACACTGGGCTTCGGTGTACCCGATCGATTGGAAGGTCGCCAAGCGAAGTTTTATCAGCCATTTCTGCCAGCCCTGTCGCATAAGCTGCGGAACAAGCGCTGTTCCAAACAACAGTCCCACACGACGATCATCTGTCACGGGGAAAAAAGCAGGGCTGGAATGTCCAGCGGGGACCGCGACGCTGTAGCCCAAAATCTCATCATCCTTCTCCAGGACAATCGAAAAACCCGAAGGCACAACACCAGCGAAGAAATCCGCTGACATAGGCATAAACAAACCATCTTCGCCCAAAATCTCAATAGATTGTACGTTGATGCGTACCATGGACTCAATGTCATCAAGTTCCGCCGTACGAACAAGAATATCCTGTCGATAAAGACGGTGATCAGCCTCTTCTCTCGTCCACATCGCAATGTCTTTATCATCGAACATCACCATCGGCACACATATCCATGTGCAAGCGGAGCACAACCCTTGATGCAGCACCGCAGGTTCATGATATGTCGCTGAACCGAGTCGTCTGTCAACGCAACCACCTTACACTCCATTCACGACACCCCGACCTGCCTGGCGTTACGGCTCAATGGTTTCTGCATAATCCATCAAAGCAAGGCTTGGATAAATTTGCAAATCACGCGCAACATCCGACCGAATCAAATAAGAAAACTCCGGCAAGACCTCAACGGGAATCTCGGATGGATCTTCTCCGTGCACCAAAACACGCTCAACCTTTGTCGCCGTAAAGGCACCAACTTTGCGATACGGTGCCACCAATCCATAGAGTGCATCTGACGCCGAAAGCATCCGCTCAACCGACGCAAAGGACGGTAAGCGATGCGCATTCGCCAAATCCGTAACGTGCTGGGCATATTGGCCAATAAAACTATCCGGACCCAAATAAAGAAACTGCGATCCAGTCGCGGCGGCCTCGGCCGCTAAGTCCGCCAAGGCATCGGGATCGGGCTGACCCTCCTGATTGTTCGGGACCGGAAATTGATCGACCCGAACATTCATGCGCCGACCGATTTCCGCGAGACGTTCGACCGCAAGAGCCGAATTCGATTCCGTCGGCGTATAGATCACGGAAATCCGGTCAACTGGCATATAGGCCTGCATCGCTTCAAACTGCGTCTCCAACGGAACAAGATGACTGACGCCTGTTACATTGCGTCCGGTCGCACCAAATTCCTTGATAACACGTGATCGAATGGGTTGCGAAACCATGGTAAAGATGATCGGGCGATCCGTAACCCTTGGCGGAAAATCGAGCGGCCCATCCATTAAATCAGGATCGCGACCGGCAATGCCAAGCGTGACCGACGTACCCCACGTATAGACAAGATCGGGCTTCATCGCGTTTATTTCATCAATAATCGGCTTGAGCCGGCCGGTGTCACGATCAAGCGAACGGATCACGAAATCAATCGGCGCCTCAATTTGCTTGAGGTAAGAATAAAAACCTTGCTCGACTTCCGTTTCACCGCGCCAAAGCACCATGAAGACCGTCTTTCGCTCTTCAGAGAGCGCCGGTAACGGTGATCCAAGCGCAGCGGCCGCCAAAGACCCCCGAAGTAAGCTACGTCTCGACAAGGAGTGCATTGATCTGTTCCTCCTCTTCTTGTTGACCAACAGCGAGGAACCAACTCATTCCCAATGCTGACAAAAGTACGGCGCCAAAACCCATCCATTGAAGCGCCATATCCGGTGGAAAAAATAATAATAATGTCCCGGCGATGACGGGACCTGCAAAAGAGCCAAGCCGTTCCAGGAAACGGAACAATCCCAGAATTGGCCCTGCCCCATATTCAACGAGTTGCCTCTCGGTTGCCTGCAAGAGAAAACTAATTTGCGTTGGAATTGCCAATGTCTGTCCAACGCCAAATAACAATGTCGATATGAAGAGAAAGACCAATCCGCCGGTGCCTAAGATATTCCACGCATGCGGAAACACAAATCCCACGCCAGCCACGATACTTCCAATGGCGACCCATATACTAAAACCCTTCCACCGATCCGCAAGTGGAGCAATCGCGGATACCAACAGAAGAATAGCAATGCCATATCCCATCAAAATACGTGCACTCTCCGTCGCTTCACCCCCGTTGGCAAATACCGTCAACGGGACCAACAAGAACAAGCCACCGGTAAGCAACGCCTTCGCCGGAATTGCAAAACACACAATCGCAACGCAAAATCGTCTGTTCCCAAGGATTTTCTGGGCAATGTTAAACTGATTGCGCCATTCTTGGGCCATGGTACTGGAGGCTGTCTTTCGCTTGGATGCGTCGAAACTCGGTACCGCATTCAAATCGGTAATGTTCGGGGACAATTTCGGTATGAGGAAAAGACAGAACAGCGCCGAAAACACAATCAAGGCCACCGAACCGAAGAAGACAGGTGCGCTGCCAAATCGATCGGCAATAATTCCACCAATGGCCGGACCGCAAATCTCGGCCGCCACAATCACCGCAAGAAAAAGAGAGAAGCCGGTGGTGCGCCGAACAGGATCAACATTCTGCGCCACATGAACTTGCGCCGACGCATAAACCAACCCATAACCAAATCCCGTCAAAATACGAAACACCAAAATGGACGCGAAATCCGTCGCGACAATATGTCCAAACATCCCGACGACCGCACTGATCGCCCCCAAGAAAAAGACCCGACGAGGACCTCCCGCACGTTCCGACATGAACGAACCGATAAGGACCGACACCAATGAAGCCGCCATAAATCCAGCCATGACCATACCCGTGCTAAAATTTGGATCACTGTCCGAGGGTGCAAAGGTACCAAGAAACTGAGGCAAAATGGGTCGGAGCATAGCTTCCGACAGAAAAAACAAAAATAGAGGAAGTCGGATATGACTCAGAGCCGGTATCCGCACCTGTTGCAAACCCTCCGCCCCTGGCAAGGTCAAACAGACCGTTGATCGCGTTGAATCGACCGCCTTGGTAATGACATCATCAAGGCAGCGAATGATCCGCTGCGCCACGCCACCACCTCTACTCCGCAAGGTAAAGCGCAAATCGCGATTTTGCAGTCGTAACGTTAGGAAATCGATCGCCCAGGCCGGTCGAATCAAATAGATGGTAAAGACCAGAATAAGCAGTTCAGCAGCCACCAACACCACCGCAAAAACGACCACTCCGGTATCAATCCAAATATCCTGCTTGACCGCAGTCAACGTCGCAATATCAACGCCAGCAAACAACGCCCCAATGGCCTCATCATCGGGCCCGACGATGGGAAGTTCCGTGACCAACAAGTTACTCCCGCTCTGACGGGCCAGCGCAACCGGAGCCGTCAACGCAATACCCGTTGTATCTCGAAAATACTGCTCAAAGTCACTAATCTGTTCCGACTCATCTGAAACCGCGAAAGAGCCGAGAGTCTGGCGAACTTCCGCAGGAAAATCGGCTGATAGATGCAGGATTTCACTTTCTAGATTGGTCAGTGCAAAGAAACTCATTCCCGGTGAGGATGCGCGCGCACGGTCCAGTACACGCTCGACGTCGCGCAGAGCGTGCAATCCACCAAAGGCCGATACAGCATTTTCGACACGCCGCTGGACACCTTCCGCCGCTGTGATTGTTTGGGTTTCAAACTCATGCAGAAATCGCGGTTCCAGTACACGCACCGATAAGAAACCAAACAACAGGTACGGTAACGCGAGGAGAATCAACAAGCCAATCAGGAAAACAGGTCGTGATCCTGTGATTTCACGGGTCCAGTTTTGAGCGCCGCGAATGATCCCGAGAAACTTCTGGATACGCCAAATTTCCGAAATAAGTGTGCTTGAACCCAACGTCCTTACGGCCGTGTCAATGGCCAGCATACCTCCGTAAAAACGACCTTCAATACGACCAATCATAAAGACCGCCAAGATGATCAGAAGTGGGAGAAACGGTATGACCGCCACAAGAGCCGCGACACGCAATTCATTCTCGATCTCTGAAATAGCGTCGGTTGACACGCTCGGATCATGAGAGAGCGACACCGTACCAACAACAACGTCTTCTTGGGAAATGCTCATTGTTCTGAGAAAACGATTCGCGTCAGAACCATCACTGGCAATTTCATGGGGCGGTGGGATTGGAACCTTCAAGTCAGCCGGCTCATCCGTCGCAAACAGCACCTCACCGTCCCCGTCACGAACAACAAGGATAAAGCGATCATCAAACTGCGCAACCGATCGTTCCAATAATTGTTGCGTCGTCCGCGTCGAGGACAGGGTGAGGCCGCCCCGGAGACTTTCCTCAATCGTTCGCTCCAGTTCCCGCAAGACAGGATCATAGCGCGCCGCCGTCGCATTGTTCAAAATGCGTTCAAATTTAATAAAGTTCAAGGCAGCCGTAGAGCCGATGCCCGCAACGATAACAAACAACAACAGGAACAGAATTTGAAAGGTGATCCCTCTCGGTCGACACCGCTCCTTCGACATGATCAAGGTTGATTCCTTGAAAGCCGAACGGTCATCAATCCCATCGGCATCCGAGGACGCCGCCGAATCATCCGACTCCGTTTCGGACGATTTCCCAAAGGTGAATGTCAAACGATTCCGCGCGCCCAAACGCTCATATGATGCGTGATCCGTCAACTCCCGAACCATAAACAGACCAAGTCCCCCGACTTTTCGGTCATCAATCGACGCATCAAGGTCAGGTTGTGGTGCATCTTCCAGAGGATTGAATTCAGGACCGTCCGCTTCGATGATCAGTTGCGCCCCGTAAGCTTTCGGAAACAACGCAAGTTTGACAGTTTCCTCAGCGTCCTTGCCATCGAAAACATGATAGACAACGTTGAGAAAAATTTCCTCGACAATCAATTGTATTTTATATTCGAGTTCGCCCGCCGGCTGATGAGACGCGCAAAAATCCTGAACCCACGTTATGATCTGGTCCAGGTTTTCATTCTTAGGTTCAAATTCACGATACTGAGTTTCGACCATTCATCTCTCCAGATCCTTCGAACTCATCTTTCAATGACGTCCATGTGCGATCCATTCCTACTATGCTCATATTAGCGATTTAACATTCGGCCGCGTCGATGAACAGAACGAACTTCAACCCTACGCCCCGAACTTGCAACGTATGGTCTTATCAAAATGACATAAGACCCGATCAAAACCCTGAGACTCTCCCAATAACATGCACCGCCCTTACACGTCGAAGGACGTTTCCGACACCGGGTTTGTCACTCCGTGTGATCGCCTGACATACTCCTCGCTCTTGTTCCCGGAAAGCCCGATCCCTCTTTCACGTTGTCTGATTCCTCAAGGTATGTTTCCATGCCCAAACACGAGAGAAATGCGATTGCAGTCATTGATACGACAGTACGCAGACTTCGTCGCGGTTTCACGCACCAATTTGAGACCCAAACCACCGATCGCGCGATCTTCAACCGAAGCATCGACATCAGGTTCAGGTGCATCAGAAAAAGGGTCGAACGGTGGTCCATCGGTTTCCATGACCAGTACGACCCCTTCTGGTTGAGGCCAGAGCGCAAACCTTACGCGATCCGTTTTTCGCTGCTGACTGTCAACGTGATTCACCTCATTTAAAAACAGCTCCTCAGCGCTCAACTGCATGTGCATCTCAAACGGCTCGGCGGACGTATACCTTTGACAGAAGTCTTCAATCCAAGCTACGAGACGGTCAAGATTCTCATCTTTGGCGGCAATGTCAAACCGTGAGGGCTCCGGCATCATTCACCTTATAAAACGTATCAATTTACCCTTTGGCTTCCGCCAGAGCATCATCACGGGAACTGTGCATAGGGATAATTTTTTCAAAACCGGAAATGCGGAAAACCTCGGCAACAGGGCCGCTGTGCCCACATACGGAGAAGAAATTTTCGTCCGTCTTGAAACGCTTTGCAACAACCAAAATAGCGCGCAAACCAGCGCTACTAATGTACGAAACGCTCGCGAGGTCACACACGAGAGGTCCTCCACCCTCTGGAACGGCGGCGACAACCTGTTCCTCAAAGTCACGCGCAGTGGTACCGTCGATACGTCCCTCGACGGCTGCGACCGTCACATCGTCATGCATTGAGACTTTTAATTCCATTTCTTTACTCTCCATTTATGTTTCGAAGAAAATATTCCCTATTGTCTGACGTCTTTGATCAAGACGTCCCAATGACTTATGCGATATAACATGCATGCATTCGTGCCGCATGTGTTGCAACCATTCTCGTCGTTCGTTTGCCTATCGGTATTCCCGGACATGAACTCATCACCGATGAAACACAGCCACCTCGACAAACCGTACGGTTTCAAAGTTTCATATGTATCGTCCTATGCCCACACGCTATCGCTGTATCCTTACATGAAATGCAACCTTCAGATCAATAAACTTTCTGGCTCGGTCTACAGCCTACAATAGAACTTCGAACCCGGCTCGACCAAGTCAACACAGTCATACGGCATCCATGATGCTCAGTGCGCGAAGGCCTCGGCGCAAATGGACGCAGCATTTTGTTGCTCAACACGTAAATTTTCAATGAGTGTCTCGAAATCGGTGACCTCGGTTGCCTCCACCATAACCGTCCGTAAACGTTCTCCTATTTCAATCGATTGATCAACATGTTCCAAAGCCACACAATCTATATGCTGCAGGCGTGATTGCAAGCAAATCGCACGATTTAAGTCCCTTTGTCTGTCCCGGGTCATCTCTCCCACGTCCGAAATTTCCTTCAGAATATCTCTCGGAGACATACCGAAACCCAATCCGTTGAATAACCCAAATGTTTGCGCCATAAATTCGATTTCCATCAGCCCTCCCGCCGTATGCTTGAAGGCCCAATTATTCTCTCTTTCTGCATGATGAGCCACGATCAATTTCTGCCGCATTTCACGCGCCTCATCCATAACCCGTTGATCTCCAGCGCGATTCAACAACGCTTTATGGATGATCGCATTAATGTCCGACACCAAATCCTTTGAGCCGAATAGCACACGCCCCCGCATCAAAGCAAGATGCTCCCAAACCCAGGCATATTGGGTTTGATGCGACTCAAAAGATGCAAGAGAGACAGCAATAGGGCCTTTCCGACCCGACGGCCTGAGTCGCATATCGACCGCATAAAGCCGTCCCTCGATCGTATCGACTGTGAGAGCCGATATCAACGATCGCGTCAGACGTGAATAATACATCAATGAGGATAGCGCGCCATTACCCGCGTGATCACCCTCAGCATCATAGACAACAATCAGATCCAAATCGGATTGCGCCGTCATCTCCCGTGTACCGAGCTTTCCCATCGCAATAACAGCCAGTCCACGCCCGGGAGCCGGTCCATATCTTGCGGCAAATTTTTCGATAACCCGCGGAATCAAAATTTCAAGAGTCGCCTCGGCAATGGCAGAGAACGCTGCACCGGCTTCCACGTCATCAAGACGCCCCGTCAATACATGGATCGCCACTCGGAAACGAACCTCCCGCGCCCACGTCCGCGTAATCTCCAGCATTCGTTCATAATTCTCAGTCTCTCCGATACGGATATGAAGATCCGCAGCAAGCCAAGACTGTGACGGTATATCTCTCAGAAAATCTTCTTCAAAATGCGCATCAAGTGTTTGCGGCCAGCGTCCCAACAAGTCCGCCAATCTCGGAGCGGTAACGAAAATCTCGATCACTCTCTTCAATAAATGTGGATGAGCCCGAAACATCGAGAAAACATGCAGACCGGACGAGAGCCCGCTCATAAACGTGTCAAATTTTCCAAAGGCCAACTCAGGGTTGTCCGCACGCTCCAGCACATCAAGAATATCAGCCTCCAACAACAGATAGAGCCGTTGTGTACGCTCAGAATTTGTGGCAGCGATATCACCTCTCCGCCAGCGCTGAACCATGCGCTCAATCTCTTCAGGATTTTTGAAGGCACCTTTCATAAATCTCTCTGGATTGAGATCAACCGTTTCGGGCTGAAGACGCATGCGCGTGCCGGCATCAAAGAAACTCTCCGTCACGTGATGAACAGTTTTCAGACGCGCAGCGACACCATCCTCCCAGGCCCGCCGATCCGACCAGCCATCCAAAGCTGCAATGCGTGACCGGGACTCGGCGTCCAGCGGAATGGTCTGCGTCTGTTTATCATGAATCATCTGTAGGCGATGTTCGGTGGTGCGATGATCCACATATATCCGTGTCAGCGTCTCACACGTATCTGCGTCGATGATCCCTTCATCACTCAACGCAGACAAGGCTCCGCATGTGGATGGCTCTCGAAGAACCGGCAATCGACCTCCCATGATCAATTGTCGTGTCTGAACGAACAGTTCTATTTCACGGATGCCTCCCGGACTAAGTTTGACATCGCAACCCGGAATGGCACTGGGACTAAAATGACCTTTCTGAATTCGAATTTTGCGCACAATGTCCTCGATATCCTCAATGGCCGCAAAGTCGAGCGACGCGCGCCAGACAAAGGGCTCAAGGTTACGGAGGTAACGTCTCCCGGCCTCCATATCTCCGGCAACAGGCCGCGCCTTAATGTGCGCTGCACGCTCCCACGTCCGGCCATCCTCGGCATAATACTGCTCAGCCGCCCCCATGGACATGCAGACCGGCGTCGTTGAAGGTCTTGGGCGCAACCGCAGATCGGTTCGAAAGACATAACCATGCTCGGTCCGCTCCGAAAGGGCCTTAACAAATTGCCGAATGACGTAAATGAATCGCGCTCGCGCATCACCCTGCTCATTGAACGCGAATCGATCGGCGTTATAGAGACAAATCAGATCAATATCGGAAGAGTAATTGAGCTCTCGAGCTCCCATCTTACCCATGGCGATAATGAACAACCCCGCCGCGGCTTCAACATCCTGCTCACTGACTCCCGGAATCTTACCGCGACGAATTTCTTTCTGAATGATCCAACGAAGGGCCGTTTCCGTTAAGCTACTGGCAATGTCCGAAAGCTCTCTGGTAACCTTGTGCAGGTCCCACACCCCACCCAAATCGCATAACGCAATGTATAAAGCGGCGCGAGACCGTGCGACACGCAAGCTATGCAACAACGTTGACCAATCCGCATCCTCGATAGAATGCCGCACATCCGAGACCAAATCATCCAGGACTGAATCACAGGCCTGATCAACAACCGCCGCAATCCAGGCTCCCTGTGATTCCAGGAGCGTGCCAAGAAATGGACTTGAACCAGCGACGCCACGCGCCAAGCTGCGCATCGCGTCATAATTGAGATCTTCAGGTAACGTCGCAAGAACACGGGCAGCCTGATCGGCATCAAATGGAACAGGTGCGCGTGACACATTTCGTCTCAAGCTCATGTCCATCACCGCGCGGCCCGTCCATTCAAGTCATCTGTGGCGTCGATTACCGCTCCTCTTCGTCAGGAACCGCAATAAACTCCGGATAGGCTTCTATCCCGAGTTCAACCACATCTTGACCGAGACTCTCTGCCTGTTCAGAGATCCGTAGCCCCATAACCAAGTTTATAACAAACCACACAATAAACGAGGCCACAAAAACAAACGCACCGATTGCCACGACCCCGATCAACTGAACCCCAATATTGCCGCCAGCGGCAATGCACACCGCGAGCGTACCCCATATACCGGCAAAGAGGTGCGCAGGGATTGCGCCCACCACATCGTCTATTTTTAACTTATCGAGCAAAAGCGTACCAAAGACGGCAATCAAACCCCCAACGGCACCGATCAGAACGGCCCACTGGTGATCAACGATATCCGGACCTGCCGTAATCGAAACAAGTCCGGCGATCGCGCCGTTCAACGTCGCCACGAGGTCGGTTCGGCCCAAAACCGGCTTTGAAACCAGCAGAGCTGCAATAACACCTGAAGCCGCTGCAATATTCGTGTTCACGAGTATATTGCTGATGGCAATCACATCGACCGCAGAACCAAGGGCAAGTTGTGAACCACCGTTAAAGCCAAACCAGCCCAACCAGAGAATGAACACACCGAGAGTTACAATCGGCACATTTGACGGCGGCATTGGTTTGACCGTGCCATCTTGACGAAACTTTCCACGCCTTGCACCCAGAAGAATCGCACCGGCAAGTGCGGCCCAACCACCTGTCGAATGAACAATGGTCGATCCGGCAAAATCTTGAAATCCTCTTTCGGAAAGCCAACCACCGCCCCACGTCCAAGCACCAACGATCGGGTAAATCAAAGCCGTAAGAACCAGGACAAAAAGAAAGAAAGAGTAAAGCCGAACACGCTCAGCAAGTGTACCGGAAATGATTGAGGCTGTTGTCGCAACAAAGACCATTTGGAAAAACCAATCCGACATGGTCGAATATCCGTTGGAAATAACGTCACTGGGATCTTCCACACTTCCGGACAACAATTGCCGCTCGGCCTCGCTTGACGAATAGAACAGGTTGAACGAGCCTACCCAACCTCCGTTCTCGGCTACGCCGACGTACATCAAGTTGTATCCGATAAAGAAATAGGCCAGACTCGCGATCGCATACAACCCAATATTCTTAAGGCAAATCACCGATACATTCTTGGTTCGTACACATCCCGACTCCAGCATCGTGAAGCCCGCACACATCCACATGACCAAGACACCCCAGATCAGGAAACTGAAGGTGTTCAATACAAAGGTGGTTTCCTCGGCAACACCCGCGTAGGCGGGTGAACCCTGACCAAGCATAAAATACACCGCTATGGCCGCAGACATGACAGCGCCCAATCGCACCAACGTCGCGTCAATGTGCTTTCTCGTCAATTTAAGTCCCTCCGAGTGAATTCAATTCCAGAAAAAGGTTAAGTATGATAAAAACAGTGCCACACTGTCGAAAATGATCTTCTTGCGGCATATTTCTGTCTGATGAGTCCACTACATTGGACCAATCGCCGTCGCTTGAGCGAGCTGGAACTCAATCTCACGAACAACTTTCGACAAGCTCTGGCTAATGAGTTCCAGCTTTCCGATTTCAGCTATTCTATCCTTAACTTTTTCATATTCTGGACGAGAAAAAATCCGCTCAAAAAGCCGGCATGCGTCGGCAAGACCGACGATCGCAATATCGCGTGGATCCGGGATATCTTCGTTGAATAAGAGCGTCATTATACGCTGCTTCACTTCCTTTTCAGCAAATCCATCACGAATTGGATAACGTCGACTTTTGAACATCCAGAGAATAAGTTTGTCTTCTCGGGTCAAGATACCGGAATCACAAAGCCTTTGAAGTGCCAAATTTTGAATTTTAAAGGCATCACGCCCAAAATACTGAACCCAGTAACTGCAGTCACGCTGTTCATTGGATTCACTTAACGGCTTCAATAGCGTATCAAGAATTTCATCATTGGTGGGTTTGGAGTCGATCACAAAAAGAGTATCTGGATCCGCATCAATCTTTCCCAAAAACGCAAGATCCATCAAGACAGCTCCAGAAAGAGCGTATCGAAAGGAATGCTCGGGAACGTGAATGAATTTCCCGCTCTCGTCGTCGAGCACCAGTAGGAGGATTTCCTCCGCAAGTGTTAACACATTTAGTCCTCCTTATATGAAGAAGTTAACTCCGGATTTCCACCACGCAGCCTCAGACATATCCACCCTGCTATATCGGAACCAAAACGTAAATCCGCTCAACGAAAATACTCTCCATTCCAACGCAAAGTTCATTACCAGCTTTGATCACGTTTGGGCCGAACCATAAACACAATAAAGAGAGCTGTCTATGATAAAACCACTGATGCAACGGAATCAATCTTTGCACTTGAGAAGCGAGACCATTCCTGAAACCACCCGATCATGCTGAGACAGGATTGCTCCATATAAAGACAAAAGCTCAATGGACGGCATATGTGATCGATTCTCCGCAACAACGCCAACGGATGGTCAATTGCAGCCAGATAGGGAACGTACGAACGCTTGCAACCCATGTCGACGATACAGTCTATCGTTATCGGCCCGCCGAAATTCATGCAATGTCTGTGATCAATCCCAACCTGCAGTGAACATTCCCTCTGTGCCCCCTACACCCTCGGGTATGGGAAGAGCCCGTTCGCAGACAATGGGCTTCGAGCCGAACCCGGCCACACTTCGGGTGCCGGCGACACCACGGCAACATGGTATACACGCGTCATACACACATCTCATCTCCTCCTTCGGATTCGACGTTTCCCGTGTTGTCGCGTCTTCCCAACTCTCTTGGCCAAAGACGCAATGGGCTGGCCTTCAACCGAAATCAACTCTAACGACACGCGCCCCGTGAACATGTCCGCATCCATCACTTTCACAACAACCCCAACGCCTAAGGCAACGACCCGTCCATCATCCCAATCAAAGTTATAGCAATCAAGTTTCCACCCCGGGACCAGCCCGTCAATCCCGAACCGGTCCAGACAGACAAAGAGTCCAAAGCCCGCAATACCACTTACATATCCGGAAAAATTCTCGCCCATCTTTTTGCAAATGAAAGACGCTAAGTACCGATCATTCGTCTCACGTTCCGCACTCATTGAGCGCCGCTCTGTCTCTGAGACATGCCGAGCGATCGACTCCAAATTGGTTGTGGTGCCAAAATCAAGTCCATCATCTCCCCAGTCATGCGCTGATATCAATCCACGATGCGTGATGACATCAGCGTATCTCCGAATGGGTGAGGTGAAGTGAGCATAGGCATCCAGGGAGAGACCAAAATGACCTGAATTACGCGGTGAGTAGATCGCTTGATTCATAGAACGCAAAATCATGAGACTGATCATCTCCGACCGATCAGCCGTCTCCAGAGCAGCGCGTAATTGATTAAGAACTTTGGCTGACAACGTCTTCTGCCTCGGTAGAGACAATCCCATTGCCTTGGCCCTGAGACGTAACTCGTTCAATTTTGAGCCCTGAGGACCTTGATGAACCCGAAACAAAACTGGTATGCGATTATCAAAAAGCGTCTCCGCTGCCGCAACATTTGCGAGAACCATAAACTCTTCAATCATACGCTGGGAATCACTGCGGAGATCAAGCTCGACGCCCTGAACTTCACCATCATCGGACATCTCAATCGTTTGTTCCTTGAAATCTAAATCGAGAGGTTGTCGCGCATCACGGGATTTTCGAAGAGTCACATATGCGTCAAATAGAGGTGTGAGAATTGAGTCCCGAATGACCGCCGTTCTTTTATTTGGCCGTCCATCAAGAGCACACTGGGTTTCTTGGTAATTTAAAGACGCAACTGATCGCATTATCCCGCGAATAAATTTATGAGCGATCTTTTCTCCAGCGGCGTTGATCCGCATCCGAACGGCAATACACGGGCGAACGATCCCTTCTTGCAGGGAGCATAAGTCTTCAGACAGTTTCTCGGGAAGCATGGGAATAACGCGATCCAGAAAATACGTCGAATTTCCCCGCTTCAGAGCTTCTTGATCACACTTGGACTTTGGCACGACGTAAGCCGCGACATCTGCGATCGCGACCCAGATTACGTACCCGTTTGCATTACCGGGGTCATCGTCGGCGCAGGCATATACGGCATCATCATGATCGCCGGCTCCAACGGGATCGATGGTGACGAAAGGTACGTCACAAAGATCTTCGCGATTTGCGGTTCCTACGCAATTGCGAGACATTGACTCACGAATTGCGGGACCCGGGAACTGATCGGGGATTTCGTGTTGATGGGTCGCAATGAGCGACAGTTTTCCGTTCAACTGTCCAAGCGACTTCAAAATGCGCGCACAATAATGCGATCCACGCGAACGCATTGGCCTAGCCCGCACCAACTCTCCGTCATCAACATGTAATGCAATCGCATCAACGACAGTCCATGGATGTTGCTTCGATTTGGCGACGGGTACAATCAGGCCCCCTTGCGCTGTCTTTTGGAATACGCCAAGTATATTCTCTTGCGGAAATCCAATGCGCTTCAGGTAACGTGCCTGATAGTCAAAATTCATACCACATGTACGGGACAACCGCGCCAGAATTCGATCCCCGGCTCTCAACTTGAGACTGGCCGGCGACCACTTTACGCGAAAGGAAAGTCCGGCTCCATCTTCGCCCCTCTCAAGCAGTCGGACATGTTGCACACTGTTGTCTGAGGTTTCCAGAACCTCGAGAACCGCCGTGCGCGGCAATCTGCTTGGCACGATCTTCATGAGGCCAAACTCCCTCCACAGCTTTAAATGGGAAACTCTTCCATGACACGCAGGCATCCTTCCTGACCTGAAGGCCTTAAGAAAAAACGATGCCGACGTTGCCTGAAGCTATATCAATGAGGTGAGCTTGTAGCCACATGAAACGTTGCATTCTGGCAATATTTCACCGACGTCACCCGTGTTACCTCGATCTTGACAAACCGCCATGTCGATGGACCCGACATAATTCTCGATCAATTCTTGTGCATATACCGTCTTCCAAGAGGAATGCGTTAACTTTGACCAGACACGCGCACATTATGTCCGATTACAATAGGCTACGCTCTAATGAACCGATATTCGTTCATTGCCTTACTCAACTCCTTAACTGTCCGCAGATCGCAAACCCGATCAACATCCTGCAGGCATGCCACTCGCGCGAGCTTTCGGCCGGGCAATGTCGCAACCGTATCCGAGAGAGCGTGGCACGTGCTCCACCGTACATCTGAAAACACACTTGGTGGTAACCCTTGCCCCCCGCGACTCCCAATCAACCAATATCCACCGTCTGGTGACGGACCGACCACAATTTCGGCCTCCCCCAAAGCGCGAAAGGCGTCCCACACCCGATGTCTTGTGACGCCGGGAATATCGGAGCCGATCAAGCACACCGGGCCATAGAATGGCAATCGCAAGAGCCGCTTCATTCGGTCTCCAAGATTACCGCGCCCTTGCGGAATGCGAACAAGATCTGTTGGCCACACACGACTGGCCAGCCCTTTCCTATCGGGACTGACCGCCAGGATAACATGCCATCGAGGATCTCTCAGCCTTGCGATGAGATCTCTCGCCTGGTGACGAAACCACCAAGCGGACTGAACCATGCCGATGTCACGTCCAAGTCGGGTCTTCACCTGTCCCGGTTGCGGCTCTTTTATCATGATTATCAAGGTGCGTGGACGAACCGAATGTCCTTTCAATGGAAACGGACCCCCTGAACAAGAAAGCCGGTGCCGGAGATCAAGAAGATGACATGTACAAACGTTGTATCACAACACCAACGCCCTGTTACCATAATTCTCGATCGTATCACGCGAAGTACTTTTCCAATATCTTTTCGTAGACACATTTTAACTGGTTAATGTGCTCCGTTGAAACCGATTCATCAACTTGATGCATTGTCTTTCCAACAAGTCCGAACTCGACAACCGGACAATGCTTCCTGATGAATCGTGCGTCAGACGTCCCTCCGGTCGTCGAGAAATTCGGAGTCACACCCAATACATCCGAGATCGAAGAAGCAATTAGGTCAGAGAAATCTCCAGGAGGTGTAAAGAAACTCTCGCCGGACACCTTGACATCAAAACGAATCCTGACACCAAATTTCTCTTGAGCATTATCAACATGCACGTGAATCCAATCGATCAAACTCTTGCTCGAATGCCTATCATTAAACCGTATATTGATCGTCGCACGTGTTTCCCCGGGGATCACGTTGCTGGCCGAATTTCCGGTATCTATCGTTGTGGCCGAGAGCGTTGATTTCTCAAAATGTTCCGAACCGTCATCGAGGTCGTGGCTGGAGAGTTGATCAATCAAATACGCTACGGCCGATACCGGATTTGCAGAGGAGTATGGATAGGCCGAATGACCTTGATCGCCCGATACAACAAAATGAACATTCATGGACCCACGCCGTCCAATCTTTATAGCCTCTCCCATGACATTTGGGCAGGTTGGCTCGCCGACCAGGCACACCGTCATTTGCTCACCGGCTTCTGCCATGTAATCCAGTAAAGCTAAGGTTCCGTCTGTCGCCTCTCCCTCTTCATCCCCTGTTATGGCCAAGATGATAGCACCATCCGGCGGCGTCTCCGTCACGAAATCCACAGCCGCAGCGGCAAAGGCTGCGACACCGGATTTCATATCTGCCGATCCCCGTCCGAATAGACGGCCATCCATGATTTCACCACCAAACGGATCATGGCTCCAAGCCTCTGGATCACCGACGGGGACAACATCCGTATGACCGTTAAAGCCAAAACTCCGATGGTGAGCCTTGGCGCCCCATCTTGCAAGAAGGTTGGAAACGTTTCCTCGATCAACACGCCGGCAAACAAAACCCGCTGTACTCAGAAATCCCTCCAACACACTCAGAGCATCGGCCTCCCTTGGTGTAACAGACGGACACTTGACCAATGCCGCTGTCAACTTAACAGGATCTGTTTTCAAACTCATTTTTGCTCATTTCCAGTCCGTGACTCCACAATTGCGGAACAAGAGCGGACACATCCATACATCCACACTGACTTAAGACCATAGTGTATCCATCTCAATCCTGATCTGTCCATCAAGAACATCCGACACGGGCATCGTGACTACAGCTTCCAACACATTCGGTGCCAAACATTTCAGGCGTGTTCAAAGGGTCAACCGGCACAGTGGCTGCGCTCAGCAAAAACAGCACCGTTCCTTTAGCAGAGGCAAAAGAAAGGTTCAAATGAAACTGTCCATTTACGTGTCATTTCGCGGCTAGATCAAGCGTGTCTTCTACATCCTGATCTATGCCAACGAGACCACTCGGCATCCGCTGCGACCCGGTCCTATCTAGGCCTCAATAGAATGTCTTTATTAAAACACCGTTTCAACTCTGAAGTGCACCACCGAGCTTCTCTCCAGACCCCGGTGTCTTGCTGAGGGGGTGAGGAGGAGCTGGATGGTAGAGGACGGTTT
>JAPORU010000029.1 GCA_026710045.1 Aestuariivita sp. | reverse complement strand
GGTGCCCAGAAGAAGGCCGGCAACCAGACAGATGATTGATCTTGAGGTCTTCATGGTACAGTCCTTTCCTTGTCTCCGTTCGGGTGCGGTGATGGCGGGGCGCGCCCGGCCAATGTCCAGCTGCTGTCCGTCGCATCCCGGTGCCGTCTCACCCGCATTCTCACGGTTCTGTGACTCCGTCTTACCCCCCCCCTCACAGAACAGTCAACATGAAAATGACATCGTTGTGAAAAAAATGTGCACGGGTGGGGTTTTGCATGGAGGTGTGTGTCCGTTCGTTGCGGATCGCGAGCACTGGGGGATCATCCGGAATGCGCGTGCACCGACGCTGCGGTGACGGAGAGGGCTGTCGTCTGCGCGCGCGAAGCATGGTCGTGCCCGGGAACGAGTTTCAACTTGTCATTTATTCTGTCGTCTGCGCGCGCGAAGCATGGTCAGCAAAGATGGCATTATGTACTATTTGAAGCAACTGTCGTCTGCGCGCGCGAAGCATGGTCTTTCAAAAGGAGAATCCCGACATCTTGACCTCCCTGTCGTCTGCGCGCGCGAAGCATGGTCCCAAGGCTCTGGGAATGTGAATGCCTCGTGGTTTTGTTGTCACTTTTTATCAGAAGAGTGTCTTATTTTCCAATCACTTGCGCTTTCTCAGAGGCTGATCTTAAAGTCCGGCCGTGACGTGTGGCGCTGTTAGCCTCTCGCAATGCGATTAATCGTCCCTCATACTGGAGTTTCAACTTTGCCATTCAAGCAGAAAACGAGTTTTAGGTGTTGAAAAAAGTTCGGTGTATATTTTGTCGGTGAATCGGTGTGTGCTGATAGAGAACCCGTAGGTGAACAGGATATTTAGGTTCGGATAACACGCAGTAGAGGGTGTTTCAAATAGGTGTGCTTAGAATTAGGGTGAGATGACAACAACTTGACAATTGACTCCAGATTCTGCATGCATTTTCGGAAATTGAGCGTAGTGTATCTCATTCTGCCTGAGCCAGTGGACCACATACATGGTGTTTGAGAACACACAGTGGTTCAATCGACTGGGAATTTGGCTGGAACGTCACCGAGAATGAGATTGTATTCAAGAAGACGATGTTGCGTTGGCTATTCGGACCAAAGCTCGTTTCGACCGAGCACGGGGTTGAGCAAGTTTCGTTAATGTTGAATCACGTGATTATGCAAAAGGTGAGTTTTTGACTTGACCTCGGATATGCCGTAAGGAAAAAACTGGCGAAGTTTGAAAAAGCGCAAATCCGGCCGTGGTTTTCTTCCGTGTTTTGAATGCAGTCATGATTCGAAAGTGGGCCGCTGTTTCGTGATATTTCGTCAAATTTGTTTCCGATCAGAGCTTTTAATGGCGCATATTTTGCGAAGACTCCTATCATTTTTGTATATCGTGCAGGTCTACGTGATGATGGCCGTTCTCGGGGTGATTTTTGCCCCCTTTGCCTTGGTATCGCCTCGGGGTGCGGTCACTGCTTGTCGATTGTATTGCCGTTGGGTGTTTTGGAGTGCTCGGCGGATGTTAGGACTTGAATTTGAAGTTCGTGGCAATGTTCCCGATGGAGATGTCCTGGTCGCCGCAAAACACCAGTCGTTTCTGGATATTCTACTTATATTCTGGACGTTGCCGCACGCAAAATTTGTGATGAAGCGCGAGTTGTTGTGGACACCGTTTATTGGTTTGTATGCCAAACGTCTTGGATGTGTTCCGGTAAATCGTGGAAAAAGAGGTGCTGCGATCATCAAGATGGTGAAGGATGTGGGACAGGAAGTCGCCGATCCTGGCCAATTTGTCATTTATCCTCAAGGTACCCGGGTCGCTCCGGGTTCTCACAAATCTTATAAGATAGGTGCGGCTATTCTCTATGAGGAACTGGGGAAACCCTGTATTCCGGTTGCAACCAATGCCGGCTTATTTTGGCCAAAGAGAGGAGGAATGAGATTTCCGGGTCGGGCTCTCATTGAATTTCTTGATCCGATCTCCCCGGGGTGTCCTCGTCGTGAATTTATGACCGAACTCGAACAACGTATCGAAACCAGATCAAACGAACTTCTTCAGGAAACTGGTTTATAGATGGAGAGACATTTCGTGAGATTATCCGATTAGCTGTGAATCGCACCGTCACCACATGCAAATGCTGCTTCCCGCACGGCTTCCGAATAGGTCGGATGGGCATGACAGGTGAGTGCGAGGTCCTCGGCAGAGGCCCCGAACTCCATCGCGACGCACACTTCATGAATTAAGTCGCCTGCTGATGGTCCGATAATGTGGCACCCAAGTATACGGTCGGTCTCTGTGTCGGCGAGTAACTTGACAAAACCGTCGGCAGCAAAATTTGCCTTGGCGCGACCATTCCCCATGAAATGAAACTTGCCAACCTTGTAGGAGCGTTCATGTTCCTTCAGGTTTTCTTCGGTCAATCCGACACTTGCGACTTCGGGATGTGTGTAAATGACGCTTGGGATCACGTTGTAATTTACGTGCCCATGTTTACCGGCCACATGCTCGGCAACGGCCATGCCCTCATCTTCGGCTTTATGGGCCAACATGGGCCCGTTTATGCAGTCGCCGATCGCATAAATGCCGTCAATGTTTGTTTGCCAGTGGTCGTCAACGTTGATACGCCCCTGAGAATCCTGTTCAAGATTCAGTTCCGTGAGTCCGAGTCCGTCCGTATAAGGTCGCCGCCCTGTTGCGATCAACACGTTGTCGGCCGCTACGCTCTCGGGTTCATCGCCCGAACGGAGTGCATAGGTGACACGCACGTCGTTCCCAACGATGTCGGCTGTCTGTACCGCAGCCCCCATGATGAACGTCAAACCCTGCCTTTCCAGTATTTTCCGGAAGGCCTTCTGGATATCACCATCCATACCTGGAGTGATGTTGTTCAGATATTCGATAACAGTGACTGCAGAGCCAAGCCGGTGGTAGACCGATCCGAGTTCCAGACCAATCACGCCTGCGCCGACAATTACGAGGTTTTCGGGTATTGTGTCGAGCGCCAGGGCACCCGTCGAACTGATCACTTTCCTTTCGTCGATGTCGATCCCGGGAAGCGTGGAAGGTTCGGATCCGCTGGCAACAACGATGTTTTTCGTCGTGTGGGTTTCTTCCCCGACCCGAACTTGACCCTTGGCCGGAATGGATGCCCAACCTTTCAACCAGTCGATTTTGTTTTTCTTGAATAGAAATTCAATACCCTTCGTGTTTTGACCAATGGTATCATTCTTGTAGCTCTGCATCGCATTCCAGTTGACAGACGGCGCGTCTCCTATCAGACCCATTTTGCTGAAGTTCTCGCGTGCTTCGTGCAGCATGTGAGAGGCATGCAAGAGAGCCTTTGAGGGAATGCAGCCAACATTCAGGCACGTTCCTCCGAGGGCATCACGACCCTCAACACATGCCGTCCTTAAGCCCAGTTGGGCACAACGGATGGCACAAACATACCCTCCGGGTCCGGATCCGATAATAATGACATCATAATCGGCCATAGGAGTCTCCCCACAAACTCGTCATTATAGGTCCAACAAGAGGCGTCTTGGGTCCTCAAGTGCCTCTTTTACGCGTACGAGGAAGGTAACGGCGCCTTGACCGTCAACAATGCGGTGATCGTAACTAAGAGCGAGGTACATCATCGGTCGGACCGTGATCTCACCATTAATGACCATCGGTCGTTCCTGAATTTTATGCATGCCGAGAACACCGGATTGTGGTGGGTTCAAAATGGGTGATGACATGAGCGAACCATATACGCCACCATTTGAAATCGTGAAGGTACCGCCCTGCATCTCGGACAATGATAATTTACCCTCGCGGGCTTTGCGTCCTTTTTCGGCAATCGCTTTTTCGATCTCGGCAAAACTGAGCGAATCAGCATTGCGGATAACGGGGACAACCAGTCCTTGAGGAGTGCCCGTCGCGATACCCATATGGACATAGTTCTTATAGACGATGTCTGTTCGGTCAATTTCCGCATTGACCTCGGGAACTTCCTTGAGTGCGTGACAGCAGGCCTTGGAAAAAAATGACATGAACCCAAGTCTGACTTGGTGCTTCTTTTCGAACTGTTCCTTATAAGCGTTCCGCAACTCCATTACGGTACCCATATCGACTTCATTATAGGTGGTGAGAATCGCCGCGGTGTTTTGAGCCTCTTTTAGTCGTCGTGCGATTGTCTGCCGCAGTCGGCTCATCTTGACCCGTTCTTCTCGGTGAGCGTCCTCGGCCGCGACCGGCTGCGCCGTCGCGTTTGCCTCTGCGTCTGGGGATGTCGAGTGTGTCAGTGCTTCGATCGCCTTTGATACGTCGTCTTTCATGATTCGACCGTCTCTTCCGGAACCCGTGACATGTTGCGGTGACAATCCAGCATTTGCCATTGCCCTTACGGCGGCGGGAGCATCCTTGACTCCGATTTCAACCGCGGTACTGCCAGTGTCCCGTGAGGATACAGCTGTCCCATGATCGCTCGTTGCAGGGGTAGACAAGGATGCGGGTGTCGGATCCGTGAGCGCAATCACGGCCAGTTTTGCCGACACTGCCACCGCTTCCCCTTCTGATGCCAGGATTTCGACGAGTTGTCCGGCTGTGGGTGACGGCACTTCCACCGAGACTTTATCTGTTTCCAATTCACATAATATCTCGTCTTGTGAAACGGTGTCACCAACCGCTTTCGACCATGATGCGATGGTTGCCTCCGTTACACTTTCACCAAGGGTCGGCACTCGGATCTCAATGCGATCCGAAGAGGGTTCTGCGTTCTTGGTTGGGTGATCTGCGGAGGATGCATCCTTGCGCTCTGTTGTCACGGTATCCGCCGATATGGTCGTTAGCAAAGCGCCCACTTCTACTGTACTTCCTTCGGATGCAACGATATCTCCGAGCACGCCATCCGTTGATGCCGTGACTTCGATTGTGACTTTGTCCGTTTCCAATTCGCACAACATTTCGTCGGTTACGACTGCGTCACCCGTTTGTCTTTGCCAGTTTACGACCGTCGCTTCTGTAATTGATTCACCCAGGCTGGGTACCCTTACTTCTGTGGTCATTGATTATTACCCTTTGATCGTCAGTGCCTCGTCGATAAGTGCAGACCGTTGAGACTGGTGTTGTGAAGCCAGGCCGGTGGCGGGAGAGGCGGATGCTGTACGCCCGACATAGCGGGCGCGACGTTCCCTGGCCTGTGTACGTGTTAAAACCCACTCGATATTCGGCTCGATGAAACTCCAAGCTCCTTGATTTTTGGGTTCTTCCTGACACCAGACCATTTCGGCTTTGGTAAAGCGTTGCAACTCTGTCATGAGGCTGTGTCTTGGAAACGGGTAGAATTGTTCGATTCTCAGGAGATAGATGTCGTCGATATGTTGGGCGTCACGTTCCTCCAGGAGATCATAGTAGACCTTGCCAGAACACATGACAACTTGCTTGATCTCGTGATCAGGTTTGAGCGTTGTCTCGGAGTTTCCGAATTGGGCATCATCCCACAAAACGCGGTGAAAGGATGAGCCGGTAAGAAACTCCTCTTTTTTCGATACCGCGCGTTTGTGGCGAAGCAAGGATTTTGGTGTCATCAAAATAAGGGGTTTGCGGAAATCTCGGTGGATTTGCCGACGTAATATATGAAAGTAATTCGCGGGTGTGGTGCAATTGGCCACAATCCAGTTGTCTTGTCCACACATCTGCAGGTAGCGTTCCAGCCGCGCGGATGAGTGTTCAGGACCTTGGCCTTCAAACCCGTGCGGCAATAGGCAGACCAATCCGGACATTCTCAGCCATTTGCTTTCTCCAGATGAAATAAACTGATCAAACATAATTTGTGCGCCATTGGCAAAGTCGCCAAATTGTGCTTCCCAAAGAACCAAGGCATTGGGCTCGGCAAGGGAATAGCCATACTCGAAACCGAGTACAGCATATTCTGAGAGCATTGAGTCAATGACTTCATAATGTGCTTGGCCGTCACGGATATTGTTGAGCGGATAGTAACGTTCCTCGGTCTCTTGATTGACCAGTCCCGAGTGGCGTTGCGAAAATGTTCCGCGTGTCGAGTCTTGACCAGACAGCCGAACCGGGTAGGCTTCCGTGAGCAGCGATCCGAATGCCAGAGCTTCCGCTGTAGCCCAGTCGAAATTCTCTCCTGACGCAAACATGGTCTTCTTTGCGTCGAGCAACCGCTTGACGGTTCGGTGTACGGGAAAACCGTCGGGAGCACGGGTAATCGCATGGCCAACGTCCTGCATTGTTTCGGGAGAAATCGCCGTATTGCCACGAACATAATCATCTTTGTTTCTGTCCAGGTGGGACCAGCGACCATCAAGCCAGTCCGCCTTGTTCGGTCTATAACTCTTGCTCGTTTCAAATTCTTCGTTCAAGTGGGTGTGCAGCGCCGTTTTGCTCTCCTCGATATCTTCTTCCGGAACAAGCCCCTCTTGAATCAGGCGCTTGGCATACAGATCGAGCGTGGTTTCGTGTTCTTTGATTTTCCGGTACATGATCGGGTTCGTGAAGTTCGGCTCATCTCCTTCGTTATGTCCAAAGCGTCGATAGCAGAAAATATCAATCACTACGTCCTTGTGGAACTTCTGTCGGAATTCGGTGGCGACCCGTGCCGCGTGAACAACCGCCTCGGGGTCGTCACCGTTGACGTGGAAAATGGGCGCTTCCACCATGAGGGCGATGTCTGTCGGATAAGGCGACGACCGTGAGAAGTGCGGTGCGGTGGTAAAGCCGATCTGGTTATTGACCACGATATGCATGGTGCCGCCGGTCTTGTGGCCGCGAAGACCGGACAATCCGAACCCTTCAGCCACAACACCTTGACCTGCAAACGCAGCGTCCCCATGCAGTAAGATACCCATGACCGCCGTGCGATCATGATCTTTGAGTTGATCCTGCTTCGCCCGGACTTTGCCGAGTACAACGGGGTTCACCGCTTCGAGATGTGACGGATTTGCGGTCAGCGATAAGTGCACTGTGTTGCCATCAAATTCGCGATCTGAGGAGGCACCGAGGTGGTATTTGACATCGCCGGAACCATCGATGTCATCGGGCTTGAAGCTGCCTCCCTGAAACTCATTGAAGATCGCGCGATACGGTTTGCTCATCACATTGGCGAGAATGTTCAATCGTCCGCGATGCGGCATTCCAATGACGATTTCCTTGAGCCCGAGCGCACCGCCGCGTTTAATGATCTGTTCCATTGCCGGAATGAGGCTCTCGCCGCCGTCAAGGCCAAATCGTTTGGTGCCCATATATTTGACGTGAAGGAAATTTTCGAATCCTTCGGCTTCGATCATCTTGTTGAGAATCGCCTTTCGCCCTCTTTGGGTAAAGGCGATTTCCTTGCCGAACCCTTCTATTCTTTCCTTGAGCCAGGCGGCTTCGTCGGGGTTGGAAATATGCATGTATTGTAACGCGAAGGTGCCGCAGTAGGTTCGCTTAACCAGGTCGACAATTTGTCGCATAGTGGCGATTTCCAGACCCAGGACGTTGTCGATGAAGATCGGTCGGTCCATGTCGGCCTCGGTAAATCCATACGACTGCGGATCCAGTTCTGGATGCGGGGTATGATCCCGCATTCCCAACGGGTCCAGATCGGCTACAAGATGTCCTCGGATACGGTAGGCACGGATGAGCATGAGTGCGCGCACGGAGTCCAGAACGGAGCGCTGAATGTCCTTTTCCGATACGGACCGATCAAGTTCTTGGGCCTTGGATCGTATTTTTTCTTCTGCTGACCCGATCTCCTCTGCGGCCTTGACCCAATTTCCGGTCAGTGCCTGGGTCAGTTCATCGGTTGGCAGAGGTGGCCAGTCCGTGCGGACCCAGGAGGGTCCACGGGTCGCTGTGCCTCCACTCTTTTCGGACTGGTCCATATGTTGAAAGAATGCCACCCAAGATGCATCCACCGATCTTGGATCATCGACGAAACGGGTGTAGAGGTACTCAAGATACTTTCCGTTCTGCCTTTGCATGAACGACAAGTTATGGAAAACTTGATTATCAGGCTGGTCGGTCATGGCTTTGCCTTCTCAATTCGGATCTGCGGCCCTGATGATATCACAAAACGAACTTATCGGTTCAAAGGGGGAATTGTCTTGAAGCGGGTGATTGTGTTGTGACGGATATGGTGATGTCCGGTGGCACAACCGAATGCTGTCAATTGATAGCGCTATGAGTGATGACATGAGTGATGACATGAGTGATGAGAGGCATAGGGCGAACGGAGCCCAGAGAGCGGATTATTGCAGATGAGAGTGATCATCCGATCGCTTCAAGGACGGCTTCGCCCAAGGAGGCCGGGCTTTCGGCGACGATGATTCCAGCGGATCGCATAGCTTCAATTTTATCGTCGGCTCCACCTTTACCCCCGGCAACAATGGCACCGGCATGACCCATACGGCGACCGGGTGGCGCCGTGCGACCGGCGATAAAGCCAGCGGTTGGCTTCCACCGGCCCTTGTTCCGTTCAGACGCGAGAAATTCGGCGGCGTCCTCTTCGGCGGAACCTCCGATTTCACCGATCATGATGATGGCCTCCGTTTCATCATCGTCCAAGAACCACTCGAGAGCGTCGATATGTTCTGTTCCTTTAATTGGATCTCCGCCAATTCCAATACAGGTTGATTGACCCAGTCCCACATCGGTGGTTTGCTTGACAGCCTCATAGGTGAGTGTCCCTGATCGTGAGACAACACCCACCTTGCCACGTTTGTGAATGTGCCCCGGCATGATGCCAATTTTACAGGCGTCCGGGGTAATCACACCCGGGCAGTTTGGTCCAACGAGTTGCGAGGATGAGTTTTGAAGGGCACGTTTGACCTTGAGCATGTCGAGTACCGGAATTCCTTCGGTGATGCACACAATGACTTCGATTTGTGCGTCAATCGCCTCCAGTATTGAATCCGCTGCAAACGGTGGTGGTACGTAAATAACGCTGGCATTTGCATGTGTTGTGGCCTTCGCTTCGTGAACGGAATGAAAGACCGGGAGGCCAAGGTGGGTCTGGCCACCCTTTCCGGGGGTAACGCCGCCAACCACTTTGGTCCCATAGGCGATCGCCTGTTCCGAGTGGAACGTCCCCTGGCTTCCGGTAAACCCTTGACAGAGAACGCGGGTGGATTCGTCAATGAGTACGGCCATGTTTCTGGTGTTTCCTTATTCTATCGACGCTTTCAAGTTCTCGGATATGGGTAGTTTGTCATCGTAACGGAACGGGGTGGCAGATGGGTGTCTGTTGGCTGTCTGTCAATCGTCCGCGATGTTCATGGGTGTTCACATTTCATAACCGGATCTACCTTCTCATTTGCAACGTTATCGGGTCCTCTGTCTGCAGGACGTTAGGCTGTGACTGCGGCCACGATTTTTTCGGCTCCATCGCGTAAGTTATCAGCGGCGATAACATCCAGCCCTGATGTGTTGATCATGTCCTTTCCCTTTTCGACATTAGTTCCTTCCAGTCGAACGACCAGTGGGACTTTTAGTCCAACTTCCTTCACGGCGGCGACGACGCCTTCAGCGATAACGTCGCAGCGCATGATGCCCCCAAAGATATTGACAAGAATGCCTTTGACATTGTCGTCAGAGGTGATGATCTTGAACGCTTCGGTGACTTTTTCCTTGGTTGCACCCCCGCCTACGTCGAGAAAATTGGCCGGTTCGGAACCATAGAGCTTAATGATATCCATTGTCGCCATGGCCAGGCCGGCACCGTTCACCATGCATCCAATTTCGCCGTCAAGAGCGATGTAGTTGAGGTCATGTTTTGAGGCTTCAAGTTCCTTTGGATCTTCCTCGGTGGTATCGCGCAATTCGCTGATATCGGGATGGCGATAGATTGCATTGCCATCAAAGCCCATTTTGGCGTCGAGACACTTCAGATCGCCTGCGTCGGTCAACACCAGTGGGTTGATCTCAAGCATTTCCATGTCTTGTTCGGTGTACATGGTATAGAGTGTCTTCATCAATGATACACATTGCTTGACGGATTTACCTTCGAGGCCCAGCATAAAGGCGATGCGACGGCCATGATACGGTTGGTACCCAGTGACCGGATCTACGGAGAAGGTCAGTATTTTCTCGGGTGCTCGGGCTGCCACGTCTTCGATATCCATTCCACCTTCGGTTGAGCAGACAAAGGATATGCGACTGCTTTGACGGTCCACAAGTAAGGCAAGGTACATTTCGGCCCGAATGCTGGAGCCGTCTTCGATATACACTCTGTTGACTTGCTTGCCTCCGGGTCCGGTCTGGTGCGTGATGAGGGTGCGGCCCAACATTCTCTTCGCTTCGGTCGCCGCCTCTTCGACGGACCGCGTAATACGCACGCCACCCTTGTCCCCCGCATCATGTTCCTTGAAGGAGCCCTTTCCGCGTCCACCTGCATGAATTTGTGCCTTCACCACCCAGAGAGGTCCGTCGAGGGCGCCCGCCGCCGTCTTGGCTTCTTCCGCCTTCAGAACGACGCGACCGTCCGAGACGGGTGCACCATAACGGCGCAACATGGCTTTGGCCTGATATTCGTGGATATTCATGAAGGACCGCCTTTGACTTCTCGGATTTCACGCTCGGGAACCATCGTATTCATGGTTTATAGGTCTATGGACCGGATGTTTAGCTGATAAATTAATGTTGGGGCAAGTAAAAGACGAAACTTGGTGTGATTTTGATGGGAGTGCGCAACCTGTGTGTGTCTGCAGCGGACGGTTGGTGCCGTGATCGAAACAACATCAATGAATCCGGTATCTTTGAAAGGTCATATGCGTTTTGTCCTGACGATGCGCGTATCGTCTGTCGACATCGTCGAGGCCGCGTGTGTCACCCTCGCAAACCTCTGAGCCGCGTTTGGGTCAGTGATCCATGGTGATATGTGGAGAGTGGCGTCAAGTCCAGTTAAAGTCGTGAGAAGATGTATCAAGCGAATTCGAACCCGTATCGTCGATGATCACTCCGATGTGTCGCGATCACGGACAATCACGTCCCTTCTGTCAGTGTACTCCGTCTCAAGCCCTTGGACCTGGTGAGCGTGAAGCGATCACGCGGAATCAACCAAGGGATTCGTCGAGGTTCTTACACGCATCTACCAATGTCTTGACCGCCTGTATGGATGAATTGAACATGGCCTGTTCATTTTGATCGAGTTGAATATTTACGATTCTCTCGATTCCATTATTCCCGATCACTGTGGGCACACCGACATACATTCCCTTCACACCAAATTCCCCGTCACAGAACGCCGCACATGGCAAGACGCGTTTTTGATCCTTCAAGTACGATTCAGCCATTTCGATTGCGCTTGTCGCCGGGGCATAGAAGGCGGAGCCGGTTTTCAGGAGCTTGACGATTTCAGCACCACCGTCGCGGGTTCTCTGAATGATTGCGTCGAGTTTATCCTGACTCGTCCACCCCATCTTGACAAGATCGGGCAGCGGAATACCGGCGACCGTTGAGTAGCGCACCGAGGGGACCATGGTATCACCATGGCCGCCGAGTACGAAGGCCGAGACATCCTTTACCGATACGCCAAATTCTTCGGCCAGAAAATATCGAAAGCGCGCACTGTCCAGTACACCGGCCATCCCGCAGACCATATGTGTCGGAAGTCCGGAATATTCGCGCAGGGCCCAGACCATAGCATCGAGTGGGTTGGTAATGCAGATCACGAACGCATTTGACGCATACTCCTTGATCCCGTGTCCGACGGCCTTCATGACTTTCAGGTTGGCGTTGATCAGTTCATCCCGACTCATTCCGGGCTTTCGCGGCAGACCCGCCGTTACGATGCAGACGTCGGCCCCCGCGATGTCGGCATAGGACTGGGTGGCCGATACCGATGAATCAAAACGTGCCGATGGACCACTCTCCGCGATATCGAGTGCCTTGCCATCCGGTACGCCTTCAACAATATCGTACAGAATGACGTCACCGAGCTCTTTTAGGGCCGCAAGATGTGCGAGTGTACCGCCAATTTGTCCGGCACCGATCAGTGCAATTTTGGGTCGCGCCATGAGTTGTTTCTCCATTCGAAAGGAATTCTCGGGTATCAGTAGTACGATGTCTTTTGCTGTGCAAGTGTTCACGTGTGAAACTGTGCCGTAAGGCGGTACTTTTGTAGGGCTTGAACATCGACGGGCGGAATCCCTCAGAGATCTGTGATTGAGTGGCGTGGAGAATGACCTTGATGGTGCCGCTCATGCGGTCATTCTTTGCGATCGCGGCCGCCGCGATGATCTCTGGAGTCTCGAAGGGAGGTCCTGGTTCCGATGCCGCGTTTGTGGGTGTCGTGGTTGTGTTGATGATCAATCTGGAACGGCGCTGGGGATTTTCCTGCTACTGCGGATATTGATCAATGCCGGGACGTTGCGTCCTTATTGAAGGGAGTGGAATTGGCGCGACTCCGACATCGTGATGCGTGAGAGCCTCTCCGCTGTTGTGTCTGGGACGTTCCTGCACACTGTTGCCGATGTTGACTTCTTTCGTTTGGTGATCGGCTCTCCATCGGTCTTGCTCGTCATATGGTATTGAGCCCAAAGGACAAGATTCATGTGCTTGATGCGCGAGACGTTGCCAGCTGGGTTGGTGTCGTTATCGGCGCTCTTGTGGGATTGACCAACCTTATTCGCTATGCCGGAGGTAGCTGCGACGATGGTGTTGTTCGCACAAAGGCTGGGCAAGACGGAATTTCATGCATCGACGGTGTTAGTGTTCTGGGCATTACTCTTATTACGTTTGTTCCTTATTGCTTTCTTGGTTCGTTTGATACGCACATGCGTATGATCAGTTTGTTGTTGGCTCCGTTCGCATTCTTTGGCGCATGGTTGAGGGTGAAGATTCACGTCATTTTGCCGGCGAGACTGTTCGTTGCTGTCATGTCGGGTTTATCACTTATGGGCGGTATATTGCCTTGGGACTCAGGGACCTAAAGTGCGGTTTACATCTTGACATTGTGCGATCAATTGTCTTGCTGCAATGCGGAAACGTTATGGTATGATATGTGAACAGGTGAATGTTCTTTAATAACACATAGATTTTCAATGGACTTACGCCAAAGACCTTATCGTTCGGTTCTCTGTCTTCTGTGTTCGCGTGTACGTTCTCTGGAGAAAGTGCCGTCGTTGCCAGTGGACGCGGTCATTTTGATCTGGAAGATTCCGTGACTGCCGATCAAAAGGAGCATGCGGTCCAATCTTGAGGATGCTCTGCGGTCCGGTGGCTCGGGCGTGGGTACACGCATTGTCAGAATAAATGCGCTGAATACTGCGTGGGGGCATGCGGATGCCGAGGCGGTTGCGGGAATGGCCCCTGATGCTGTGCTTCTGCCGAAGGTTACCAGCGCCGGTGATATTGACATGTTAGCGAAAGTAACGGGCTCTCTCCCGATTTGGGCGATGATGGAGACCCTACTTGCTGTATTGCAGGCGTCGGAGATTGCCCGGCACGTTTTGCACGGCATGGTGATGGGAACCAATGACTTGCTTGAGGATTTGCAGAGTCGTCTGCGACCGGATCGGCTCGCATTGATTCCGTCGCTCGCCCACTGTGTGTTGCGGCAAAGGCGCATGGTGTCATCATCATTGACGGCGTCTGCAATGTGTTCAAAGATGAGAGAGGCTTGCTGGCTGAGTGCGAGCAGGGTCGTGATATGGGATTTGACGGAAAGACACTGATTCATCCGTCACAGATTGAGACTGCAAACCGGTGTTTTGCTCCGTCCTGTGAAGAGATTGATCGGGCACGTCGCCAGATTGAGGCCTTTTCAGTTGCAAGGGCGGAGGGTGAAGGTGTGGCTGTGGTGGATGGGCAGATTGTTGAACGTTTGCATGTTGAAACGGCGCGCCAAATGTTGGAGAAAGTGGATATGATTGGGCGATTGACTTTGGAGATGCAGACATGAGTTGGTTGATGTTGATTGTTGGAATAGCGCTCTGGTGGTTGGCACATCTGTTTAAACGTCTGGCCCCTGATTTGCGGGCTTCGCTTGGAGGATTGGGAAAACCGGGGGTTGCGGTTGTTCTCTTGCTGTCGGTCGTTTTGATGGTGATTGGGTACGGCGGCATTGATTATCTTGATGTTTGGCAACCTCCCGGGTTTATGGTGCACGTCAATAACCTCTTGATGCTGATTGCACTGTTTCTCTTTACGCCCGCTGCCAGACGGGGACGGGTTATATACGGAATGCGTCACCCGATGTTGGCGGGCTTCAAGGTCTGGGCGTTTGCACATCTTCTCGTAAATGGTGACTTGGCGTCGATTGTTCTCTTCGCCTCGCTTCTCGCATGGGCGGTAGTTGAAATGATCGTTATCAATCGAGCCGAGGGCTCGTTTGAGGTGTCCGGAGACGTTGGTTCGCTGCGAAATGATGCCCTGTTTCTTGTAGGGTCTATCGGGGTTCTGTTCCTGGTCGGTTATCTCCATGCGTGGTTTGGTGTGTGGCCTTTCCCCGGGTGACGATGTGCCATGTGTGTCATTCCATGTGTGCCATTCATGGAACGCCGGGAAGATGTGTCTTTTGGTCGCATCACTTTTGTGTACGTAACCTGATCAAGATCGATCGTCAGAGATGACGGGTTACAGGCCGTAATGCGTGAGGTGTGGTGAATGTCCAAGAACAATCTTGGTCGTTTCTTTGAGGATTATCAGGTTGGCCAAGAGATACATCACGCCGTTCCCCGTACGATTTCCGGTGGCGAGCGGGCCTTATACCATGCTCTGTATCCGACTCGATACGCGATGCATTCATCTGATGCGTTTGCACAATCCTGCGGATTGGCCGCGGCGCCGTTCGACGATCTCGTGGTCTTTCATGTTGTATTTGGCAAGACTGTTCCTGATATATCGCTGAACGCCGTAGCGAATCTGGGGTATGCGGAAGGTCGTTTTCTGGTGCCCGTGTGGCCGGGGGATACCTTACGCGCGGTTTCTGAAGTTATCGGAGTCCGGCAAAATTCAAGTGGTAAAACCGGTATTGTCTGGGTCCGCACGCGTGGATTCAATGCTACAGATCAAATGGTCATCGAGTATGTGCGTTGGGTCATGGTGCGCAAGCGGGACTCGAACGCGACTCCCCCTGAAACGGTGATACCCGATCTTATGGCGTCGGTTCCTCCTGAGGATTTGGTCGTTCCGCCTGGGCTCGACTTTTCAAACTATGATTGTGTCCTGGCTGGCGAGCCTCACCTCTGGGGCGATTATGCCATCGGTGAAATCATCGATCATGTCGATCGTGTCACAGTCGAGGAGGCCGATCATGTTCTTGCAACGCGCTTGTGGCAAAATACGGCCAAGGTTCATTTTGACGCGACGTTGCGTGATGATCGGAGGCGTTTGGTCTATGGCGGTCATATTGTGTCCCTTGCGCGTTCCCTCAGTTTTAACGGGTTAGCAAATGCGCAAGTGATCGTTGGTCTGAATGCAGGGTCGCATGTCAACCCTTGCTTTGCCGGTGACACGGTGTGTGCACGGTCCGAAGTGATTGGCAAAGCGGAAACGGAGGTGCCGTCCGTTGGCGCTCTTCGATTGCGTTTGGTTGCGGCAAAAGGGACGTTTCCGGAAACAATCCAGTTCGACGATGGAACATATCATCGAAATATATTGCTGGATATGGATTATTGGGCTTTGTTGCCACGGTAATGTACGTTTGGTCGGGATGGGGTGTCCTTGCTTGTCGTCGTTCGGCAATGCGCTGTGAACGGTCGTCTTGAACGATGTATGATCTGGGGTGGCGCTGGTGACCTGGGCTCATGTTGTCGATCTAAGTTGGAGATTGTCTGACGGGCCCGGTCGTATGGAATCCGCGTTGTGATCATGATGTTTCGAGTTTTTCTGATATCGCTTTGCCTCCTCGGCCCCTCCACAAGGGCGTGTGACTTGGCGCTTGTTCTGGCGGTGGATGTGTCCGGGTCGGTTGATCAGGAAGAATTTTCGATACAGATGAATGGTCTGGCCGCTGGATTACGTGATTCGATTGTTTCTGAGGCGTTGGTTCGCGGCCAGGCGGAGCTTATGCTTATTCAATGGACGGGAGCATCGCGCCAGCAGGTGACGATTCCGTGGATGTCGATCAGGGATTTTTCGGCTCTTGAGCGTTTTGCCCGCCTAGTTGAAACAGACCGGAGAGTTTGGCGGAATTATTCGACAGCGATCGGTGAGGCCCTCGCGTTTTCGAAGAATCAGTTTGAGGATGTTCGGCATTGCATGCGCCGTCTCATCGACATTTCGGGCGATGGCGTGTCCAATGAGGGTCTGCAACCCCGTCTCTTGCGCGACACTTTGCAGGATGCGGGAATCACGGTCAATGCGATTGCCATCGAGGAGAGTGAGCCGGAACTTACGGTTTATTTTTTTGAACATGTTATCTCGGGCGCGGGGGCGTTTGTCGAGACGGCATCGGATTTCAGAGCTTATCCAGAGACAATTCGTCGAAAGTTGCGGCGTGAAGTGTCAAAATTTACCGCCTACCTGGCACCACCAGGGACGTCGCGTGTCCGTTTCCGCGATCTGAATGATGCGCCGGGTCTGACGGGCCCTTGATAGGGATGTCATGCATGGATGTTTTGCGGAGATGTTGGTGGGCGTCTGGGTGTACTCGTGGATCCGGCTTACGGCCTCTAATATCACAAATCATGGTCGTCTGATGTCTTTTGAGTTGCGCATGTGCCGTTCTTGCTCTTACTACAGACGGTTAAAGGAGCGCTGACAACGTTGAGCCTGCAATCTCCCTTTGGTATCGAGTGGGGAATGGTGCGTTCGGGTATGCGTTCGGGAATGGCATTCATGGTATTTTTGTGGCCAATGACGGGATGTCACTCCCGAGTCGATGGGCTGCTCGATTGAGGGATAGAATAAAGGAGAATACCTATGGCAGATGTGAATCGGGGCAATCGCCCGTTGTCTCCGCACCTGACAATTTATCGTCCGCAGTTGACGTCGATCACGTCCATCTTGACGCGCATCACCGGGAATGCGCTGATTGTCGCCACCGTTCTGGTCATCTGGTGGTTCTTCGCGGCGTCAACCTCAGAAGCCTATTTTAACTTGGTGAATGCGGTTTTGTTGAGTTGGTTTGGACAAACGATCCTGATCTTGTCGACATGGGCGCTGTGGTATCATTTACTGGCTGGTATTCGGCATTTGATCTGGGATAACGCCTTAATGATGGACATAGAGACTGCCGAGAGACTCGGCTGGGTTGTAATCGGCGGATCGGTGGTGCTGACCGTGATGACGGTGTTGGTTGTGTGAGGGGAGGGGACGGTAATGGGTTTTCTGACAGATCGTAAAAGAGCGGTAGGGCTGGGGTCGGCAAAGTCCGGGACCGATCATTTTTGGCGTGTGAAGGTTCAGAGCTTTGCGCTCTTGATCCTTATTCCGTTGTTTCTGTTTTCGTTTGGATCGGCGCTCGGAGGATCTTATGATGAGATTACGATTTATTTTTCGCAACCTTTTCCGGCTCTTGTTGCGGCTTTAACGATTGTCGTCGGGATGCTGCACTTCAAGGATGGCGCGCAGGTTCTGATTGAAGACTATGTCCATGGACTCGCGCAGAAGGTTCTCATGTTGCTCATGATTTGTTTTAGTTACGCGCTTGCTGCCACTGGGGTCTTTGCAATTGCCCGTTTGGCTCTCTGAGTCGTTAAAGGAGAATGTGATATGGCTGCGTATGATTACGAGACGCATGACTATGACGTCGTGGTTGTGGGCGCTGGCGGCGCCGGTCTTCGCGCGACGCTTGGCATGGCCGAGCAAGGATTCCGGACGGCGTGTATTTCGAAAGTCTTTCCGACCCGGTCGCATACGGTCGCGGCGCAAGGCGGCATTGCTGCGTCTCTCGGTAATATGGGTCCGGACAGCTGGCAATGGCATATGTATGATACGGTCAAGGGTTCCGACTGGCTCGGTGATACCGATGCGATGGAATATCTTGTCCGTGAAGCTCCGAAGGCGGTGTATGAGCTGGAGCATTACGGTGTTCCATTTTCGCGGACGGAAGATGGCAAGATCTACCAGCGTCCGTTCGGGGGACACACAACGGAGTTCGGTGAAGGACCTCCCGTTCAACGCACCTGCGCGGCGGCGGATCGGACCGGGCATGCCATTCTTCACACGTTGTACGGTCAATCACTTAAGAACAGCGCCGAATTCTATATCGAGTATTTTGCCATTGATCTGCTAATGTCGGAGGATGGTGTGTGTCAGGGGGTTCTGTGTTGGAAACTTGATGACGGGACTTTGCATCTCTTCGCCTCAAAGATGGTGGTGCTCGCAACCGGTGGATACGGGCGTGCGTATTTCTCGGCAACCTCGGCCCACACCTGTACCGGTGATGGCGGTGGGATGATCGCTCGTGCGGGATTGCCTCTGCAAGATATGGAGTTTGTCCAGTTCCATCCTACCGGAATATATGGTTCAGGATGTCTCATCACGGAAGGTGCGCGCGGCGAGGGTGGGTACTTGACCAATTCCCAGGGCGAGCGATTCATGGAACGGTACGCGCCCACGTACAAGGATCTGGCGTCGCGCGATGTTGTGTCCCGTTGTATGACATTGGAGATCCGTGACGGCCGCGGCGTGGGAGACGACAGCGATCACATTCATCTTCATTTGAATCATTTACCGCCTGAAACGCTTGCCGAGCGTTTACCGGGAATTTCCGAGAGCGCCCGTATATTTGCCGGGGTTGACGTTACGCGTGAACCGATCCCTGTATTGCCGACTGTGCATTATAACATGGGAGGTATCCCGACCAATTACTGGGGTGAAGTGTTGGCCCCAACGGGATTGGACGACAATGCGGTCGCGCCCGGTGTCATGGCGGTGGGTGAGGCCGGTTGTGCGAGTGTTCACGGCGCGAATCGGCTGGGTTCCAATTCACTGATTGATCTCGTTGTATTCGGTCGGGCCGCAGCCATTCGCGCTGCTGATGTTGTGGATCCGAATTCTTCGGTGCCTCGGCCGGAACGTCGGTCTGTTGACGTGGTTCTGGATCGATTTGATGCGCTGCGCTATGCGAAGGGTCAGGTGCCGACGGCGCACTTGCGACTCGAGATGCAAAAGACGATGCAGGCGGATGCGGCGGTTTTTCGTACCGAGGAGACGTTGGCCAGCGGGCAGGAAAAAATGGAGGATATCGCCACCAAGCTGGACGATCTGCACGTTACAGACCAGTCGCTGGTTTGGAATTCCGATTTGATGGAGACGCTTGAACTCACGAATTTGATGCCGAATGCGGTGGCAACAATTACGGCGGCGGCGGCTCGAAAGGAAAGTCGCGGTGCCCATGCGCACGAAGACTACCCCGATCGTGATGACGCGAATTGGCGCAAGCACAGTTTGGTCTGGTTCCAGGGTTCAAACGCATCCCTGGGTTATCGTGGAGTGATTCTAAACCCGTTAACGAGTCACAATGAAGGCGGTATCGATTTAAAGAAGATTGCCCCGAAGGCGCGTGTCTATTGAATTTTTGGTGGTGCAGGGCAGGTTTTTTTGCTGTCCGTCAGCGACGGTTGATAATCGCCTGTCCACCTTGGCATGTACATCAAGCTGAGCGATCATATTCACATTAGCCAGGAAAGGTTTTTGGAATGGTACAACTTACACTTCCCAAGAATTCTCAGGTCAAGCAGGGAAAGACATGGCCGAAACCGGAGGACACGAGCAATCTCCGTCGCGTGCAGATTTATCGATGGAGTCCCGATGATGACGCGAACCCGAGCATCGACTCTTATTTTGTCGATATGAATAAATGCGGTCCGATGGTTCTGGATGCATTGATCAAGATAAAGAACGAGGTGGATCCATCCCTGACGTTTCGCCGTTCATGCCGCGAAGGAATTTGTGGTTCTTGTGCGATGAATATTGATGGGATCAACACGTTGGCGTGCATCCATGGTCTGGATGAGGTGAAGGGTGACATAAAGATCTATCCACTGCCGCATATGCCGGTCGTAAAGGATCTAATCCCGGATCTCACCCATTTCTACGCCCAACATGCCTCGATTATGCCGTGGCTTGAGACACGGACCAATAAACCCGCCAGGGAGTGGCAGCAGTCGATCGAGGATCGTAAGAAGCTCGATGGATTGTATGAGTGTGTCATGTGCGCGTCCTGTTCGACATCGTGTCCATCCTATTGGTGGAACGGTGATCGGTATCTGGGTCCGGCGGCTCTTCTGCATGCGTATCGTTGGATTATTGACTCGCGGGATGAGGCCACGGGCGAACGCCTTGATCAGCTTGAAGATCCCTTCAAGTTGTATCGCTGTCATACGATCATGAATTGTACAAAGACCTGTCCAAAGGGATTGAACCCTGCGCAGGCGATTGCGGAAATAAAGAAAATGATGTTGGAACGTACGGTTTGATGGAACAGGATTTGGAGTCAACGTGGCATGAACCTGCGCCTCGCCTAATTGTATTGTCGCTATGATGTTGTCTGCACTTCGCTTGCTTCAGCGGGAGTATTCCCGATGTTTAAGCGGGTTATCGGAATTTCCTATTCTTTCTCGAAACCCATAGAAATATCAGGTGGTTTTTTCCTTTCGGCCGACCCTTGTCGTTTACTCGACGGGGGTCTTTCTACATTTAAGAAGGAGTATTGAAAGATGCCATCAACTGGACCTGGAAAGCGTTATAGGAAAGGAATTTCATTTAAACAGCTTTGCAAGATATTCCCCGATGACAAGGCAGCGCAACACTGGTTTGAAGAATGCCGATGGGGAGAGGCCGGAAAACCGGATGTCTTCCGATGTGTGACAGCACTGACAAGTTGCGACCCGTCCCGTCGGGACGCCCTCTCCCCTACTATTGTGGCTCGTGTCGGAGTGCCTTCTCCGTCAAGACAGGCACCGTCATGTATCGCTCGCATATCGGTTTTCAAAATTGGGCAATCGCCATCTTCCTGATGGTCACAAACCTCAAGGGATACAGCAGTACGAACCTGGAAACCGGGTGGAAATATATTTTTAGGTTCTTATAACGTTTAATAAAATAGGTTGATAACGTAAACGTTACCAAAAATGGATTTACTTTTGCAGTAAACAGCTTGTGTAGAAAGTTGTAATAAAGACCGCAGGATAGTTACGTCTCGCGGTCTTTCTTATTTTAACAGTTTCATTAACGCAAGAGCCGCTGTCGGTAACGTGACAGCGGCTTTTTCTATATCAAGGAGTAGCATTATGGAAAAGAACAAGGGACCGGGGAAGTGGTATCGGCAAGGCATTACCATGCTCGAATTAACGGACATGTTTCCCGACGAGGAAACCGCAACCCGATGGATCGAGAAGGTGATCTGGTCGGACGGCCGTGTCTGTCCGCATTGCGGGTCGAAACATACCCGCGAGGCGGCAAGGAGTTCAGTCCTACCCTATTATTGCAACGATTGTCGGAAACAGTTTTCAGTAAAGGTCGGAACGGCGATGCACAATTCAAGAATCAGTCTGCGGAAGTGGGTGTTCGCGATCTATTTCGAGATGACCAACCTGAAAGGGGTGTCGTCCATGAAACTGCATCGGGACATTGGCGTGAGCCAGAAGACGGCCTGGTTCATGTTGCACCGGATCCGGGAGGCCTGGTCCGAAGACCTGACAGACGTGTTTGCCAGCGAAATTGAAATTGACGAAACCTATGTCGGCGGCAAGCGGAAGAACATGCATGCCGCCAAGCGTCGGGAACTGACGGGTCGGGGAACGGTCGGAAAAACGATTGTGGTCGGGGCAAAGGATCGGGAAACAAATCAGATCACGGCAAAGGTTGTTCCATCCACCGATGCCGCGACCTTGCAGGGATTTGCAAAGGATGTCACATCCCCGGAGGCGACCATCTACACTGACGAGGCTCGCGCCTATATCGGTCTGGGACAGGAACGGACACATAAGATGGTGAATCACAGTGTCGGGAAGTATGTAGAAGACATGGCCTCGACAAACGGTCTTGAAAGTTTCTGGTCCATGTTGAAGAGGGGCTATCATGGCGTGTACCACCACATCAGCGCCAAGCATCTGGGTCGCTATGTCGCCGAATATGCCGGGCGTCATAATTTCCGGCAAAAGAACACCATCGACCAGATGGAGGAAGTCATCGCCCGGATGGTCGGAAAACAATTAATGTATAAGGATTTAATTACGGAGAAAGTGGAAGTATAAGAAAGTAGTTCGACACTCAATTAACAAAAGGTATAAGGATGGCACGTCCTCTTGGAGATGCAAAGAAAGCAAAGAATGACGAATTCTATACTCAGCTATCTGATATAGAAAACGAGTTGCGACACTATAAAGAACATTTTAAGAATAAGGTTGTGTATTGTAACTGCGATGATCCTCGTGTCAGCAACTTTTTTTATTATTTCAGTTATGGGTTTGGACATCTTGGCATTAAGAAACTAATTACCACTTGCTACAAAAATCAAGAGCGTGATTTATTTTCACGACACGATATAGAACGTGCAATCATGCTTGAGTACGATGGTTCGGAAGAAAATGTCTACATCCCTAATCCCGAAGATATTGGAATTATACAATTGGAAGGAGATGGAGATTTTCGCAGTGAAGAATGCGTAGAACTCTTGAAACAAGCCGATATTGTGATAACCAATCCGCCGTTCTCATTGTTTCGGGAGTATGTTGCTCAGTTGATAGAATATGAAAAACAGTTCATTATTATTGGCAACAAAAATGCAATTGTCTACAAAGAAATCTTTCCGTTGATTAAGAATAATCAATTGTGGGTTGGGCATACTCCAATGAGTAATGATTTATTATTCAATCTTCCCGAATATTTTGCCGAATATTTGATAAAAAATAAAAAAGAAGGAAGTGCCTATGTCGTTGTGGATGGAACTATAAAAGGTCGTTCACAAAGCATATGGTTCACCAATCTTGATCATAACAAAAGGCACGAAGAGTTGATTTTATATAAGAAATATTCTCCCGAGGAATATCCTCACTATGATAATTACGACGCGATTGAAGTTGGCAAAACAAAAGACATACCTATCGATTGGGGGGGGGTATATAGGAGTTCCAATTACCTTTTTGGATAAATACAATCCTAATCAATTTGAATTATTAGGGATTATGAATACAGGAGAAGAAAACAAGGGTATACGATACGAAAATACACCGCATGGTCGGCCATTAGTTAATGGCGTTGAAAAATACATTCGTATTCTTATTCGACATAAGAATGTGGGGATGTCTTAATGAAAATTCAACTCCGCGAAGTAACAATTCGAGAACTTGCTGAAAACTATTCCGATGACGGTGAAGGCGGTGTTAAAGGTTATAAAGGCAAACTTGATATTCGCCCGCCTTATCAACGTGAATTTGTTTATGGAGAAAAAGAAAGAAACTCTGTCATAGAAACAATTCAAGAAGGTTTTCCTCTAAATGTAATGTATTGGGCAGATAGAGGAAATGATGCTTTTGAAATCATTGACGGACAGCAACGAACGATTTCAATATGTCAGTATGTGCATGGCAACTTTTCAATAAATGGAATGGCTTTCTACAATCTTCAAGAGGATCAGAAAAATCATATCTTTGATTATGTCCTTAGGGTTTACGCTTGTTCGGGTACAGATAGCGAAAGACTGAAATGGTTTGAAACTATCAATATTGCAGGAAAGACCCTTACCAAACAAGAACTGCGCAATGCGGTTTATCATGGTTCTTGGGTATCGGACGCTAAAGGGTATTTTAGTCGTAAAAATTGCCCAGCTCAGTCACTTGGCAATAAACTTCTACAAGGTTCTGCAAATCGCCAAGAATATCTTGAGACCGCCATAAAATGGATGAATAACGGCAATATTGAAAAGTATATGTCGAAACGCCAACACGACAAAAGTGCGGTTGCATTATGGAACTATTTTCGATCAGTCATAGACTGGGTAAACGCCACTTTTATCACCTATCGGAAGTTTATGAAGGGTGTCGAATGGGGTGCGCTCTATAATAGATTTAAGAACATCGATTTAGATCCAATTGCTATTGAAAAAGAGACTGCTCGTTTAATTCTAGATGACGACGTGACAAACAAATCTGGGATTTATCCCTACCTTCTTGACGGGGACGAATGGAACCTTAATATCCGTCCATTTACTCCTGCAATGCGACAAAAAGTATATGAGAAACAGGAAGGAATATGCCCAGAATGCGGAAAACATTTCAAAATTGAAGAAATGGATGCGGACCATATTATACCTTGGTCACAAGGTGGGAAGACAGAAGAAGACAATTGTCAAATGATTAGCAGGAAGTGTAATCAAAGAAAAGGCGCAAAATAATCATCGAGCAACAACTCAAAATTAACCAAGGAAAACTCACATGAAATTCAGAATACCCCCCCCCATTAACTAAGATTCTATTCACCTCACTGGCGGCTATGACACTGGTCTCGCCGGGATGGTCGCAGGTTCATGGACCAGTTGATGTTGATAGCGAGACTGGGCAAGAGACTTATATCGGAAGCACGAGCAATTATTCAAATCCCAGTAACATAGGCGCAGGCGCAGGAGTCGGTTCTGTCGGGAACTTGCCTAGATATGAGATTGAAGCTGGTGGCGTCTCGACAACCCAATTAACATCCACAATCCGCCTTAATTGGAGGCCCCCGTCATCGGGTGCGGATATGGTCAAGAATGTCGAATTCCAGATCCTGCCGGGGCGACATAAAACTAGAGATGACAATTGCGGCAGTCGCTCTTATGGAGTTTGTCAGAATAAGGTTCATCCAG
>JAPORU010000192.1 GCA_026710045.1 Aestuariivita sp. | reverse complement strand
GAGTACCGGCCTGTCACGCCGGGGGTCGCGGGTTCGAGCCCCGTCAACCGCGCCATCTCCTTTGTGTTCGGACTATGTGTAGCGGTCACTGACTGTGGTCGCAAGGAGTTTGTATCAGAGCTCATCGCCTGCGTAGATGACGGGCATAGGATGATTTGTGATTATTGCGTATCGAGTAAAGATCACCGCATCAATATGAGAATGTATCGTATGCATGGTACCCAAGTGAGACAACACGCACGAATCTCCGTTGCACCCATGATGGATTGCACCGATCGTCACTGCCGTTATCTTCATCGTCAATTATCTGATCGGGCCTTGTTGTATACAGAGATGATTACGAGTGCCGCATTAGTGAGGGGGCAGGCGGTGCATCTTCTGGATTTTAATGATGAAGAGCACCCGGTGGCCGTACAATTGGGGGGATCGGATCCAATCGAATTGGCTGAAGCGGCCTACATGGCTGAGAAACGTGGTTACGATGAAATTAACCTGAATGTCGGTTGCCCGTCGAATCGAGTCCAGTCCGGAGCATTCGGAGCGGTCCTGATGAAAACGCCACAGATTGTTGCCAACTGTATTGAAGCAATAAAGCGGACGGTTAAGGTCGACGTCACGGTGAAGTGTCGCATTGGTATTGATCAGCAAGACCCGGTCGAGACCCTTCCGGATTTCTTGAAGCGATTGGTTGATGCCGGATGCGATCGCGTCATCATTCATGCCCGAAAGGCTTGGTTGTCTGGTCTTAATCCCAGGGAAAATCGTCACATCCCACCTTTAGATTATCCCTTGGTATTGAAGATGAAAGATCTCCATCCTGATCTTCACATGTCGATCAATGGTGGAGTTGTGTCTCTTGCGCAAGCGCATGAACTGATCTCGAGAGGCCTCGACGGGGTTATGATTGGCCGTTCGGCTTATCAGCGACCGGTTGATATTGTTGGCCGGGTTGATCGACAATTCTATGGCAGTGGGATTGATGCCGATCCGGCAGGGATTGTGCATAAGATGATTCCGTACATTGAATCTCACCTGCGATCGGGAGGACGCTTGCATCAAATTACGCGTCATATGTTAGGGCTGTTTGCCGGGCGACCGGGTGCAAGACTCTGGCGTCGACGATTGTCGCAAGACTCAGTGCGAGTCAATGCAGGGGTCGATATGATTTCAACAGCTTTGAGGCAGGTCGCTTGTGAATGAACCGGAATCCCGGTGGAATGGCGTGATTGACGTCGTGCTCGAATAAGGAGGCCCCGCGTTGTTGGAAGTTGAGCTTGCAGTCAAGATGCTTGGGCTTCTTTTGGCTATCGGAGCGATCGCTGGAATTTTGGCAGGGCTGTTGGGGGTTGGTGGCGGTGTCGTCTTGGTCGCAGCGTTCTATTACGCATTTCAGACACTGGGATATGACAGCCTGCAATTGATGCAGATCTGCCTTGCAACATCGCTTGCAACTATTGTTGTGACATCAATACGCTCTGTCGTCGGACATCACAAAAGAGGAGTGGTTGACTGGCATATTTTGCGTACGTGGGCGCCGGGAATTGGCGTTGGGGCTGTCATCGGTGTTTACACCGCATCAATTTTGACTTCGGCAAGTTTGCAACTGGTGTTTGGTTGCTTGGCCCTTGCAGTCGGTGTGTACATGGCATTTGGGAGACCGGATTGGCGTCTTGGAACCGAAATGCCAAAAGGTATTGTGCGGTCACTCCTATCTCCCAGTGTCGGGTTTCTTTCTGTCCTGATGGGAATTGGTGGGGGCAGCTTTGGTGTTCCCTTAATGACACTTTATGGTCGTAGAATGCATGAAGCTGTCGCGACGGCCGCTGGATTGGGAGTCATTATCTCCGTTCCCTCGGTGGCAGGTTTTCTGTTCATGCCGATTGATCCGTCTTCTCGGCCTCCTTACACGATTGGTGCCGTCAATTTTGCCGCTTTTGGTGTTGTCATTATTATGACATTTGTGACTACGCCACTGGGTGTTCGTCTGTCGCATGCAATTGATCCGGCCCCATTACGCCGAATTTTTGCTGTCTTTTTGATTCTTGTTGCTCTCAATATGATTCGAAAGGTGTTGTATTGATTGACACGTTTCTGGAAGTTGGCTGGCAGAAATTTGCGTGGGATAAGGACACGGCGCTGTGGGCAAGGGTTGCACTTGCGGCGGCAACCGAGGTATTGAGCGACCCGCAACACGTCCACTGGTATCAATGTGAAAACACATGGTTTGTCGGTGTTGACACTCTCCCCAATGAGCTTGACGGATCAATCAAGGATACTCCCTTGATCGGCCCGGCAATGACGGCTCTCCAGTCGGACATGGGGTTTTCGTCTGAGCTTCATCGGGCACAGATCTCCGCGATCTTTCCCGGCTATCCGCGTCCACGAGCGAATGAAACCGCAACAGCCTTTCGATATCGGTTGCAAAAGTGCGGTGCACACATCGACGGTCTCTTGCGGGAGGGAGAGAAGCGTCGACGATACTTGCGCGAGCCGCATGCTTGGATCTTGGGTTTACCGTTGACAGATTGTACAAAAGAGACGTCACCTCTGGTGGTTTGGGAAGGTAGCCATCATATTATGACGCGTTTTTTTTCGAAAACACTTGCAGAGTACCCTGTTGAGCAGATCTATGATTTAGATCTCACAGATGTCTATCTGGACGCACGTCGTGAGATATTCGAAACCTGCACGATGGTACCGGTTTGCGCACGCCCCGGGGAAGGGTATCTGGTACACCGACTGACGCTGCATGGCATTGCACCGTGGCGTTCAGCTGATCACTCCCAGCGAATAATCGCATATTTTCGACCGAAACTGGCTCAAATTACGGATTGGCCACGACTTGGTTCTTGTACCGTGTGACGCCTATTCTTCGGAAGGGTGCATTTGAACGGATATCGGGACATTTTTGAATTGATGGTTGTGCTGTGAAGACAGTCAATTTTTCGACGATCCGGCTGTGAAAAACAGCGTGGGTCAAAATGAAGGTGATATTTCTATCAATGTGGTTGGTACAGTGAACGTATAGGTATTTCGATCACGCCTTCCGGTTCGTATGAATACGTGATTCCATCTTGAAGGCCTGTAGAACTTAATGTTTTCTACGTCTGTGTTGTGACATACGTCCGCCTCGTCGTTTTTTTAACCTCGGGGCACGAGACGGCAGTTCGATCAGGATACGTTCCTGTTCTTCTTGGCTCAGACGTGACCATTGCGCGATTTCGTCTGCGGTCCGAAAACATCCCGTACAGATTTTCTCAATCGGATGAATCAGGCACACCTGAATACAGGGCGATTGACTCTCCTGTCTGCGCCAGGCTTTGTCTCGTTGTGTCATTCTTCAGATCTTTTGTTGGTCAGGTTGAATCGATCAAGCAGACCTTGAAGGATAAATCCGGCAGCCATCTGATCTATAATTTCGATACGACGTTTGTGACGTGTATCCGTTTCTTGAAGTGTACGTTCCACCGCAACCGTACTGAGTCGTTCATCCCAAAAGGTGATCGGAAGATCGATTTTTCGGTTGAGGTTTTGAGCAAAGGCCCTTGTTGATTGGCATCGTGGTCCCTCTGTTCCATTCATATTTAATGGTAATCCAAGGACGATTCCGCCGACAGTCCTTTGTTCGACTATGTGTGTCAGCTGTTCGATATCCGAGGAAAATTTTGTACGTCGAATGGTATGCAATGGCAGGGCAATGGTCCAGCTTTTGTTGGAAATTGCCACACCGATGGTTTTAGTTCCAAGGTCAAGTCCCAGAAGTGTGTGTTCTTTGCCGATGAGACCTCGGAAGCTTCGGATATCGTCCATGATCATGGAATGAGTCCGAGCTGGCGAGCGGCACGTTCAAGAACGTCGATGGTGTCATTATCGGTGAAGGACGTCGACGCTTTGTTGTAAACATTGCGTGCGTCTTCCATGCGCTCCAATACGACGAGTGATCGCATCAGTCGCAGCCATTCATCGGCACTGCCACCCTCGGTTTCAAGACGGCCCTCAAGCCCAAAGACCATCGCTTCGATCATATCTTGACGTTCTTCTTCCGTCATGTCCTGTGCCGCTTCGATGTCGTGACGGGTCGGGCCGATTGGATTGGGTATTTGTGGCAGTACGAAGTTATGTTGACCAGCTCTGGCAGCGACGTGCTCAATTTGTTCGCGAATCGGTGGAATCCAGGGAGCGGTGTCGGGACCTTCCGAGAGAAGGCTGTTCCAGATCAAAAATGCAAGATCGGGCCGCCCGATCTGGCTGTGCATCAACCCCCAGTAATAGCGTGTTGATCCCAGTTGCGGGTCATGTTCCAGTGACGTCCGAAGAGCGTCCTCCGCAAGCGGTGATACGTAACCGCCGGCAGCCAAGATCAATAATTCAGCATAATTTGTCCAATCTTCGGCCGTACTCTCATTTCCCTTGATACTGAGAATGCGCTCCTGTGCACGATATCCTGCTTCAAAGTTTCCAAGTGCCGCTTCGTTTCGTGCCAGCAGAATTTGTCCTTGTAAATCATGGGGTCGTTTGGCTGTCCTTTCGCGAAGTTTTTGCATAAGGGCCAAAAACTCTGGCGTCGCATCCGTGTCGGGTTGGAGTATCCGGGAGTTCTCAGCTACGTCTTGACTTGGCCGATTCAACCGCGCTGCTTGTGCCAGTTCAATGCGCTTCGCGAGAGAGAGGTCACCATAGCCTGGTGCCCCCAATTGCTGATAAAGTAACAGGGATCCAAATATTATAATGGTACCTATAAAAGCTGGAAAAAATAAAGTTCCAGATTGTGTGTTACGAAAATGCCGTGCAACGTCACGACATTGCGCGTCGGTGGTCAAGATACGACGGGATATTTCCAGACGCATCCGCTCGGCGGTATCCTCATCAAGAACGCCGCGGGCCAGGTCACGATCAACTTCGTCTAATTGATCCCGATAGATGCGCAAGCTAAAGGTGGTGACGGTTTCAGGGCGTGATGGTGTGCGCCTGATCGCGGTGACGAAAATGAGGGATACGAACGTGGCAAGACCGCCAATTATTGTCCAAAAGAGCATATTATTTTCGGAATCGAAGTGTGAAGTTGTCGGGAATGATTGTGACATGAAACTTAATGTCGCATGTACGCACCATCAAGACGATTCAAGGCCGGGTTCTTCCGTTTACCTGTGTTTAACCACGTACTGGAACTGTGTCCTATACTTAAGGGCTGATCGTGTATCGTATCTGTGGAGTTGAATCCTTGATGCCTGGACATATGAGTCACTCTGTCGTGCCACTATATTTTGATGCGGCCTTTCGCGCTCCTCGTTTCGACGGATTGTATTCAATGGGTCGTTCTGTTCGGCAGCATGTGCGTATCGCCAATCGAAAAAGAAAGGATAAACACAGTATCTCTGTCGAGTATGGATGCGTCGCATGACTCGTTATTCGGTTTTTGCAGTTGTGCGCAAAGCATTCAGGCATCATGTTGGTTGGGAGCGTGCGTGGAATGCTCCGGAGCCCAAGAAAAAATATGAAGTTATCATAATCGGTGCGGGTGGCCATGGATTGGCGACGGCGTATTATTTAGGGAAGAATTTTGGAATTCGAAATGTTGCAGTCCTTGAAAAAGGCTGGCTTGGGGGCGGCAATACGGGTCGCAACACCACCATCATTCGTTCCAATTATTTGCAAGACGCCTCCGCAGCAATCTATGAACGGGCGCGTAGTCTTTACGAAGAGTTAAGCCAGGATTTAAACTACAACGTCATGTTCTCGCCGCGCGGCGTAATGATGCTGGCACAGACTCAACATGAGATTCGGGGATACAAAAGAACAGCGCATGCAAATGCATTGCAGGGTGTTGAAACCGAATTCATTGACCCTTTGCGCGTAAAAGAACTGTGTCCCATTATCCACATTTCGGGACCGCGTTACCCAATACTTGGCGCTTTATGGCAACCTCGAGGCGGCACCGCACGACATGATGCCGTTGCTTGGGGGTATGCGCGGGCGTGTTCTGATATGGGTATGGATGTCATTCAGCAGTGTGCGGTCACTGGAATTCGTCAAGAGAGCGGCAAGGTGGTTGGCGTCGACACGTCGAGGGGATCCATCGATTGCAGTAAATTGGGTATTGTTGTCGCCGGTCATTCGGGAGTGTTGGCAGAAATGGCCGGGTTTCGTCTGCCGGTCGAGAGTGTCGCGTTGCAGGCACTGGTCAGCGAGCCAATCAAACCCTGCATGGATGTTGTGGTAATGGCAAATACGGTTCATGGTTATATGAGTCAGTCGGATAAGGGTGAGCTGGTGATTGGTGGTGGAGCCGATGGATACATCAATTACACCCAGCGTGGATCATTCCAGCATATTGAAGAAACCGTACGGGCCTTGATTGAGACATTTCCGATCATATCGCGGCTCAGAATGTTGCGCCAATGGGGTGGTATTGTCGACATGACGGGAGACCGTTCACCGATTCTGTCAAGAACCCCTATAGAGGACATCTTCATTAATTGCGGATGGGGTACCGGAGGTTTTAAAGCCATTCCGGGATCGGGTTGGGGTTTTGCCGAATTGATCGCAAAGGGTGTATCACCCTTGTGTGACGCGTTCTCACTTAACCGCTTTCGGGAAGGACGTTTTATCGATGAGAGTGTTGCGGCTGGGGTGGCTCACTGAAACCGGTTTCCATTTCCATTGACGAAAAGAGTCTCAACAGATGAATCAATGATGAATAGAGAACCATCCAAACGGATATCAGAATGGTTTGCCAAAACACGTCAGTCAACATGTACAATGATCTTTTGGTATTGGCCCGAATTAAGGTATGTCAGAACTTAATTGTGGCATTATCTCTTCGTTATCTCATATTCTGTCAAAGGCAATCAGGTCGGCTTATCCATGCTATCAGTCCGTCCGTTCTTATTCTGTGCCTTCGTGTTCTTCAGGGCGGTGGATGTGCGTATGGTACCGGTGCCTTTCAACAGGATGTCAGAGACATCAATAAAAGTACCATCAGTTTTGCGCCGTGCCACGGCACGGCGCTCCATCCAGAACATGAAGATGGCAAAGACACAGAGACCGCTGAAAATAAAAATGGCGAGTGTTATTTCACTCATTAATTGGCTCCTTAGAAAGAATCGTTAAAGGGCACATTACGTGGGGATTTTTAACGTTAATGGAATAATGGCTTTTGTCAAACGGGTTGAGGGAATTTCGAGTTGTTAATGCTAACGTGTCCATGCTGTGGCGTGCAGGCCGAGGAAACAGAATTTGTGCCGGGAGGTGAGGCACATATCAAGAGAGTGGGTTCGGGGTCATCTGAACAGGATTTTGAGGCTTATTTGTTTCATAGAAAAAATCCCAAGGGCATACATGTTGAACGATGGCGTCATGCCTTTGGATGCGGAAAGTGGTTCCATGTGATTCGTTGCACCGTGACGCTCGAAGTTTACGGTGCGTATTCCGCTCAAACTTTCAGGCCGCCAGCGGATATCTGTCAAACCATCACGGATAAGCACCCAGATTGGTCATGGTCGTAATGTTGGGTGATGCGTGCCTTGATGATTGGCTGTTATATGTGGGAAGCGCAACGTGAGTCGACGTACAGATAGCTTCGGTCGATTGATCAATCGCTCACAGAGCGTTCATTTTTCTTTCAATGGCAAAAGACTTCAAGGGTGTCGAGGCGATACTCTTGCGTCGGCTTTGCTCGCAAATGATCAGATTTTGATCGGGCGATCCTTTAAGTATCATCGACCGAGAGGGTTGGTTGCCTCTGGTCCAGAGGAGCCCAATGCTTTGGTGGGAGTGGGGCGGGGATCCCGGTTTGAACCAAATTGCGTTGCAACCAATACTCAATTGGTTGAGGGATTGATTGCGACCTCGCAAAATCATTGGCCAGGGCTGCGATTTGATATCGGAGCTGTTAGCGGCCTTTTTGCCCGATTTCTGCCGGCGGGTTTCTATTACAAGATGTTTATCCATCCGCGGTCATTTTGGCAGTATGTGTATGAACCTCTTATTCGTCGGGCGGCTGGATTGGGTCGTGCACCGGTAGAACCTGATCGTGATACATACGAGCATCTCTATTTTTTTACGGACGTTCTTATCGTCGGAGGCGGTGTCAGTGGCCTTTTGGCCGCGAAAGCGGCGGCTGAGAGTGGTGCAAAGGTCCTGCTGATCGAACAATCCGGCCATTGGGGCGGACGATTCCCCGTTGATGAGATCAATGCTGAAGCGGTTGACGGGAAGAATTCCGGTCTGTTCATTGATCAGATTGTGGCACAGCTTGAGGTGATGCCGAATGTAACAATGCGGACCTGGATGACGGGTGCCGGAATATATGATCATGGATATGCCTTGCTTTACGAGCGTGTTACGGATCATGACGTCGACAGTCTGGGTCCGCGTCATCGTTTGTGGCGGGTGCGTGCCAATCACGTGATCAGTGCTACGGGAGCAATCGAGCGACCTCTTGTTTTTTCTGGTAACGATATCCCAGGTGTTATGCTGGCATCAGCTGTACGGGATTATCTCGTTAATTTTGGTATCCTATGCGGGAAGCGTGTCCTGATCGTCACGAACAATGATTCCGCTTATCAAACTGCTCTTCTTTTGAAGCAGGCGGGTGTTCATACGATCCGTATCGTGGATGCTCGGGAACAAGGGGGTGGAGCCGTGATGGAATCGGCGATATCGTCGGGTATTCGGGTGGATCTTGGGCGAGCTATCTATGCCGTTAAGGGGGGACTAAGGGTAAAAAAAGTACAAACCTGCAAATTCGCGAGCGAAGGCGATGATTTAGAGGAATGGGCATGTGATATTGTTGCAATGTCGGGAGGCTGGACACCAACGGTACATCTTTGGTCACATTGCGGTGGACACCTAAGTTGGGATTCGACTTCCGCTGTGTTTCGGCCTGATACTGAAAATCCACCTACGGGCGCTGACGGCCGCGGTGTCGTATCCTGCGTCGGTGCGGCGAACGGGGATTTTGACGTCTCGACAGCGGTTGTTTCGGCGCATGAAATTGGAAAGTCGGTCGCCCAGCACGTTGGCTTTACGGTTCCAGATTCAATGGCTCCTATGGTTTCTCATAGGGTTGAGGCACCGCTCTTGCCGATATGGCAAATGCCGCAACATGCGCAAACGCGTCTGCAGGCGAAGAGTTGGTTGGATTTTCAGAATGATGTGAAGGTCACGGATGTGCAGTTGGCGGCTCGTGAAGGGTTTGAAAGCGTTGAGCATACCAAGCGTTATACGACACTCGGTATGGCAACGGATCAAGGGAAATTAAGCAACATCAATGGACTGGGTATTCTTTCCCAGTCACTTGGCCGCCCCATGCATGACATTGGGACAACAACATTCCGACCACCCTTTATTCCGATATCGATGGGTTCTATCGCCGGAGAAGCGCGTGCCGATCTCTTTCAACCGATCCGATGTACATCTATGCATGAGTGGCATGATGAGAATAATGCCACTTGGGAGCCTGTCGGGCAATGGCGCAGACCCTTTGCCTATTGTCTTAAAGGAGAATCGGTTCAAGCAGCTATCAATCGTGAAGTGGACAATACGCGGCGGAATGTCGGTCTTCTTGATGCGTCGACTCTCGGTAAATTGATTGTCAAAGGCCCGGATGCCGGTATCTTCCTCGATATGATGTATACCAATATGATGAGTACGTTGAAGCCGGGGCGTTGCCGGTACGGACTTATGTGTTCTGAGAATGGGTTTCTCATGGATGATGGCGTCGTCGCACGCATCGATAATGAAACATTTCTATGTCATACTACTTCCGGAGGCGCGGATCACATTTATGCTCATATGGAGGAATGGCTGCAGACCGAGTGGTGGGATTGGGACGTCTATGTGGTCAATGTTACCGAACAATGGTCTCAAATTGCGGTTGTGGGGCCTAAGGCCCGAGAGGTGTTGCATGACGTCGGTGGAATGGATTTATGCTCCCAGACCATGCCGTTTATGACATGGGCCGACGGTGTTTTGGATAAATTTCCGGTGCGAATTTACCGGATTTCGTTTTCGGGTGAGTTATCTTTCGAGATCGCGGTTCCGGCCGGTCAGGCTCTTTCGTTATGGGAGACACTCATGGAGGTTGGGGCCGCGCATGGAATGATGCCCTATGGAACAGAGGCCCTTCACGTCATGCGTGCGGAAAAAGGATTTATCATGATTGGTGATGAAACCGATGGTACCGTTATCCCGCAGGATCTGAATTTGGACTGGGCCATTTCGAAGAAGAAGACGGACTATATTGGTAAACGTGCTCAGCAGAGATCACATATGCAGGATTCACATCGGTGGAAACTGGTCGGTCTTGAAACGTTAGATGGATCCGTCTTGCCAGAGGGTGCCTATGCTGTTGGATCGGGTAATTCTCCTAATGGTGCTGGGAATATGATCGGTCGCGTAACGTCAACATATTATTCTCCAACCCTAAAGAAGGGCATCGCAATGGGGTTGATCAAGCAAGGACCTGATCGAATGGGTGAGGTTGTCGAGTTTCCCAATCTTGAGAAGAACGAGTCTTATCAGGCTCGTATCGTTGATCCGGTATTTGTCGACCCACATGGGGAAAAGCAAAATGCCTGACATTTCGGAGAGAGATGACGACCTTCTGTTTTCAGGCATTGCCAAAATATATCGTCCAGCTCCGTGTGGAATGATGACGGTTCGGGCCAACCTTGCATCCCTAAACTTGATGGCTGCTATGCGAGATATGTTCGATTTAGCGATACCTAAGCCAAGATGTATTGTTTTTCGTGAACGCTCTACATTGTGCTGGATGTCGCCGGATGAACTTCTTATTTTATGTCGCCGTGAAGAGGTTGCAACGCGAATGAATCAACTTGACGGATTTCTTATCACTGAATCGTCTCTTGTCATTGATGTTTCGGACGCACGTATTATTTACGACGTGGAGGGCCATGGGGCCCGTGAAGTGCTCGCAAAATTATGCCCGGTTGATTTGGCCTTGGGTTCATTTCATATCGGTGATTTTCGGCGTACGCGACTCGCTCAGGTCCCAGTTGCCTTTTGGCTGAAGGACGCTGACACCTTTTCCTTGATGGTGTTTCGTTCCGTTGCGGGCTATGTATTGGAGGTATTGAAGATGGCGGCGCGCGACGGGTCTAATGTCGGATTAGCATCACATGGGAATGCTTCGCGACATCCTGTTGATGAACATGGTATGTGATGCAGGATGTCGTTTATCTGTACTTCGAAGGTTGTAACGATGTTTGCGGGTTGGGCGCATGTTCGAAGATTACGTGTGTTGAGGTTGAGTGCTTATATTGACGCGCGCTCGTCTGAAGGATTGCGCGCATGGCGGGTATAAGTTCGAAGTTCCACGTGAAATAAATTATGACAACTCACTTGATCTCTTGATGCTTGTACCCATCTATTTGTTTAGATTTTATCTCATCACCGGAGGAATTATGTATGGCTTTTGAACTTCTCGACCTTCCCTATGCGCATGATGCACTCGCGACCGGGGGTATGTCGAAAGAAACCCTGGAATTTCATCATGATCTTCATCATAAGGCTTATGTTGATAATGCCAATAAACTCATTGAAGGTACCGAGTGGGCCGGCAAATCGTTAGAGGACATCATTGTTGGTACGTACGATCATTCGGCCGTTGCGCAAAACGGGATTTTCAACAATACATCGCAATTGTGGAATCACAATCAGTTTTGGCAGATGATGGGGCCCGACAGCCATAAGATACCTGGTGAATTGGAAGCGCGTTTGATTGACTCGTTTGGTTCGATTGATGCCTTTAAGGACAAGTTTTGTGCGGCGGGAGTTGCCCAGTTCGGGTCAGGTTGGTGCTGGTTGGTCAAGAAATCAGATGGTTCGTTGGATGTAACCAAAACAGAAAACGGCGTGAATCCCCTTTGCTTCGGACAGGTCGCCCTCTTGGGGTGTGATGTTTGGGAGCATTCCTATTACATTGATTTCCGAAATAAACGCCCGGTTTATCTGACAAATTTCTTGGAAAACCTTGTGAACTGGGAGAATGTCGCCGCACGTCTGTGACACATCCATTTGACCGGTATGATGAAGCGTAAGAGCGTCCGATGTTCTGGCAAGCCCGATTTCGTGCGGTCTGTGTTCAGGCTCGGGTTCGATAGTTGTGGATTGAGTTCTTTGAAGTGCATCCCGTCGTCGGTGTAATCGGGTGCAAACAGTTGCATTGGTCTGCGAGAACTGTGCTTGATTAAGGCATATTCTCGGTGCATGCAAAGCGATGTTCGTCAAAAATACCCCAATTACGTTATTCTAAGGGTCTTTGTCGTTCGTGTCGACATTCTGTAGCAGTTGTTGATTTCATCGGTTTCGTCTGCGGATTTATTGGCAATATCGGTGCATAAAATCTTTGGATGGCGCAATGCGGTGAACTGTATCATCATTCCTTGCTCTTTGGCATTGTGGAGAAAGGTGGAGGGCCTCAAGGGTCATCAATGTCGGTAAAACCATCCCCGGGGTCGCGGTATCGATAACGCCTATCGCATGACTGTCGTCGATGTCCTGTTTTGATTTTGGCTAATTTATCCATTTTCTACCGGGTCGAAGTGAGAACAGGAACGGTGAGAGTAACGGTTTCCCTCTTTCAGAGGATCCGGGGTATTTTTGCTTCAGAATATATGATTTTCCGCACGAGTGCATTCGAACGCGGTGTTGTTCAGTATTCAGAAAAGATAATGTGTGACGTCTTCGTCGGCGATTAGGCTTTGGAGAGTATTTGAATAGCCTCTGTTACATCCGAACAGATCGATACCATGTCTAGTAAAGATGTATCTGCGAAGTCATTCTTGACAATGTGATGAATTAAGTTGATTAAGGGTGTCCAATAGTCGGCTATATTGAGGATGACGATTGGCTTGGTATGCAACTCGAGTTGAGCCCACGTAAAGACCTCGAAAAATTCATCAAGTGTTCCTGCACCGCCCGGGAGAACTGCAATCATGTCGGCATTCATAAACATTACTTTTTTGCGTTCATGCATGGTTTCCGTGACGACATATCTTGAAAGGTCGGTCTTCGCGATTTCACGGTCGACCAGATGTTGAGGAATGACGCCAAATGTCTCGCCACCAACAGATTGTGCGGAATTTGCGACTTCACCCATTAAACCAATATCTCCAGAACCATAGACAAGTCTCCATCCGCGTTCCGCTATTGCCTGACCGAAGCTTTTCACGGTTTCCGAGAAAACTGGATTTGAACCATTGCGTGATCCACAATAAACACAAATAGATTTCGTGGTCATCAAAGCGTCCTTTCGTGTTTAAAGCAGATACATTGAAACTATTATCTTGGCTTCATTAATGTCTCAACCGCGATTGATTGAAGTTGGTAGGAAATTGAGAAATGTCAGAACGAAAGCAATTCAATTGGTCGTGGGTGGCAGGAGTTATTGTTGCCTTGTGTATAGGGTATTTCTTTTTGAATTTCATCGCATCGGATACTCGTCGTGATGTTGATAATGAAGCGGCCGTACAGTTTGAGAGTCCACGGTTAGAGACCTCCGGGTCATCGGTGGGTGAGGATTCATTGATTGTATCTGATCAGGGCGAGTCGATTGCGGAGGACCGGTCGGCATCTCCGTCTGTCGGGATTGTCGAGTCCAACCCCTTACGTTCCGGTGCTGATGATCAAGAGGATATGCAATCGGGATCAACGGTCGAAGCGGTGGAGACAGTGCCATCGGATCCAGTAATTACGGAGACCGTGACAAAACCCCCGGCGCCTTTAGCGGACATGATCGAAGTGGAGGTGTCCGAGACAGAATCGTCGGAAACCGTTGTCGCTGCTCTACCAGACAATGATGGCGATTCGACCGTCATTGCCATCGATACCAAACATCAATCAGGTCCGAACCCTACGGAGTCAACGCTTGCTTCGTTACGAACTCCGCAACTTGATGTTGTGCGTGTTGATGCCGGTGGAATGACAGTTGTTGCTGGGAAAAGCGAAGCCGACAGCGAGGTTTTGTTTTTTGTTAATGGACAAGAAACGGCAGTCACTGTGACCGATTTAAGCGGAAACTTTGCTACAGTGTTTCAACTGGAGGAGAGTATAGAGCCACGAATTTTAACTCTTGTTGCGCGAAAGGATTCGAGAGCTGTTGAGTCACCGGAAGAGATCATTATCGCACCCTTTTCCTATCCGAACGCAATCGATGATGATGAGTTTGCATCCGAAGTTGCGCCGACGGCGACTCAAATAACTGGGCCGGAGAACGATGGATCGGCGCGTGACGACATGGCTGTTTCTGAGGAGGTCTTATCCAATGTTCCTATATTGCGATTGAATTCAACTGGGCCAGAACTGATGTCTTCTGACGTTTCTGATCGTGAATCTGATGTCGTGTTGACACTGGACACAATCAGTTACGGAGATGAGGGTGAAGTTCTGCTCACAGGGAGTGCGTTGCCCCATTCCACGATAATCCTTTACGTTGACGAGCAAGTTGTCCGTGATTTTCGTGTGAACGCGGATGGGCGATGGATGACCGAACTCGTTGACTTAGATCCCGGTGATTATACCTTGCGGCTTGATTTGTTGAGGGATGATGGGACAGTCTTAAAGCGGATTGCAACCCGTTTTACGCGTGAACCTGTAACGGTTCTCGCACAAGCCACGAGTGTGGATGATAGAACCACCACAATCGAAAATCGAATCCAAGACGTTACAATTAAGCCTGGAGATACTCTTTGGGCTATTTCGCGTAAGCGATATGGACAGGGCATTCTGTATGTGCGCGTGTTTGACGCCAATCGTAGTCTTATTCGCGATCCCGATTTAATCTATCCGGGGCAGGTATTTTTCATTCCAGACTGAATTGAGTGCATTTGGCTTACGTCATGACATTCTGCATATCGATAATGTTCTGATGAGACACGATGATTCTCACTTAACGTATGTCCGATACAATTCTAAGAGATGAACGCCGCTCCGGCTTACGGACCGTACGCAAGGTGTTGCCATATCTGTGGCCCGACGGAAAGATCTCAGTAAAGTGTCGGGTTATAGCGGCGCTCGGTTTTCTCTTTCTGTCAAAACTTATCGCTGTAACCATACCGTTGCTTTACAAATTAGCGGTAGATGCCCTCGCAGATGACGGTCTCGATTTATTGGTCGTTGGTGCTGTTGGGTTGACGTTTGCTTATGGCATGGCACGGTTGATGAGTGCCGGGTTCCAGCAGTTGCGTGATGCCGTTTTTGCGGCGGTGGGGCAGCGTGCTCTGCGCTCTTTGGCCTTAGAAACATTTAAACATATACACAATCTGTCTCTTCGATTTCATATGACACGAAAGACAGGCGGATTGTCTCGAATTATCGAACGAGGGGTAAAGGGCGTCGACTTTTTGTTACGTTTTTTGCTGTTAAGTGTTGGGCCGTTAATTGTCGAGTTGCTGCTGATTTTGATATTGGTAACCATTTTTCTGGATCTATGGTATTTGCTGATTTTGGCCGCAACCATTGTCGTCTACATATACTTTACAGTGAAGGTTACGGAGTGGCGGGTAAAGCTGCGTCGTGAAATGAATAAACAGGACACAGATGCTAATCAAAAGGCCATTGATAGTCTTTTGAATTATGAGACTGTAAAGTACTTCGGGGCCGAAACCCGAGAAGCACAGCGCTATGATTCGGCATTTGAAGCCTATGAGAAAGCTGCCCTCAAGACATCTTATTCTCTGGCTTTGCTGAATTTCGGTCAAGGTTTCATCATCACATCCGGCATGATTGGTGTGATGGTTATGGCAGCCATAGGTGTTCAGAAGGGGTTGTTGACAGTGGGTGATTTTGTGATGGTGAATGCCTATATGATTCAGATCACGATACCGCTGAATTTTCTGGGAACGGTCTATCGAGAGATACGTCAATCCTTGGTGGATATGGGCGAGATGTTTGATTTACTTGAACGCAGACAAGAGGTGGCTGATAAACCGGGGGCTGTCGACTTGCGGGTTAACGGTGGTCGAATAGAGTTGAAGTCTGTACGGTTTCACTATGAACCTGCACGTGAGGTACTCAAGGGTATCGACTTGACGATTGAACCGGGTCAAAAAGTGGCGATCGTTGGCGCAACCGGTTCAGGAAAGTCAACAATCGATCGATTGTTGTTTCGGTTTTATGATGTAACCGACGGCGCTATTCTGATCGATAATCAAGATATTCGTGATGTGACGCAACAGAGCTTACATCTGGCTATTGGTGTGGTTCCCCAGGATACGGTGTTGTTCAATGATACTATTCGTTACAACATCGCCTATGGGAGAGAAAATGCACCGGAAAATGACATTATTAAGGCAGCTCGAACAGCCCAAATCCATGATTTTATCGTGTCGTTGCCCGATGGATACAATACGCAGGTTGGAGAGCGTGGTCTGAAACTCTCAGGTGGAGAGAAGCAGAGAGTTGGTATTGCCAGAACGCTGTTAAAAAATCCTCCGATCCTTCTTCTTGATGAGGCCACGTCTTCACTCGATAGTGACACGGAAGTTGAGGTGCGAGATGCTCTTGAACATATGGGACAAGGTCGAACGGTGATTACAATTGCTCATCGGTTATCGACGATTATCAATAACGATAAGATTTTTGTTTTGGATTCAGGGATTGTTGTCGAAGGTGGAACGCACGATCAACTTCTGGCGAAGAACGGTCGATATGCACAGCTCTGGAGATCGATGATGTCCTGAACAAGGGATCTGTATCTGAATCCGTTGTGAAGAATTTCTGTCAAGAAGTGAATCAGCAAGATGGGTATACGAATCGAATAAAAGTTGGACGTTTTATGGACGCTATTCGGCTGGTTGTATGTTTGGGTGAAGAATTCCGGATTTGGAATCAGGACGTTGTTCAAAAGTCTCTGCTGTGTTTGTATTTGGAAGAGAGTCACTCGGTTCCCAGATTATCTCGGAGGATTTCATATTCCTGATGGATCGTTTTAGAGCCCAATCGCTTGCAATTTTGCTGCTCTTTGGCATTGATAACCATCCTAATAGGTGACCAAGAGCCGCAGCATAGGTGACGACCCATACGCGAACAGCCAGCATCGACGGCGTGAAAATCAAGGTCAGGATTGTTGCGGTACCGAGGCCAAACACTACAGCTGTGGCAAGTTGTTTCCACCATAAAGCTGTTGGAGAATCGACCGAATAACCGCCGTTAAAGAAGTCCAAGGATACTCCAAACATCATGGGAGTCAACCCAGCTATGGTTGTGATTGACGTCATGAGAACCGGCCGGATTCGGACTTCCACTGTCCGGATGATTGCTTCAATTTTAGGCATGTACCGTGTGTAGTCTTGATAGGTATCAATCAAGACAATGTTGTTGTTGACGACAATCCCGGCCAAGGCCACGATTCCGATGCCCGTCATAATGGTTGAGAACGGTTGTTGCATTACCAGCATGCCTAACAAGACCCCGGTCGTTGACAGAACCACCGCGAGCAAAACCAATACAGAATTGTAGAAACTGTTGAATTGGGCCAGTAAGATGACAAACATCAAGCCGAGCGCACCCGCGAATGCGTTCATGAGAAATCCTTGACTTTCAAGTTGTTCCTCGCGATCACCGGCCCAAGACCATTCAACTCCAAAAGGGAAGGGACGCGTTTCCAGCCATTCCGTGATGATTTCGATGCGTTCAGTTGCATTTACCGGAACAAGGCGCAGCGTCGAGTCAGCCAGTCCCGCGTCAATGACTTGATTGCTTAGTTCGCTGCTGTAGGTGGCTGGACCGTTCTCGGAACTGTAGAGATATCCTACGGTGTCTCCAGACTCGGAGTTGACAATTTTTTGGACATTGTCGGTGACATTCGCTTTGACATCAAAATACCGTTTTTGATCGTCACGACCAATTTCAGCAACTTTTTCGATCGGTTTTCGTGTCACGAAATTGGAGAGAGGAACCTGTCCGCCATAGGTCCAGACCTTTAGATTGTCGAGTATGGATAGTAGACGATACTGTTCCGGCAAACGCACGCGAATTTCAATTTCTTCATCGGATGAATCAACGCGCATCGTGTCCAAAAGAAGGCCATGCGTTACAAGTTGTACCATACCACCCACTGTTGCAATATCAGCGCCAAACCGACCGGCCTTTTCGACATCGACATCGATTTGCCAGTTTATTCCCGGCAGGGGTAAGGAATCTTCAATATCCATTAAGGCTTCGGTGTTTTGGAACTTTTCCACTGCGGTTTCGGCTGCCCGCATCAAGTCGTCTGAGTTATTCCCCCGTATTCTTAGAAAAATCTCTTTGCCAGTTGGAGGTCCGTTCCGGAGTTCAGCAATTTCAATCTGTATCCCAGGAATTCTTGTCAATCGTTTTTCGAGATTGGCGAGAATTTGTGCGCCATAGAAGTTGTCTGCCACTCCTTCGGTTTCGATGAGGTTAAAGAATATATTGTCACCGGCAACGCGTGGTCGATCATCCCAAGGCGTAAGTTCAATTCGAATTTGTCCGATGGCGTCATTCGGGGGCGCAACTTCAGGCGCTTCCTGTTGCAATGCGTTTGTTCCAGCGGTTGCGAAAACGCTGTCGACTCCCGGCGTCTGAAGAACTTCCTGTTCGACCTGACGGAGTAATCGATCCTTCTCAAGAAGCGATAAGTTTCCGCGTGCTCGCACGAAGATGACAGCATCTTGAGCTTCTGTTTCTGAAAAGAACTCCACTCCCAGATTATTTTGGCTGTAATATGTGAACACGCCAATGATGGCGCTGATCACCAGCATGATGGAGATGACCGGCATTACGGGATTGCCAACAATCAATTGAATGATTTTGCCAACAGTCGTACGTCGATGTCCAGTACGGACGTGTGTTTGACTAACATCTTTCTGAATCGCTCCTGATGACACCGCAGTCAGCATCGTTCCCAATATGAATATGAGGGCTCCGGGAATGTATGCGATGGGTGCAGATAGATTCAAAGTGGATAGTCCGGGGAGGTAATTGGGATTGAGCAGTTGCATGGCCCCTATGAACACGACATAAATAGACAGCAGCAGAAGGCCCATCCGTACCAGCCAACTTGGAACAGCTTCCCGTAAGGCTTGCGATGCATGATCAATACGGCGGTTGAAGCGACCGGCTAGTCCACCCATTATCGGGATGTATATCAACGCCACAATCAAAGAAGCCGAAAGGACGAAAATCAATGTAATCGGTAGCATTCCCATGAATTCGCCCGGAACGCCTGGCCAAAACAACATGGGAAGAAATGCGCACAGAGTGGTCGCGGTTGAACTGACGATTGGCCAGAACATGCGTTTTGCAGCATCGACATAGGCTTGCATGGGTCCGGAACCTTCGCTGATTCGTCGATCGGCATTCTCAACAATGACAACGGCGCCGTCGACAAGCATACCCACCGAGAGGATGAGGCCAAACAAGACGATTGTGGAGATCGGCACGCCCATAATGGCAAGAAAGGCAAAACAAAGCAGAAAGGATGTTGGTACCGCAAAGCCCACAAGCAAGGAGGCTCTTGGACCGAGGGCGGCGAGCACAACGATCATTACTAACGCAATGGCCGTCAATACGGACGCCTCAAGTTGATCAATCATCGAGACAATAACAAGGCTTTGGTTCGATGTTTTTATGGATACCGCTTGTTGAAGCGCTTCGGGCCAGCTCGCGTGTACGGCCTGGGCTTCTTCGCGAACCAGTTGCGCCGTATCAATAAGACTGTAACCCAGTCGCTTGAAGACATAAAAACCAATAGCATCTGTTCCATTGTGACGTGCTGTCCCTTCACGGTCTTGGAAAGTGAGGCGAATGTCCGCCAACTGCCGTAGGGTAATGACGCTGTCGCCCTCAACCTTTATCGGTAGATTATAGACATCTTGATAATCGTTGTATCCTGTCGGGATATTGAGTGCGAAGGTGCCTTGGCGGGACGTCAATTCACCGGCGGCTATGGCTCGGTTGTTGTTTGCAACAATCCGAATTAAGTCGCCAGCGGTTAAATTATAGGCTTCAAGCAAGAGAGGGTTGATAATAACCTCAAGCATTTCCTCGCGTTGCCCGACGAGAATGACTTTTTCGACCGGTTCCAGGCTTTCAAGGCTGTCCTTCATTTCCTGTGCAAGGAGTCGCAGCGTTCGTTCGGGAGCTTTTCCAGAATTGACAAGCATAATTGGAATGTCAAAGTGATCAACGGTGTTGATTGTATATTTCTCGGCCCCCTCTGGGAAATTTGCTTCCGCCGATTTCATGAGTTCACGAATTTCCGCAATCGTCGATGACTTGTTCCAACCAAATTCGAACTGGAGCACAAGCCCTCCGTAGCCTTCGGCCGCGGTCGCTGACATTTCAACGAGATTGTCAAGTTCTGAGAGTTCTGCTTCCATAGGTCGAATAAGCAGCTTTTCACTGTCTTCCGCCGATACGCCGGAATAGGGTACCGAGATAAAGACCACCGGAATATCGATTTCTGGTTCACCTTCCTTTGGAAGGAGGTTATAAGCTGCGGCGCCGGCAATGAGCGAGATTATGATAAAGGCTAGGACCATCCTTGTGCGTTTGGCGGCCCATTCGATGATGATTGTCAATTTCCAACTCCTTGATAGGTTGGATCGACCATTACGCCATCCGATACATATTCTTGTCCGACGACAATAATGTCGGCTGTATCATCGAGTCCGCTAATGAAAACACCGTCTTGACTATCGTTCTCGATCTTGACGGGTTGAAACATTGCGGTTCCGATCCCTGTAATCAGTCGTACGCCGAGTTTTCCGTCATCGTTCAGGGTTAGCGCTGATTGAGGAATCAAGTGAACGGCTAGTTGTCCTGCAGCGATTGCTATTTCAGCTGTTTGACCGTCTCGGATGGCACGATCCGGGTTTGACACAATCGCTTCGACTCGAAATGTCCGCGTATCGGGATCGGCTGCTCTGGATAAGAAGGTTACGTGTCCCGTTACAACTTGACCAGTCGCAAGCCGTGCTCGAGTCTTGGCACCCACCTTAACTTTTCCAATATCCGTTTCGACAATAAAGCCGACAAGTTTGATTGGATTCAGTTGTATAATGGTTGCACAATAATCGCCCGATTGTAAGAGGGATCCAATTTCTGCAGTATCCGATTCCAATTGTCCAGAAAAGGGTGCTCGAATTTCGAGTTTCTTGATTTCTTTTTCTGCTACAGCAACCCGTGTTCGCGCTGTTTGCACACCGGCTTGAGCCCCTTTAAGCTGGGATTGGGCAGCCTTAACACCCGCTTTGGCCGACTCCGTAGACGCTTCTGCTGCTGCAATACGTGATTCAGAAGCGAAGCCATCTTCGGCCAGACGTCTGGCGACATTCAGATTTAATGCAGCTTCCGTGAGCCGTGATTCCGCTTCTCGGACGCGTGCTGTAGCCGCCGGTAATCGTGATTCGGCTTCGATGAGAGCGGCTTCTGCCTCGGAGAGGGAAATGAGGCGGGTTCCGGGATCAATGCGGCACAGCACATCGTCTTCTTGTACAGAGGTGCCTTTACGCAATGGATTGGAAATGATGACACCTCGTGTTTCGGCTCGCATGACAACTTGCCGATTTGCTTCTGTTGTCCCGCTGATGACGACAAATTGTTCTCGCATCGATTGTGAAGATCGTAAAGCGACGACGGCGGTTGTTTCAATCGCCTTTTCCGCTGATATCTGTTCGGATGTCGCCGGTATTATTTCTCGTGCAGACCAAGTGCGCAGGGCCTCGCGCTGGAATACAATCACGTAGAGCACTGAAAGTACGAGAAGAGCGGTTAGTATTGGAAAGAGACGCATGCGGGGACTCGGATGTCATCAATAACTGATAACGTGCTCGGTTCAAATTGAATGTGTTATTGTTTCATGAAATGGTTCTGGCCGCCGGTCGATTAGAAAAGGGCGGATCAAATATTCTTTGTTGGAGACTACGTTGCAACATTTTCATCGCACGGAACTGTTCTACAGACATTAATGCGTTCGTGTATAATTCAATAGAGAATGTAGGCTTTTACGTTACGTATTCAATATTGAACAGAATCACGTACCGTAAGTGTTTTTGGATCATCTCGGCTGCAGGATTTCTGCATTGATCCTAGCAAAGGTTTTTATTTCATGCTGATAACAGGTCATTTTTCGAATGACAGATTCCCATGTAAACCATCCAGAGAGCGGTCGACAGAAACACTGCTAATAAAGAGAATGTGATTGTGACATCTCCGATTGATAATAAATCGGGTCATGATCCCGAGAACTGTTAAGCTTATGATCATGAGAAAGATAATATGCGCAACGGGCCGTGATGGTGTTCAATCGAACATGAAAAGTGAACGTAACGATGTCGATTGACGAAATTCATTTAGGATGGATCTTTACATCATGAGGTTGATGATTGCTCACTTTGGTTTGTACCGGTTCAAATTGAAGGAATTATTCAATTGTTCGTTTGCTTGTCGCATACAACTGGGACTGTCGATAGTAATCGTCGAAGCCAATACGCTGCCGTAAGTCTTGAAACTGTATCTGCTCTGCACGTTTGTTTGCGCGAAGTGAATGTAAGGATTTTACCATAGCGTGCATGGCAGCGGCCATGAGAATGAGCGGATAGGCCGCTATTCGAAATCCGATTTGATGCAGTTCTGCATTTGTTAAATCAGGCGTTAAGCCGCCGTCAACAATGTTCACCATTTTTGGTCCCGGTAGATTTTCGCAAATTTTTCGCATTTCATTCTCTGATTTTGCTGCTTCAACAAAGAGAATGTCGGCACCCAATTTCGAAAATTGTTCGGCACGTCGAATGGCTTCGGTCAGTCCATGATCATGATTTGAATCGGTACGTGCCAAAATCAGGATATCACAGCCTTCATTACGCAGTGCATTGCGTTCATCGACGGCTGCTCGAATGCGATCATACGCTTCCGCGCGATCAACAACTTCTTTGCCCGGCGTGTGGCCACAGCGCTTCGGTTCACGTTGGTCCTCGATCATTACAGCAGCGGCTCCCGCTAACGCAAAACCTCGTACCGTGCGTCTTACATTCATTGCATTTCCGTAGCCGGCGTCTCCGTCTCCAATCAGGGGAATAGAAACTGCACTGCTGATGTTCCGAGTTTGATCAATCACTTCCCCATAGCTCATTAAGCCGAGATCGGGTGCTCCAATCCGACTTGCGGAAGCAGCAAAACCTGACATGAAGGTCAGTGGATAATTCTCCTGTTCAATTAATTTTGCCGATAGAGCGTCAAAGCAACATGGCATCGAATGACAGCAATCCATCTCCAAGAGTGAATGTAGGCGCGCAACGTTATTCATTCTGATTACCGGAAAAAGGGGATATAGAGAACGATCTCTGGGACAAAGTAGAGAATACCGACCGTCAGGAGCATAAGCATGAGAAATGGCCACACGCCTCGTGCGACATCCGACAATGTCGTTCGTGCGACGGATTGAATGACATAGAGATTAAGGCCGACCGGTGGTGTGATCAAGGCGCATTCGACCATAATGACCATATAGATTCCAAACCAAATTGGATCGAGCCCTACACTTATCGCCGCGGGTAGGAGAACGGGTGTCATGATGAGAATCATGGAAAGGGCTTCAAACACGAGCCCCATCAGCAAGAGGACAATTGAAACAATTATAATGAACATCAGAGGACCGTCAACGCTTGTAGCGATCAGGGTCGATATGTCCTGTGGGATGCGGTACAGTGCGAGGGCTTTGCCGAATATTTTTGCTCCAGCAACAATCAATAGGATTGCGACGGTCGTAATGGCGCTTTCAACAACGGCGGCCTTGAAGTCGTTCCAACTCAGTGAGCGTAACCAAAACACCGTGATGACAAGTGCGGCCGTGAATCCGACCGCGGCCGCTTCTGTTGGTGTAAAGGCTCCAGAGTATAGTCCAACAATAACGAACAATGCTAAGAAGAGGGTCGGTAGAGCATTTCGCGTTGCCTGTAATCGTTCATGCCAATTTTGCTTCGCAACGGGTTCAAATCCACCCCAGAACTTGGCATAGATCATTGAGAGAGAAACAAAAAGAGCCAGCAAAAGTAACCTAGGACCAATTCCGGCCAGAAATAACGCAATTACAGATTGTTCGGTGACGAATCCATAAACGATCATTGGAATTGATGGCGGAATCAGAATACCAAGGGTTCCTCCGGCGGCAAGTAGTCCGTAAACAAATCGGTGCTGATATCCCCGATTAATCATCTCGGGAATTGCAACTGTCCCGATAGTTGCGGCTGTAGCAACGGATGAGCCTGAGATTGCCGCAAAAAGTCCGCAGGAGAGTACTATACCAACATCATTGAATTGATGTTTAAAGCCGCAGACATGTTGTTTTGTTGTATTCTGATATGATAGAGTAGCCTGACACAACAACAACAAAATCCCATGGGTCTGAGCAGGGCCGTTTTCTGAGGTTGGGGTCCCCAACTTCAGGCGTGGGATAGAACGTGTGAGGCAAAAACCATGAATCCGAACGGTCGGAAGTTTTACCATGTGACCCTGGACCCGGAGGAGCGATCGTCTCTCCGGGATCTGGTGGAGGGTGGCACGGGGTCGAAGGAGCGGCGCAAGCGGGCGCACATCCTGTTGCTGGCGGATCGCAACCGGGACGGCGGGGGTCTGCGAGATGCGGACATCGCGAATGTTCTCTCTGTGGGGACGGCGACGGTGGAGCGGGTGCGCAAGCTGTGTGTGATGGAAGGTGTTGAGGCGGCGTTGCAACGCAAGG